>DASWYL010000033.1:0-46497 GCA_036404995.1 Sphingobium sp. | reverse complement strand
GCACGGGCCATATACGGGAAAAGAGCGGCAGACGGCAGCAGCATTGCCGTCGCCATCATCCATGCAGTCCGTTTCACGCGATCTCACTCTTTCGCCGCCCGGGCATTCCTACGGATGCCGGGCACGGTCATTTATTGATTGTTCTGACGATTGAGGAAGCGCGGCATTTCGAATTCGCCGCGGCCGCGGTCGCCATCATCGTCATCGTCCGCGCGGGCATTGCCGCGCGCGAGCTGCGACATGCGCTCGAACAGCGTCCCACCCATGGAACGCGGAGCCGGCGACGGCGCGGGTTCAGGCTCTGCCACTTCGGCGACGGGCTCCGCGATCTCCTGGAGCACCAGTTCATCCTCGCCGGTCTCGTCGTCGAAGGTCGCTGCAACGACCGGCGGCTCGAGCGTCAGCTCATCGCCTTCATCTTCGGGCTCGGCGGCAATGAAATGCTGGGCAGGCAGGTCGTCCTCGACCGGCAGGTCAGCGAGCGGCGCGGCTTCCGGCTTGGCCGCGGCGGGCATCGGCGCGGGATCGAGCACAGGGCGCGACATCTGCACGGGGCGGGCAAGCCCTGCGCCCATCTCGCCGAGGCGGAAGGGCTGGCTCTGCGGCACGCTCTCGGCGGCTTCGGCGTCGATACCAGTCGCGACGACCGAGACGCGGATCTTGCCATTGAGGCTCTCGTTGAAGGCCGATCCCCAGATGATATTCGCGTCGGGATCGACCAGCTCGCGGATGTAGTTGGCGGCCTCGTCGACCTCCATCAGGCGCATGTCCTCGCCGCCAGTGATCGAGACGATGACACCCTTGGCGCCACGCATCGAGACGCCGTCGAGCAGCGGATTGGCAATCGCCTTCTCCGCGGCGGCGAGTGCGCGCCCGTCGCCTTCGGCTTCGCCGGTGCCCATCATGGCCTTGCCCATCTCTTCCATCACGGAGCGGACGTCGGCAAAGTCGAGATTGATGAGGCCGGGCATGACCATGAGGTCGGTAATGCCGCGCACGCCCTGCTGCAGCACCTCGTCGGCCATCTGGAACGCTTCCTTGAAGGTCGTGTTCGGATTGGCGATCAGGAACAGGTTCTGGTTCGGAATGACGATGAGGGTATCGACGACCTTCTGCAGCTCTTCGATGCCGGCGTCGGCCGACTTCATGCGGCGCGAACCCTCGAAGGTGAAGGGCTTGGTGACGACGCCCACGGTGAGGACGCCCTTTTCCTTGGCGGCCTTGGCGATAACCGGCGCGGCGCCTGTGCCGGTGCCGCCGCCCATGCCGGCCGCGATGAAGCACATGTGCACGCCGTTAAGAGACTCCAGCACGTCGGTGATGGTTTCCTCGGCGGCGGCGCGGCCGATATCGGGACGCGAGCCTGCGCCGAGGCCCTCGGTGATGCGCGGGCCAAGCTGGATGCGGCGCTCGGCGGGCGAGGCATTCAGCGCCTGCGCGTCGGTATTGGCGACGATGAAATCGACGCCGTCGACCTGCGCGGCAATCATGTTGGCGATGGCATTTCCGCCGGCTCCGCCCACACCGATCACGGTGATACGGGGCTTCAGCTCGTCCACATGCGGCGGACCGATTTCAATGCTCATCTAGATGTCTCCCATAGGCGCCCGACTGCACCTCCATTGATCGAGTTTCATGCACCAGATGAGTCGGCAATTCATCCCCCTTTTTTGGCGAGATGCCCAAAAAACCGGATAGGTTGGGGATAACTTCGGCCATCGCCCACTACCCGCTGAATCGGTCAGTATTGCGTCTTCATCGTGCTGAACATCCGGCGCACCGCGTCTGTCCAGCGCATACGTGTGACAGCCTGGGCCGCGACCGGGTTGAAACGTAGATCGACGCGGTCCGTCGCGGCGTGAAAAGCCAGGCCGACGAGCGTCGAGAAAGCCGGTCCGCGATGGGCGTCGGGCAGTCCTTCCATCTCCTTCGGCCGGCCGATCCGCACCGCCCGGCCCAGCGCGGTCTGCGCATAATCGGCGATACCCTTGAGCTCCGCGCCACCGCCCGTCAGCACCACCTGGCGGCCGACCGGCTGTGAGAAGCCCATGTCATTCAGCGCCTTCGACACCTCGGTCATGATGCGCCCGAGCCGTTCGCAGATGACGCCGACCAGTTCGGCGCGCGTCACCTTGCGTGGCTCGACCTTCTCGCCGCTGCTGGTCACCGGCGCGATTTCGATCGTCTCGCGGAAGTCACGCGGATTCTGAAGTGCCGAGCCGTAGAAACATTTCATGCGCTCGGCCTGGCTGCGGCGAATGCCGAATGCCGAGGCGATATCGTCGGTAATGTCAGCCGCGCCGATGGGGATTGAGCGAAGCCCGACCAGCATGCCGCCGATGTGGAGCGAGACATTGGTGACGCCCGCACCGAGCTCGACAAGCGCCACGCCTAGGTCACGCTCCTCCTCGCTCAGGCAGGCCATGGCGGTTGCAACCGGCGCCGCGACGATGCCGGCCACATCGAGATAGGCGCCGCGCACGGCCGTCTCGAGATTGCGGAGCGGCGCGCCGTCGGCCATCACGACATGGACATCGACGCCGAGGCGCTCGGCATGAAGGCTGAGCGGGCGCGTTACGCCGCGCATGCCATCGATCGTGTAGAGCGCCGGATGGGCCTGCAGGATGACGCGGCCTTGGGGATCGATGCGCTCGCGCGCGCGGTCGAACAGCGCATCGATATCGGCCTGCTCGATGCCGCGGCCACCGATGGTCATCTCGACCGGCTCGACCTTGCTCTCGATGCTGCCGCCGGAGAAAGAGAGGACAACCTTTTCGATATTGGTGCCGGCGACCTTTTCGGCCTGCTCGATCGTCTCGCGCACCGCCAATTCGGTGCGCTCCATGTCGGCGACGAAACCACGCCGCACGCCGCGGCTCTCACGCTGGCCGGTGCCCAGAACCGCCAGGGAGCCGTTCTCGGTCTTGCGCGCGATGAGCGCCGAGACTTTCCAGCTGCCGATATCGATGGCGGTGATCAGGCTTTCGTTGCGCGGGCCGGCCATCGTTTATCCCTGGATATCCCGCTTGGCGGCCTGAGCCGTCTTTTCGGCAGCCGGATCGGTCTCCGGCTGCGCCGGCTCGAGTGCGCCCGTGCCCTCAGCTGCAGCAGGGACGGCGCCAGCATCACCACCGCTGCGGCCGGGCGGCAGGCGCAGAACGAAGCGAGCGGGATCGCGCATGTCGAAGCGGATGATGCCCCTGCCGAGCAGACGATCGACGCCGTCCATGCGGGCGAAATTGACGAGCGCAGCAGCTGCTTCGCCTTCGCCTTCGGGCAGCGCGAGCGTTTCGCCCGACTGGAACTGCAGATCCCAGCGGCGGTTGCCGACCCAGGTCGCGCCGGCGAGCATCGGCTTGAGGGCGGGCGCGGCGTCCATCAGCTTGCCGAGCGCCGCTGTCTGGTGATTGGCATCCGGACCCACGACCAGCGGCAAGTGCGCCATGGATCGCGGATCAACGCCGGTCAGAACGACACCCTTGGCATCGATCAGGTTGAGCCGACCGCCCTGCTGCCAGATCGCGACGGGGCGGCGTTCGACGATGTCGACGACCAGCGTGTCCGGCAGGCGGCGCGAGACCCGCGCATCCTCGACCCAGCCCAGCTTCATGATCTCGGCACGCAGGCCGACCAGATCGAGATCGAGCATCGAATGATCGACCTGCTTGATCGCCTGATTGTAGACCGGCAGCTCGTCCATATGGTCAGTGCCGTGCACCTCGACCTTGGCGACCTGCAGCCCGGCATGCTTGGCGAGGTCACTGGTTTCGGCCCAGACCATGGCCGGCACGCCGAGGAAGAGCGCAACGAGCCACAGCACGCCGACCAGCACCAGGCCAAGCACCCAGGTCGTGAACTTGTGGAGCTGGTTCTCGTCGAACGGCAGGCTCGCCGCGAGCCGCGCGATCAGACCCTTGCGCCTGGACGGGCGCTTGACCGCGCCGCCGCTGATGCCGCCTCGCCCGCCGCGGCCGTTGTTGCGCCGGATCGTCGCCGTGTTCATGACCTGCTTCCTTTGGTCTCAAGAGCCTGCGCGATGATCGCCTCGACCAGTTCGCCATAGCTCATGCCGAGATATTTGGCCTGCTCGGGCACGAGGCTCAGCGGTGTCATGCCGGGCTGCGTGTTCACCTCAAGCAGATAGATGCCTTCCACGCCCTGTTCGTCATCCCAGCGGAAATCGGAGCGCGACGTGCCCTTGCAGCCGAGCAGCTGGTGCGCCTTGAGCGCGATCGCCATCATCGCCTGCGCGACGTCCGCCGGAACATCGGCCGGGCAGACATGTTCGGTCAGGCCGTCGGTATATTTGGCGTCATAATCGTAGAAGCCGGTCTTGGGCTTGAGCTCGGTGACACAGAGCGCCTTGTCGCCCAGCACGGCGACCGTCAGTTCGCGTCCGCGGATGAACGGCTCGGCGAGCAGCTCGTCGAAATCCTGCCATGGCCCCTTCACGTCGCGGCCGACGGGATTGCCGTAATTGCCCTGCGCCGTGACGATGGCCACGCCGACCGACGAGCCCTCGTTGACCGGCTTCACCACATAGGGGCGCGGCAGCGGGTCGGCCACGAACAGCTCCTCCGACGCAACGATCCGGCCGCCGGGCATGGGGATGCCGTGCGGCACGAGATGCTGCTTGGTGAGCACCTTGTCGATCGCGATGACGGAGGTCGCCAGGCCGCTGTGCGTATAGGTCAGGCCCATAACGTCCATGAGGCCCTGCACCGTGCCGTCCTCGCCGGGGACGCCGTGCAGCGCATTGAACACCACATCGGCCTTGGCGGCGAGCAGCTTGGCGGGCAGGTCCTTCCCCTCGGCCGAGGTGGCGCCCATGTCGACGGCAATGGCAGTGTGACCGCGCTCTTCCAGCGCCTTGACGATGCCGGCGCCGGAGGTCAGCGAGACCTCGCGCTCGGCCGACCAGCCGCCCATCAGGACTGCAACGCGAAGGGGCTTCATGCGTCCCTCCCCACGCGCTGGATTTCCCACTCAAGGCTGATGCCGCTGTCGGCCTTCACGCGCTTGCGCACCTCCTCGCCCAGCGCCTCGATGTCGGCGCTGGTGGCATCGCCCATGTTGATCAGGAAATTGGTGTGCTTCTCGCTGACTTGCGCGCCACCGACGACAAGGCCGCGGCAACCGGCGCGGTCGACCAGCTCCCAGGCCTTCTCGCCCGGCGGGTTCTTGAACGTCGAACCGCCGGTCTTGGTGCGCAGCGGCTGCGAGGCTTCGCGCGCGGCGGCAATGCGGTCCATTTCCGCCTGGATTTCGGCCTTGTTGCCCGGCGTGCCGCGGAAGGTCGCGGCGATAACGATGGAACCTTCGGGCAGCGCGGAATGGCGATAGGTGTAGCCAAGCTTCTCGACCGGCAGGACGGCTCTCTCGCCCGACCGAAATAGGATTTCGGCCTCAACAAGAATGTCCTTCACCTCGCGGCCATAGGCGCCACCGTTCATGCGGACGAAGCCGCCAACCGTTCCTGGAATTCCTCTAAGAAATTCAAGGCCTTGAATGCCATGATCGCGCGCCGCCGAGGAGACCGCGATGCCGCTCGCGCCAGCGCCACAACGCAGCATTGTAGGAGAAATTGTCTCCAGTTCAGAGAATGTCTTGCCAAGCCGTACGACGACCCCCGGCACACCGCCGTCGCGCACGATCAGGTTGGAGCCGAGGCCCAGCGCCATGACCGGCATGTCAACGGGGATCGCCTTGAGAAAGGCGGCAAGATCGTCGGCATCGGCGGGCTCGAACAGCCAGTCCGCCGTCCCGCCCGACTTGAACCAGACGAGCGGCGCCAGCGGTGCATTGGCCGTGAGCTTGCCGCGCACCGTGGGCATTGTCGAAAGGGAAGCGGATGCGTTCACTCAGCCGGCCTTTCGCGCCGCGCCGATGGCTGCGGCGAGGCCCGCCGCCCATTTGGTGATGTCGCCAGCGCCCAGGCAGACGATCATATCGTCCGGCTGAAGATCGGCCGCGAGTGCAGCGGCCAGGGCGTCGGCACCCGCGATGGTCTGGGCAGCGCGATGGCCCCGGCGCTTGAGCCCCGCGACCAGCGCATCGGAATCGACGCCCTCGATCGGCTGCTCGCCAGCCGTATAGACCGGTGCAGCATAGACGATGTCCGCATCGTTGAACGCCTGCTGGAACTCGTCCATCAGGTCGCGAAGCCGGGTGAAGCGGTGCGGCTGGACGACTGCGATCACCCTGCCCTTCGCGCCTTCACGCGCCGCCGCCAGCACGGCTTTGATCTCGACCGGGTGATGGCCATAATCGTCTATGACAATGGCGCTCGACCCGCCGACCGGGATCTCGCCGACCTTGGTGAAGCGCCGCTTGACACCGCCGAAGCTGGCAAAGCCCGACTGGATGGTCTTGTCGTCGATGCCCATCTGCAGCGCGACGCCGATGGCGGCCATGGCGTTTGAGACATTGTGACGGCCCGGCATGGGCAGCGTGATGCCCTCGATGCGGCGCGTGGCACCGTCGCGCTCGCGGATCTGCACGTCGAAGCGGTTGCCACCGGGAATCGGCTGGACATTCTCGCCGCGAATATCGGCCTGCGCCGAAAAGCCATAGGTGACGATGCGCCGGTCCTGCACGCGCGGCAGGATGGCCTGCACTTCGGGATGATCGAGGCACAGCATCGCCGCGCCGTAGAAGGGCGTGTTCTCGACGAACTCGACGAAGGCGTCCTTCACCTTGTCGAACGAGCCGTAATGATCGAGATGCTCCGGATCGATATTGGTCACGACGGCGATCGTGCCGTCGAGCCGCAGGAAACTGCCGTCGCTCTCGTCGGCCTCGACCACCATCCAGTCGGACGAGCCAAGGCGCGCATTTGAGCCGTAGCTGTTGATGATGCCGCCGTTGATGACGGTGGGGTCCACGCCGCCGGCATCGAGCAGCGCCGCGATCATAGAGGTGGTCGTCGTCTTGCCGTGCGTGCCCGCCACCGCGACGGTGGACTTGAGGCGCATCAGCTCGGCCAGCATCTCGGCGCGGCGGATGACCGGCACGCGCTTCTCCAGCGCCAGGTCGACTTCGGGATTGCCCTTCTTGATCGCGGTCGAGGTGACGACCACGGCAGCGTCGCCGAGATTCTCGGCCTGGTGGCCGATCATCACCTTGATGCCGAGCTCGCGCAGATGCGCGATGACATAGCCCTCGGCCATGTCGCTGCCCTGCACGCTGTAGCCCATATTGTGCATGACCTCGGCAATGCCGGACATGCCGATGCCGCCGATCCCGATGAAATGGATCGTGCCGATATCCGTGCCGACGCCCTTCATGCGCCCGCTCCCGCGAGGCCGGCCATGCGGAATTCCGGCTCGCGCACCGTGTCGATCGTCTGCGGCGACGGGCCGAAATTCTCGATCAGGTCCGCAAGGTCCTTCGCGGCATCCGGACGGCCACAGGATTTCGCACGGTCGGCGGCATTGACGAGCGCACCGGGCTCCATGGCGAGCTTCTGCATCTGCTTGGCGAGTTCGGCGGCAGTGAAGCGGCTCTGGTCGATGGCACGTGCGCCACCGGCGGCGACCATCTCGCGAACATTATAGGCTTGGTGATTGTCCATGGCACTCGGGAGGGGAATGAGAATGGCGGGTCGGCCCGCCGCGGTCAGTTCGGCGATAGTGGATGCGCCGGCGCGCGCAATGACGAGATGCGCCCAGCCCAATTTTTCCGGCATGTCCTCGATATAGGTCGAGAGGTCGGCCGGGATTTCCATCTCGGCATAGGTCGTGCGGACGGCTTCGATATCCTCCGCCCGGCATTGCTGCGTCACCTGCAAGCGGCGGCGCAGCGAGATGGGCAGCATGCCCAGCCCCTCCGGCACGACGCGCGAGAGAATGGTGGCACCCTGGCTGCCGCCGGTCACGAGGATGCGCAGCACGCTTTCCTCCGAGAAGACGGGGAAAGGCTCGTCGCGCAGGGCGAGGACCGCCTCGCGCACCGGATTGCCGACCAGGAAGGTCTTGCCGAGATGGCGCGGCTTGAGACGCAGCACGTCGGGATAGGCGGTCGCGATCGCCGCGACCTTGCCCGAGACCAGCCGATTGACGCGGCCGAGCACGGCATTCTGCTCGTGGATGATGGCCGGGATCTTCTCCGCAAAAGCGCCGAGCAAGGCGGGCAGTGCCGGATAGCCGCCGAAGCCGATGACCGCGGAAGGCTCGAAGCTCTCGTAGAGCTGGCGCGCCATGCGGCGGCCTTCCAGGGTCTGCTTGAGGCCCGCGATCCAGCCCTTGATGCCGCCCGCCATGCGGCCGGCGGGCAGCACATGCGTCTGCACATCCTCGAACAGGCCGGGATATTGCGTGCCGCGCTCGTCGGTTACCAGGGCGACGCGGTGGCCGCGCGCCATCAATTCCTGCGCGACGGCATGCGCGGGGACCATGTGCCCGCCCGTGCCGCCCGCGGCCAGCACATAGTGCCGGTACAGACTCATCGGCTACTCCGTCCCGTCCCTTGGGCCATAACGTTGGACGAGCGCGCCATGTAGGGGTTGCGCCGGGTGAAGGCCAGCAGAAGCCCCACGCCGCCGCAGAGCGCGATCATCGACGAGCCGCCATAGCTGATGAACGGCAGCGTCATGCCCTTGGATGGAAACAACTGCACGTTGACGCCGATATTGATGATCGCCTGCATGGCCATCTCGATCGCAAGGCCGCCGGCGGCGAGGATGATGAACGGGTCCTCCTCGTCGAGCAAGCGCCAGAGCACGCGCGCGACGATGGCGAAATAGACCACGGCAATCGCGATGCAGGCGATGAGTCCGAATTCCTCCCCGATCACCGAGAAGATATAGTCGGTATGCGCCTCCGGCAGGTTGAACTTCGCCGTGCCGCCGCCGGGGCCGACGCCGAACAGGCCGCCATGGGTGATGGTGCGATAGGCCAGCTCGACCTGATCCGGACCCGCCGCGGGATCCTGCACGGGGCGGAGGAATGCGTCGATGCGCTGGCGGCCGTTCTCGTAGAACAGGTAGGTGAGCACGAAGAGACCGATGCCGGCAGCGCCGATGCCGCCCATCAGCTTCATGGATTCGCCGGCCATCAGCACGAGCACCGCCCACATGCAGCAAAAGACCACGGTCTGGCCGAAGTCCGGCTGGCGCATGAGCAGCAACGCGACAATGCCGGTCAGCATGCCGGTCAGCGGGACGACTGGCAGCGAGGCATCGCGCGCCTTAAGCGAAAGCAGCCATGCGATCGCGACGACATAGACGGGCTTGAGAAACTCCGATGGCTGGAAGCGCAGCGCAGCGCCGCCCAGCCAGCGTGTCGCACCGTTGATCTGCGTGCCGACGAGGGGCACGAGAATGAGGCAGATACCGAAAATCAGCGCGAGGCCGACGGCGACCCGGCGGGCCTGGGCGCGGGGCAGCATGCTGGCGGCGATCATCACGACCATGCCGACGCTGATCCACATGAGGTGGCGGTAGAAATAGTGGAGCGGATTGACCGCGACATCGCTGGTCGACCGGTCGATCGCGCCGACCGGAGACGCGGCGGCAACGGCGACAAGGCCGATGGCGATCAGCACGATGATGAGGCCGAGCAGGACGCGGTCGATCTCCCAGAACCAGGCCGCGAGCGCCGTGCGTTCCCGGGGCAGCGGCTTGGCCTGACGCGCCTTGAGCGGCGCGAGTGCGCGGTCGATGGTGGCGCGCGTCCCCATGCGAGGGCTGGTGCGCGGGCGCAGCGACGTCAGCGCCAGGTCGAGCTGGGCAAGGCGGCTCGGCGACGTCGGATCGTCGTGCTTGCCGGACTCATCGCTCATGCCACCCCTCCCTGGTCCGCCGTCTCACCAAGCGCAGCCACGGCTGCCGCAAATGCATCGCCCCGCGCCTCGAAGTCGCGGAACTGGTCGAACGAGGCGCAGGCCGGCGAGAGCAGCACGACGTCGCCCGGCTGGGCTCGCGCTGCCGCCTCGGCGACGGCGGTCACCAGCAGTTCGCACTCCGTCACCGCAATGCCAGCCTCGCGCAGCAACCGCGCGAACAGAGGCCCCGCCTCGCCGATCGTATAGGCATGCGTCACGTTCTGGAATCCCTCGGCGCACTCGTCGAGATCGTCGCTCTTGGCGAGGCCGCCCAGGATCCAGTGGATGCGCGGCTTGCCGTCGACCACAGGCCATGCGGCCAGGGCCGGTGCAGTCGAGGCGGCATTGGTCGCCTTGCTGTCGTTGACGAAAAGCACGCCCCCGCGCTCGCCGACGCGCTGCATGCGATGCGGCAGGCTGGCATAGCTCTGGAGCGCGTCGAGTGCGACTTTCTCCGGGATGCCGAGCGCATCGGCAACGGCCAGCGCGACCACGACATTCTGCGCGTTGTGCGGGCCCTGCAGCGACGGCCAGTGCAGCTGCGCCTCGTGATCCACCGCCGCCGCGGAAACCTTGCGCGCGTGCGGCACGCCCATCGCCACGCGGCGCGTCACATCGTCGTCGACGGCGATGATCGCGGCATGTCCCGCCGACTGCATTTCGAAGAGCCGCGCCTTGGCGTCCACATAGGCTTCGAAATCGGCATAGCGATCGAGATGGTCGGGCGTCACGTTGAGCAGCACCGCGACGTCGCAGTCGAGGTTGAAGGTCAGGTCGATCTGGTAGCTCGACAGTTCGAGTACATAGACCCCGCCGGCGTTGAGGGGGTCCTGCCCGAGAATGGGCAGACCGATATTGCCGCCCATGCGGGTGGGAAGCCCCGCATTGCGGATGATGTGGTGGATGAGCGCGGTGGTGGTCGACTTGCCGTTGGTGCCGGTGATGCCGACGACGCGATGCGGCGGCAGAGTCGGCCGGGCGAGCGCGAACAGCTCGATGTCGCCGATGATCGGCACGCCGGCCTCACGCGCACGGGCGGCGATGGGGTGGCGATTGAGCGGAACGCCGGGCGAGACGATGATGGCATCGAGGCCGCGCAATTCCATGTCCATGGGGTCGCCGAGCACGGCCTTGCCCTCGACGAGCGCGCGCGCGTCCTCGCGCTGGTCCCACGCGATCACCCAGGCTTCGCTCGCCGCCAGCGCCTCGACCGTGGCAAGGCCCGAGCGCGCGAGGCCGAGCACAGCGTAGCGTTTGCCGCGAAAGGCGTCCGAGACGATCACCGCAGCTTGAGCGTCGCAAGGCCCGCGAGCGCGAGCACGAAGGAGACGATCCAGAAGCGGATCACGACGGTCGATTCCGCCCAGCCGAGCTGTTCGAAATGATGGTGGATCGGCGCCATGCGGAACACGCGGCGTCCGGTGCGCTTGTACCAGAAGACCTGGATGATGACGCTCAGCGCCTCGACCACGAACAGGCCGCCGACGACGCCGAGCACGATCTCATGATGGGTCGCGACGGCGACGACGCCGATTGTGCCGCCGAGCGCGAGGCTGCCGGTATCGCCCATGAACACGGCTGCCGGCGGGGCGTTGAACCAGAGGAAGGCAAGGCAGGCCCCCACCATGGCGCCGCACAGGATGATGAGATCGCCCGCGCCCGGCACATGGGGAATGCCGAGATAATGAGCATAGTCGGCGCGGCCGACCAGATAGGCGAAGGCCATGAAGGTGAGGCAGGCGATGATGACCGGCATGGAGGCCAGCCCGTCGAGCCCGTCCGTGAGGTTCACAGCGTTGCCGAAGGCGACGATGACGATGGCGCCAAAGACATAATAAAGCGGTCCCAGGTCCAGCGCGCCGCCGCTCCAGAAGGGCAGATAGAGCAAGGTGCCATTGCGGCTGACGATCAGCCAGGTCGCAAGGCCGGCGATCACGAACTCGGCAAACAGCCGCATCCGCGCCGACAGGCCCTTGTGGCTCGCCTTCGTGACCTTGTCATAATCGTCCATGAAGCCGATCGCGCCGAAGCCCAGCGTCACCATGACGCAGGCCCAGATGTAGATGGATGAAAGGTTCATCCAGAGCAGCACCGACGCCATCAGGGCGGTCAGGATCATGAGTCCGCCCATGGTCGGTGTGCCGCGCTTGGCGAGATGGGTCTGCGGGCCGTCGGTGCGGATCGGCTGTCCCTTGCCCTGGCGGACGCGCAGCCAGCCGATGAACTTCGGGCCAATGACGAGGCCGACGATCAACGCGGTGATGATCGCCGCGCCCGCACGGAATGTGAGGTAGCGGATGAGATTGAGGACGCCGGGGAAATTGAGCTGATCGGCAAGCCAGTAAAGCATCAGACCATCTCCGCCGACAGGGACGTCACCAGGCGTGACAGACCGACACTGTTCGAACCCTTGACCAGCACCACATCTCCATCCTTGAGCATTGCCGCCGCCCGATCCGCGGCGTCCTGCACGCTGGCGACATGCGCGACCTCGATCCGGTCGCCGAGCGCCTGGACGAGCGGCGCCATTTCATCGCCGACGAGCAGCAGCTGGTCGACATCCGCCGCCAGAATCGGATCGGCCAGGCCGGCATGGAGCGCGACCGACTGCGCACCAAGTTCCTTCATCGCGCCGAGAATGGCGATGCGGCGCCGGGCATTTTCCTCGCCGAGCTGGGCCAGGGTCGCGGCCATAGAAGCCGGGTTGGCATTATAGGCTTCGTCGATCAGCAGCGCCTCGCCGCCGTCGGCCGTACGGATGCGCCGGCGCTGGCCGCGCCCCGGCATCCCGGGAAGCCGCGCGAGCGCAAGACCTGCCACGGCGAGATCGCCGCCGGCCGCCTGAACCGCCGCGAGAACGGCCAGCGAATTGGCAATCCAGTGGCGGCCCGGCATGGACAGGGTGAAGCTGAGATGCACGCCCGGCAATTGCGCACTCACCAGCGTACCGCCTTGCTCGGCCGGGACTGCTTCGATGGCGCGCACATCTGCCCCCTTGCCGAAGCCGAAGGTGACGATGCGCCCGGCATGGCGCTCGGCAGCTTTCATGAGCAGGTCGCAATGCGGGCTGTCGAACGGAATGACGGCGGTACCGCCCTCGACCAGCCCCTCGAAAATCTCAGCCTTGGCCTCGGCGATCTTCGCCTCGGTGCCGAAATATTCGATGTGCGCCGGGGCGATGGTCGTCACGATCGCGACATGGGGCTGCACAAGCGCGGTCAGCGCGCGCAGTTCGCCCTCATGGTTCATGCCCATCTCGAACACGCCATAGCGCGTCTCGGCAGGCATGCGCGCCAGGCTGAGCGGTACGCCGACATGATTATTGTAGCTCTTGAGCGAACGATGCGCCGCGCCGAAGCTCATCCGGTCGAAGGCATGGAACAAGGCTTCCTTCGTGCCCGTCTTGCCCGCCGATCCCGTCACCCCGATGATCTTCGCACAGGTGCGCGCCCGCGCCGCACGGCCCAGCGCGACCAGCCCCTCAAAGCTGTCGCGCACCAGAACATGCGGCCCCTCCACCGGTCGCTCGACCAGCATGCCGGCAGCGCCCGCCGAGCGCGCCCTGGCGGCATAATCATGGCCATCCGCCGTCTCGCCGCGCATCGCGACGAACAGGTCGCCCGGCTCCACCTCGCGGCTGTCGAACGCCACGCCAGAAACGGCGAAGGGCGCCGACAGCGCCCCACCGGTGGCCTCCGCGATGGCCTCTCCGGTCCAGAGCGGGCTCATGCGGCGCATTCCCTAGCCACGGTCACGTCGTCGAAGGGCAAGACCCTGTCGCCGATGATCTGGCCCTGTTCATGACCCTTGCCCGCCAGCAGCACGATGTCCTTCGCGCCTGCCTGTGCGATCGCCTCGGCAATGGCCGCCCGACGCCCGCCGATCTCGCGCGCGCCGGGCGCGCCCGCGAGGATGGCGCTGCGGATCACATCCGGATCCTCGCCGCGCGGATTATCGTCGGTGACGATGACCTCGTCCGAAAGCTCGGCTGCAACCTGCCCCATCAACGGCCGCTTGCCGGAGTCACGGTCACCGCCCGCGCCGAAGACAGTGATGAGCCGCCCTGCAGTGTGTGGTCGGAGCGCCTGAATCGCCGCACGCAGGCCATCGGGCGTGTGCGCATAATCGACATAGACGGGCGCACCGGCCTTCGTGATGACCGCTCGCTCCAATCGTCCACGCACCGGACTCACGCGCGCGAGATGACCCAGCACATCGCCCAGCTTGCCGCCCGTCGCCAGTACGAGGCCCGCCGCGGTGAGCGCATTGGCGGCCTGGTAGGCGCCGATCAGCGGCAGCTCGACCTTGTGCGTCGCGCCGTCCGCCTCGATCATCAGTGTCTGACCGAGCTGGCTCGGCTTGCGGCTCAGGAGCTTAAGCGTCTCGCCCTTCACGCCGACCGTGATGAGCTGGAGTCCGCGCGCACGGGCACGGTCGATCACAGCCGCCGAGCGCTCTTCATCATCGGCCCAGACCACAGCCACGCCGCCGTCCTGGACGACCTCGTCGAACAGCCGCATCTTGGCTTCGAAATAGTGCTCCATCGTGCCGTGATAATCGAGATGATCGCGGCTGAGATTGGTAAAGGCGCCTGCGCGAACCGGGAGGCCTTCGCTGCGATATTGGGCGAGGCCGTGGCTCGAGGCCTCATAGGCGACATGGGTGATGCCTTCGCGCGCAAGGCCAGCCATGTTCGACAGGACCGGTCCGATGTCGGGCGTCGTCAGGCCGGTCGAGACCTGATCGACCGAGGTGGTGACGCCGAGCGTGCCGATGCTCGCCGACTTTTCGCCCGCCATGCGCCAGAGCTGACGAGTGAGTTCAACCGTGGAGGTCTTGCCGTTCGTGCCGGTGACCGCGACGACAGTGGCCGGATAAGGCGCATAGAAGCGCGCCGCCATCTGCGCGAAGAGACGGCGCGGCTCATCAGACCTGATGTGGACCGCACCCTCGACTTTCGCCTGCGCGCGCGCGACGACGGCCACGGCGCCGGCGGCAATGGCTGCCGGAATATAATCCTCGCCATTGACCCGCACGCCCTCGAAAGCGCCGAAAACGGCGCCCTGTGCGACCTTGCGATTGTCGATGGCAAAGCCCGTCACGATGTGCGCGCCGTCGGACGCGCCCATGCCCGGAACAAGGTCTGCAAGAATGGTCATTGGGTGTCCTGATCACCGCCTATCAGCGGGAGCAGCTCCGAAATGTCAATGTCGCGATTCGGCTCGGGATAGACGCCCATCAACGGCCCGACGCGCTGCACGAACGCCTTGACGATGGGGGCCGTCGTATAGGCTGCGGTGCGGACGCCGGGATACTGCTTGCTGCCCTGCGGTTCGTCCATGACAACCACCACGACATAGCGCGGCTCGTCCATCGGGAAGGCCGAGGCGAAGGTCACGACGTTGCTGTGCTTGCTGTATCCGCCGACCCCCGGCTTCTCGCCCGTGCCCGTCTTGGCGCCAACGCGATAGCCGTCCGCATTGCCCATGCGGCCCGTGCCACTCTGCACGATCATGCGCAGGAGCTGGCGCATCCGGGCGCTGGTCGCAGCGCTGAACACGCGCCGGCCTTGCGGCACCTGGCCGGGCTCCAGCTTCACCACCGAGGTCGGATGCCAGATGCCGCCATTGACGAGCGCGGCATAGGCGCTGGCAAGATGCAGCGGGGTTACGGCAATGCCATGGCCGTAGGATGCGGTCATGTTGGCGATGCGGCTCCACTCGCGGGGCCAGAGCGTCGTCGCCTGCTCATTGAGCTGGATCGAGACGGGCCGGTCGAATTCGAGCTGGCGATAGACGGTGGCGAGGCGATTGCCGTCAGCCATCTGCAGTTCGTCAGCGATGCGCGCCGCAACGATGTTGCTTGAATGGATCAGCGCCTGGGGGACGTTCATCCAGATGTTCAGCGCGTCATGATCGTGGATCGCATAGCCGCCGATCTGGATCGGCTTGGTCGCGTCATAGAGCTTCGACATGTCCGTGACGACACCGGCGTCCATCGCGGCCGCGATGGAAAGCGGCTTGAACACCGAGCCCAGCTCGTAGCGGGCCTGCACCACGCGGTTGCAGAGCGGCAGCTGGTCGCACTGGATGACGCCGGCACGCATCCTGCCGTCCTTGCCGCGCACCATCGGCGGCGCCGGCACTTCGAACCGGTTCGGGTTGAAGGTCGGCACCGAGACCATGGCGATCACCTCGCCGGTATGCACGTCGAGCACCACGCCGGCCGCGCCCTTGGCGCTCTGCGCGGTCACGCCCTTGATCATCTCTTCCTCGAGCGCCGCCTGGGCGCGCGAATCGATCGAGAGGGCAAGCGGTGTGTTGCGGAACTTCTCGTCGGTCAGGCGCCTGTCGAAGCTGCGCTCGATGCCCATGCCGCCATGGCCGTCCATGTTGGTGAAGCCGATGAGATGCGCGGCGAGACTGCGCTGCGGATAGAGCCGTTCCTTTTCGCGCGGAAATTCGATGGCGACCTCGCCAAGTGCATTCACCGCAGCGACCTCGGCGGGAAGCGCACGGCGACGCAGATAGGCCCAGCCCTTGCCGCTGTTCAGGATCGCGTAGAATTCCTGCGCGGTCTGCTCGGGGAAGATCGCGTGCAGCCGCTCGGCGAGCGCCGCCTTGTCGCTCATGATCTTGTCGGGGTGCACGGCGATCGCATAGCCGTCGATATTGCGCGCGAGCGGCACGCCGTTGCGATCGACAATGTCGGCGCGGATCGGGATGGGCGACGCGATCGTCGAGTTGGCGCGGGCATTGGCATCGACGCCGATCCACACCATCCTTGCCGCCAGCACGAGCGTCACCGCCAACAGCAGCAGAAGCAGCAACATGACGCGGCCATGGGCGGCCGTCGTCATGTCGATGCGTTCGGGTGCTGTGCTGGTGCGCCGTTCCGGACGGGCGAGGATTGTTGCCATCAGCGCGTCGCCTTGCCCTCGGCGCTACCCAGCGTCTTGGGATCGAGCAGGGTCGCCTCGAGCTGCGCGAGGCGCATGGCGCGGCGATCCCTGGGCGCGACCTTGTCGACAAGCTTGACGATGCGCGGCGCGGCCTCGGGCTTGGCAATGGCGACCGCGGCGATGGTCCGGGGCCGGGCAGGCTCGGCGGCGGAAGCCGTGCGGACGATCGCGAAGCCCTGGTCGGCAACGGGCTTGGCCGGCGTCTCGGCCTTGACCGGCACGATCATCGCCGGGGCGGGCTCATTCTGGGCCATGGCCGCCATGACCGGCGGCGCGGCGTTGGGCTGGCCGCTCGGCTCGATGCTGTCCAGCGAGGCAAGCTGGCGCTCGCTGTTGAGATACTGGCCGGCGCCGGGGACCGAATATTTGATGTCGCGCGCATTCCATTCGGCGAGCTGGCGGATGTTCGCGCGGGCACTGAACTCGACCTCGAGATAGCGGATGTTCGCCTTGGTCGAATAGATCTGCCGCTCCATCGCCTTCACGGCGTTCCGTTCCGTCGCGACGCGCAGGCTCACCAGATAGGCGGTGAGCGCGCCGGCCGCGATGATGAGGATCCACATGATGCTCCAGAGGCGCTTGATGGCGATCATGACGACACTCCCGATGAACTGTGGCCCCAGGCGGGGGCGGCGGTGCGCACGGCGCTGCGCAGCGTGGCGGATCGAGCGCGTGGGTTGACGCGCAGCTCTTCGTCGCCCGGTCGAACGGCGCGGGCGGGCTTCATGAAGCTGGGCGCCTTTGTGGGCGCGGCTTCGGGACGATGGCGCGAACCGCCGGACTCCTGGCCGGAGCGCACGCGCAGGAAATTCTTGACGATACGGTCCTCGAGGCTGTGGAAGGTCACGACCGCGAGCCGGCCGCCGGTCTTGAGCACGGCCTCGGCCGCCTCCAGCCCGCGCTCCAGCGCCTCGAGCTCGGCATTGATGAAGATGCGCACGGCCTGGAAGGTGCGGGTCGCCGGGTCGGTCTTGTCGCCGGGACGCTTGCCGAGCGCCTTGTGGCAGGCAGCAACTAGGTCGCCCGTGGTCGCAAGCGGGCGCGCCGCGACGATGAAGCGGGCCACGCGACGCGACTGGCGCTCCTCGCCATAATGGAAAAGCACGTCGGCGATCTCGGCCTCGTCGGCGCGATTGAGCCATTCGGCCGCTGTTTCGCCGGACTGGCTCATGCGCATGTCCAGCGGCGCATCGGGAAAGCGGAAGGCAAAGCCGCGGCGCTCGCGGTCGAGCTGCATGGACGACACGCCGATGTCGAGCGTGACGCCATCGACCGCCTCGACGCCGGCGGACTCAAGCAGCGCGTCCATTGCGCTGAAATTGCCCGGCACGAGCGTGATCGCGCCGCCACTTGCCGCGACGACAGCCTGTCCTTCCGCAATGGCGTCGGGATCCTGGTCGATCGCGAAGACATGCGCGCCGCGCGCCGCCATGGCGGCGCTGTAGCCGCCCGCGCCGAACGTGCCGTCGACATGCGTCTCGCCGGGGGCAATGGCGAGCGCGTCGAGCACTTCATCGAGCAGGACTGGGCGATGCTGGGGCGCGGCCTGCGCTGGCGACTCAGCCATCACGCGCCCCTCCTCTTGGCGTCGCGCTCCTTGAGCGCCACGTCGAGCGCGGCCCGGACGATGGGATTGTTCGGGCTGGCCGCGTGCAGCGCGTCGAGATCCCAGAGCTGGATCTGGTTGCCGGCACCGACGATGAAGATGCTGTCGGTGATGCCGGCATGCTGGGCGTGGAAGGCCGGAAGGGCGAAGCGGCCGCCCGAATCGATGGTGACGGCCTGCATGCCGGACCAGAAGTCCGCCAGCACCGTCTCCTCGTCGTCATTCTCCTGATCTTCCAGCTTTTTCAGGAACTCCGGGGCCTGGAGATCGCCGAAAATGGTGAGATACTGCCGGCCGTGGATAGCCCGCACCAGGATGCTGCTGGGGTTGGAACACTGGAGCTGGAGCGGGTTGCGAAAGGCGGCAGGCAGGGCGAAACGGCCCTTGCCGTCGAGGGCACTCCAGCCCTGCCCCATGAAGATCGCCAACGCCACGTTCCCAACAGCTCCCGCTCGCGGGCGCAAGCTTCCCCCGCCCGGCGAACGCGCATTCGCCGGGGATCAGACTCGGGTTGGATACAAACGCCCCTAAGCATGGGTGGATAGCAGTCCACGCCCTGCGATGAAAGGGAAAATATGGGATGGAGTGGGGATTCTTGGGAAATCCCTTCATCCATTAGGCGGAATCCGGGGGCGGCTTGCCGCTCTCCTTCTCCGGCCGTGGCCGATCGCCTATTCGGACGTGGGACAGCATGGGAATTGGCGCGAGCCGGGCCGGCCCGCTTCCGAGCAGGAGGATCAATCCGAGCCCCCAGCGCAGCGCGCTGGTCAGCGCCTGCTGCGAAACCAGCCAGGCCCCGCCCGGGCGAGCCTGCCCTTCATTCCAGGTAATCAAGCGGGAGAGCAACGGAATGGCATCGCTCGTCCAGGCGCGCCGGTCCTGCGGGCGCTCCGGCGCGAGCGTCCACAGACGGTCATCGATCCAGTCGGCATCGGCGACGAGCACGGCCCTCCCCTTTCCGATGCGGCAATAGGCGATCAGGTCCGCTTCGGCCAGCGAGCAGGGCGCGTCCCCCGCGACCGTGAAGCGCGAGGCGCCGGCCAGCTGGATCATCGAACCTCCCGCCAGCACGCGCCGTTCGACCGGACCGACGCGGGCGGGTTCCAGCGTCAGGCCCCAATGCGTCATCAACGGGTCGAGCAGGCTGGTCAGCGGTGGGCGGCGCGGGTCGCCGAGCGGGCGGTCGTCCGGCCATCGCAGCAAAGGATCGGCAAGGATCGCCACGGTTCCGCCGCGCCGCACCCAGTCGTCGAGCGCGACCAGTTCGCCGGGCGCGAGCAGGCGCGGCTGGATCAGCAGCAGATGGTCGACACCCTTTAGCGACGCCCCGTCCAGAAGGTCGATCGGCTCCGCGCTCCAGCTTTTGCCAAGCCCCTCAACGAGCGGTGCGCGCACCCCAACGCCGTGCAGAAGGCCGCCCTCGCCTTGATCCCGCGCGAACAAGGGCAAGGCCGACATCACACGCACCTCGGCGCTGGCAGCTTTCACCGGGCCGCCTTCCAGGATGTACAATTCGTAGCGGATCCCGCCGAACAGCCCCAGGCCGACAAGAGAGAAAAGCCACCAATTTCGTCCAGCCCTGGCCAAAATCAGTGCCCCGAGCGCCAGCAGCAGTACGAGCAGGACAAGCTTCACCTGCGGCAAGACGCTCGCCGAGAGGGCGACGACCAGTATCGGTGGAGCGGCCAAGAGCGCCCAATGCCAGAGCGCGCGGCGGATGCCGGGTCCATCCCTCCACCGCAGGACGGCCAAGGCCACGAAGCCCGGCAACAGCCAGTCGAGCGGCTCGAAGCGGCCATAGTCGAGCAGTGTCGGCATGAGCCCAGCGAACAGGCTGACGGCCGCGGCCGATGCCGGCAGCAACGCCACGAGCCATCGCGGCATCGCCATCGCGCCCTTCACAGTAGAGGAAATCAGCGCTGCTGCCCGCTCTTCTTGGGATCCTGGTCCATCGGCTTGCTGAGTCGGGGATCGGGCTCGAGATCTGGCACGGATACGCCCACGGCCTGGTCGCTCTTGGGCGTCACGCCAAGATCTTCGAGCGGCTCCGTGGTCGTCCCATTGGTGGTGCCGGCTTCGGTGCCTGCCTGCCCGCCCGCTGCCAGCGTCTGCGTGGCATCCGGGCGGATGGTATTCACGATGACATTGGCAAAGGCGACGACCAGCAGCACGGCGCCCAGGCCGATAAGGCCGACCTGCACGCGCTTGACCGCCTCGTGGCGCGTCGCGCTGTCGCTCTGTTCTGCCATCGTCGTCACTCCCGGGCGCGGCGCTGCAGCCTGCCCGTCTTTCGTGCTCAGTCTGCCAGCCATGGGAAAGGCGTCAAGCCCTTCGAGACCAGCCAGTCGCGATTGTAAAGCGTCGAGAGATAGCGCAGGCCCGTATCGCACAGCATCGTGACGACGCGGCTGCCGGGGCCGAGCTTGCGGCCCAGCTCGATCGCGCCCGCGACATTGATGCCGCTGGAGAGGCCGAGGCAAAGCCCTTCCTCAGCGAGCAGCCGCTCGACCCAGACCATGCCCTCCGCGTCGGAAATGCGGAACTGCGTGTCGATCGGCGCACCTTCGAGATTGGCGGTGATGCGGCTCTGGCCGATGCCCTCGGCAACCGAGCTACCCTCGGCCCTGAGCTCGCCGTTCGCGTAATAATTGTAGAGCGCAGCGCCATAGGGATCGGTGAGCGCGATGGTGATCGCCTCGCTCTTTTGCTTGAGGCCAAGCCCGACGCCCGCGATCGTGCCGCCGGTACCGGCGCTGCAGGTGAAGCCGTCGATGCGGCCTTCCATCTGCGCCCAGATTTCCTCCGAGGTGCCGCAGATATGCGCCTTGCGATTGGCGATATTGTCGAACTGGTTGGCCCAGATGGCGTTCGGCGTCTCCTCTGCGATGCGACGCGAGGTGTGCACGAAATGGCCGGGATTCGAGAAGGGCGCGGCGGGGACCGTGACCAGTTGGGCGCCGAGGGCGCGCAACGTGTCCATCTTCTCCCGGCTCTGCGTCTCGGGCATGACGATGATCGACTTGTAGCCCTTGGCATTGGCGACCAGTGCGATGCCGATGCCGGTATTGCCCGCCGTGCCCTCGACGATGGTACCGCCGGGCTGGAGCTGCCCTTTCTCCTCGGCGTCGTTGATGATGTAGAGCGCCGCGCGGTCCTTCACGGACGCGCCGGGATTGGTGAACTCGCACTTGCCGAAGATTTCGGCGCCGCTCGCTTCCGATGGGCCGGCGAGGCGAACCATGGGCGTATTGCCGATAAGGGCCAATGTGTCTTGGGCGATGGTCATGTCATGAGACCTATGAAGCCGGGCCCGCGCTTACAAGCAAAGAGATTTGCGCGACGGCCAAGCGCAGGTTGCGCGTCATTCGGCCGCCTTCACGACAGCCGTCTCTGCACTCGCCTCAGCCGCCGCCTCGGCCGCCTTGCGCCGGTCGGTGAACCAGATGGCGATGAGCGTGAACTCGTAGAGCAGCACCAACGGGATCGCCAGCATGATCATCGAGAGGGCATCGGGCGGCGTGATCGCGGCCGCGACGATCGCGGCGCCGACGATGACATAGCGCCGGGCCGCGACGAGCTGCGCACGGCTGAGAATACCCGCGCGGTTGAGCAGCATCACCAGCACCGGGAGCAGGAAGCTGATCCCGAAGGCCAGGATGAACTGCATGACGAGGCTGAGATACGCGTCGACGCCGGGCAGCGCCTCGAGCTGGACGCCGCCCAATTGCCCCTGGAATTTCAGGAAGAAATGGAAGGCCGCCGGCATGACGCCGTAATAAGCGAGGCTCGCGCCCATCAGGAACAGCACCGGCGTCGCCAGCAGGAACGGCAGCAGCGCCTTCTTTTCCTTGGCGTAGAGTCCCGGTGCGATGAACGCCCAGAGCTGGTTGGCGATGATCGGGAAGGAGACGAAGAAACCGCCGAACACGGCGATCTTCACCTGCACGAAAAAGGCCTCGTAGAGCTTGGAATAGACGAGCTTGCCGCCCGCGGCGCCATAGCCGGACTTGAGCGGCGCGACGAGGAAAGCAAGGATATGGTCGGCGAAATAGAAGCAGACCCCGCCCGTGATGACCATCGCATAGATGCAGTAGAGCAGGCGCTTGCGCAGCTCGATCAGGTGATCGAGCAGCGGCGCCTTGGTCTCGTCAATGTCGCGGATCATGCGGCGGCATCCTTGCCGGGCTCGACAGCCGACACCTCGGCGGGCGGCACCTGCGACTGCTTGATCGCCTCGACCAGCGGATCGATCGGCGCGGTCGCCTCCATGACAACGTCAGATGCAGGCGCAGGTTCAGCCACCGCTTCACCCTCGACCAGCGCCTTCTCGGTCATCTCGGGCTGCGGATGCTCGGCCATGATCCGCTCATTTTCCTTGGCCCACTGCTTCTGCAGCTCCTCGAGCTCCGCCTCGCGGATCATGGCGTCGACACCGGTCCGGAAATGACGCGCCATGGCACGCGCCTGCCCGACCACCTTGCCAAGCATGTAAAGCGCGCGCGGCAGATCCTTCGGGCCGATCACGACAACCGCGATCACCACGATCAACAGCAGTTCAGTTGAATCGATGCCAAACACTATTCGCCCTTCCGTTGCGGCGGCGGCGCGGGTTTAGCCGTCGAGCTTCTGCTCGTCTTTGGTTTTCGCCGACTGCTCGACGGTCTCGCCGCGCTGCTCGATGCGCTGCGCCGGCTTTGCGGGCGGCGTTTCGTCGCTGTCGTCGGCCATGCCCTTCTTGAAGCTCTTGATGCCCTTGGCAACGTCGCCCATCAGGCCCGAGACGCGACCGCCGCCAAACAGCAGCACGATCACGAGAACGATCAGAATCCAGTGTATGGGAGAAAAGGAACCCATCTATAAATCTCCTGTAACGGACCCTAACTAGGCTTCATCCTCGTCATTTTCCAGCGCGGATTCTTCGTCCGCCTCTTCGCTCAATCCCATGGCTTCCATGGCCATGTCTATGGGGTCGAGTAGCCCGGCGGCGCGCAGGTCGTCGATTCCCGGCAGGTCGCGCCGCGACGCCAGGCCGAAATGGGAAAGAAAATCAGCCGTCGTGGTATAAATCAGTGGCCGCCCGGGCACTTCGCGGCGACCGGCAGGACGAATCCAGCCCGCTTCCATCAGCACGTCGAGCGTGCCCTTGGCGACCTGCACGCCGCGGATCGCCTCGATCTCGGCGCGACTCACCGGCTCGTGATAGGCAATGATCGCCAGCGTCTCGACGGCGGCACGGCTGAGCTTGCGCGGCTCTTCGCGCTCGCGGCGCAGGATATGGGCCAGGTCCGGCGCGGTCTGGAGATGCCAGCGACCGCCCCGCTCGACCAGTTCGATGCCGCGCCCGGCATAATGATCGGTGAGCACGGCCAGATGGGGCACGACGCTTTCCTCGATGCCGGCAGCGCGCGCGATCTCGGCGACACTCATCGGCTCCTCGGCCGCGAACAGCACCGCCTCGACCAGCCGGACAGAGGTGTCGCCGCTCATGCCCGCGCGCCCGAGGCGGCCTTGAGATAGAGCGGCGCGAAGATC
This sequence comes from Sphingobium sp., assembly GCA_036404995.1. Taxonomy (GTDB): domain Bacteria; phylum Pseudomonadota; class Alphaproteobacteria; order Sphingomonadales; family Sphingomonadaceae; genus Sphingobium. The sequence goes on along the minus strand of DASWYL010000033.1, from coordinate 22,576 downwards.
GCATCCTGCTGCAACTCGACCTTGCCCAGCCGCGCCAGCTCCAGGGCCGCGACGAAACTGCTCGCCAGCGCCGAGCGGCGCAGCTGCGGATCGTCGGTCGCGAGGAGGAAGCTCTCCAGTTCCGCCCAGTCGAGCCGCGCGCCGATGAGTCGCGAGACGCGCTCCAGCGCCGCATCGAGCGTCATGACGGCGCGGCGCGCGACAATGTGGATGCGCGGGGCAGTGCGGGCCTTTACTTGCCCATAAGCCTGGATGAGATCGAACAGGCTCGCCTGCCAGAGGAAGGCGCGGGGGCGGTGCAGCCCTTCGGGATTGGGCCGGCGGAACACGTCACGTCCGATCCGGTCGCGCGCCATCAGCCGCGCGCCTGCCTCGCGCATCGCGCCCAGCCGTTGCAGCCGCAGGTGCAGGCGGAGCGCAAGCTCTTCGGGTGAGGGATCGGGCTGCTCTTCCTTGGGCAGCAGCAGCGCGGACTTGAGGTAAGCGAGCCAGGCGGCCATCACGAGATAGTCGGCCGCCAGCTCCAGCCGGAGTTCCCGCGCCTCCTCGATGAACCTGAGATATTGCTCCACGAGCGACAGGATCGAAATCTCGCGCAAGTCCACCTTCTGCGTGCGGGCAAGCGAGAGCAGCAGGTCGAGCGGCCCTTCCCAGCTCTCCGTGCTGATCGTGAGGATATCGTCCTCGCCCGGCCGACGCACCGGCTGCTCCCAGTCATCGTCGCCGAGCAGGTTTTCGATGTCGGTGGAATGGTCGTCCGGGAGACTCGTCGAATTCATATCAGACCTTGCTGGAGCAGCAGGTCGCGTGTTGCAAGAGCCTCGTCCAGCGTGCCGTCCTCCGGCCCTGCGGCGATCGTCTTCATCGCCCGGTCGAGCCGTTCGCGGCTCTTGTCGCTCATCTGAGAGAGGCGTGCGGCCGTGGCGGTCATCTCGTCCATCCGGCCCCAGCAATTGAGCGCCAGGTCGCAACCCGCCGCGACCACAGCCTCCGCCAGTTCGTCGGCCGGACCATTCAGTGCCTTCATGTCGAGATCGTCGGACATGAGCAGCCCGTCGAAGCCGATCGCATCGCGAATGATTCCGCCGATCACGGTCGGCGAGAGGCTCGCCGGGCGTTCCGCGTCCCAGGCGGTGTAGACGATATGCGCCGTCATCCCGGCGGGCGCCCAGTTGAGCGCGCGGAAGGGCGCCATGTCCCATTCGAGATCCATGATATTGGCAGTGACGGTCGGCAGCGCCTTGTGGCTGTCGACCATGGCGCGGCCATGGCCCGGCATATGTTTGACGATGCCGACCACGCCGCCAGCACGGAGGCCGTCGAGCGTGGCCCGTCCGAGCGCCGCGACGCGCATCGGCTCGGCGCCGAAGCTGCGGTCGCCGACAATCTCGCTGGCATCGGGCTGGCGCACGTCGAGCACCGGCGCGGCATTGGCGGTGATGCCGACATCGTGGAGAATGCCGCCCAGCGCCTGGCCATTGCTGCGCGCCGCCTCGATCGCGCTGGAAGGGGCGCGCTCGTAAAGCTCGTCGAAGCGGGCTGCGGCTGGAAATTCAGGCCAGAGCGGCGGCTTCATGCGCGCGACGCGCCCGCCCTCCTGGTCGATCATGATGAAGAGGTCCTGGCGGCCTGCGATCTCGCGCAGCTGGTCGGTCAATGCGCGCAGTTGCGCCACGTCCCGGATGTTGCGGCCGAAGAGGATATAGCCCGCCGGATCGCAGGCCGCGAACAGCGCGCGCTCCTCCGCGCTCACCGTCTCCCCGGCGAGGCTGAAGATCGCCGGGATCATCGCTCAGGGCACCACGAAGCAGTTCTCGCCGGCGACGCGCAGGCGCCCGCACAGCGCCGCTGCCGCAGCCTTGTCGGCGGCGCCGAGACGCAGGCGAAAGAGAGCCTTGCCAGGGACCGGCTCGACCGCATGTTTCGTGCCGGAAAGATCGTCGAAGCGTTTCACCAGACGCTTGAACGCCTCCTCGGCAATGGCCTTGCTGTTATAGGCGCCGATCTGGACACGCGCGCCGCCAAGGGACGGAGCGGGTGCAGGCGGCGGAGCAGGCGGCTGCGCGGTGGCTTTGGCGGGCGACGCTGGTTTCGGTACAGGCTTCGGCTCGGGCTTGACCGCCTCGGTCATCGGCACTTCGGGCGCCTTGCTCGGATCGATGCGGCCAGCGCTGTTCGCGCCGGAACTCGCCTCGAACGCGGCGTCGCCCTCGCCTTCAAAATTCTTGCCCTCGACGTCATATTTCCGGGCTTCGGCCGAGTTGGCCGGAATCTTGTAATTTTCGCGGTCCGGCGTGACCATGATCGCTTCGCCATCCGGCACGGCGCCCGATGTGCTGCTCTTCAGCCACCAGCCGCCGCCGACGATGATACCGAGCAAAACCAGGCCCAGGACGACCAGGGCGATGACTTTCTGGATGGGGACGGCCTGGAATTCCTCAAGCGGCTCTGCTGGCTCAAGCCAGGGCAAACGGTCACGATCCTCGGTCAGGAAACCACCGTCGCCCTGTTCCCCCGTCATCAGTTCATCTCCTCCAGCGCCGCAACCCCCATGAGCGCAAGGCCATTCCTGATAACCTGACCGACGCACGCGCTCAAGAAGAGGCGCGCCGATGTCATGTCCGGCCTGTCGGTCAGGATTACGCGCCGCTCGACATCGTCATTGCCGGCATTCCACCAGCCGTGGAACGCGGCCGCCAGATCATAGAGATAGAAAGCGATGCGGTGCGGCTCGCGCGCCTGCGCCGCGCCTTCGACGATCCGCGGGAAATTGGCGAGCTGCCTAGCCAGCGCCAGCTCGTCGTCGCCGAGCAGCGCGAGATCGGGTTCGGGCAGGCCGCCCGGGAAACTGTCCTTCACGCGCCGCGCCAGCGAGGAAATCCGCGCATGGGCATATTGCACGTAGAAGACCGGATTGTCCTTCGACGCCTCGACCACCTTGGCGAAGTCGAAGTCCATCTGCGCATCGGCCTTGCGGGTCAGCATGGTGAAGCGCACGACATCCTTGCCGACTTCGTTCACGACATCGGCGAGCGTCACGAAATTGCCGGACCGCTTGCTCATCTTGACCGGCTCGCCGTCGCGCAACAGCCGCACCATCTGCACCAGCTTGACGTCGAAGCGCACCTTGCCCTCGGTCAGCGCCGCAACGGCTGCGGTGATACGCTTGACGGTCCCGGCATGGTCGGCGCCCCAAATGTCGATCATCTGGTCGGCTGTTTGCGCCTTCTGGTAGTGATAGGCCATGTCGGCACCGAAATAGGTCCAGCTCCCGTCCGACTTCTTGATCGGCCGGTCCTGGTCGTCGCCAAACCTGGTCGAGCGGAAGAGCGGCAGCTCGACCGGCTCCCAGTCCTCCGGCGTCTCGCCCTTGGGCGCTTCGAGCATGCCGTCATAGACGAGGTCGTGCGCGCGCAGCCACTGCTCGGCGATCTCGGGCTTCTTCGCCGCCTGCAGCTCGGCCTCGGAAGAGAAGAGGTCGTGATGGATGCCGAGCAGGGCGAGGTCCGCCTTGATCATCTCCAGCATCTCGGCGACCGCCGTCGTGCGGAACAGTGCCAGCCACTCGCTCTCGGGCGCGCCGACGAACTTCGATCCGTAATGCGTCGCGAGCTTGTGTCCGACCGGCACCAGATAGGCGCCTGGATAGAGGCCTTCGGGGATCTCGCCGACATCCTCGCCCAGCGCCTCGCGGTACCGCACATGCACCGAGCGGGCGAGCACATCGACCTGCCCGCCGGCGTCGTTCACATAATATTCGCGGGTGACCTCATGGCCGACATATTCGAGCAAGGTGGCGAGCGCGTCGCCGACCACGGCACCCCGGCAATGGCCCATGTGCATCGGGCCAGTGGGATTGGCCGAGACATATTCGACATTGACGCGCACGCCCTTGCCTGCCTGCGAGCGGCCATAAGCGGCGGCGACGCCCGAAATGGTGTGCAGTTCCGCATGCCAGGCGGCGGGATCGAGCCGCATATTGATGAAGCCCGGCCCGGCGATCTCGACATTCGTGACATCCGCCACATTGCGCAAACGCCCTGCAATCAGCTCGGCGAGCGCGCGCGGGTTGGCGGCCGCAGGCTTGGCCAGCACCATGGCGGCATTGGTCGCCATATCGCCATGGCTCGGGTCGCGCGGTGGCTCGACGGTCACGGCCTTGCGATCGAGGCCGGCCGGCAGCTCGCCTGCTGCGACCATGTCATCGAGCAGGCCGTACAGTGCGGCGGAAAAGCGGGCGAAGATACTCATCGGTCTTGCAACATCCTGTCAGCAGCGCCCGGCGACAGGACAAATGCGGTCGACCGGCCGCCGGAGAAATCCTAGCGGGTGATATTATACCTGAGCTGGTCCTGGGTCAGGTTGAAGCCCACGAGCAGCTCGAAGCTGGTTTGCTCGATGGCCTCCTTGACCTTGGGCTGGGCCAGCGGATCATTGGCTGCGTCGGCACTGCCCGCGCGACGCGGCCGCGTGATCAGATCTTCGATTTCCGGCGGCAACGAAGCCGCACTCTTGTCGACCCGGGACGCCGCGACGCCATATGCCTCGGCGCGAACGCCGCCGTCCGGGAACTGCAGCTGGACATAGCCGACGCGCTTGGCGACCACGTTCGTGGCACCGCGGATCACGGCCGAGAAATAGGGGAGCTGGACAACCCGCGCCGGACCCGGGTCGCGGCGGATCGCCGAAACGAGGAAGGTCGCATTGCTGATCAGCTTGCCATTCTCTTCACGGCAGGTCGACTGGACGCGCGAGATGCTCGCGGTCACATCGATCGCTTCGGCGGTGCGAGCCGCGGGCGGATCGAACAGGGTAATGTCGCCGGTGTGGCCGGCCACGGCCACGACGGGACAGGCCGAGCGAATCTGGATGATGCCGTCGCCCGCGCGGGAAATGTCGCCGCGATGAGCGGAACAACCGGCGAGCAGCGCGGCAGTCAGGCTGGCGCCAAGAAGCTTGTGAGAGGCGGAAATCCGCAATGGAGGCAGTCCTTATCTCAGCGGGCACGATTGAGGGGGCGCCCGCTCGGCAATTGATCCGCGCTTCTTAGTCACGCCGCCGTCCCTGCGCAACATAAAGGGGCCGCTCGATTGACGATCCCCCGCCGCGCGCACTAGGCCGTGGACAACAAGTCTTCAGCTGGATGGAAAATCAGTATGGGCAACCGAACGATCGCGCTGGCCTTGGCCCTTACGCTGGGTCTCGGCGGCACAGCGGCAGTGACGCACGCCAAGGAGGCGAGGTCCTCTGCCGCGCGGCCCGTGCCGGTGGCTGCGCATGCCAAGCTGTTCGCGCTGTTCAAGGCAGCCGACGAGGCCAATCTCAAGCTCAACCCGCTCGACGCGCTCGTCCGCGGCGACCTGCGCTACGCCGACCGTTTCGGCGACTATCTGTCGAACGCTTACGAGGCTGCCTCTCGTGCGCAAGCCCGGAAGAACCTCGCCGCGCTCCATGCCATCGACCGGACGGCGCTGGGCGACGAGGACAAGGTGATCTACGATGTCTTCGCCAATCGCCAGCAGCGAACCCTGCGCGCGACCGAGCCCTCGATCCTCGCCATCACCCATTATCTGCCGATCGACCAGATGAGCGGCCTTCAGGTCGGCTATCCGTCGATGGTTTCGGGGCGGGGCAGCGCACCCTTCAACAGCACGGCCGACTATGACGCCAATCTGAAGCGCGTCGACGGTTTCGTGCACTATCTCGACACCGCGATCATGCTGATGCGCGAAGGCATGGCCCGGAAGGTGACCCAGCCCAAGGCGGTCGTCGAGGCGATGCTCAGGCAGCTTGACGGGCTGGTCGCCCAGGGCGTCGACAATTCGACGTTCATGGGGCCGACCAAAGCCTTTCCCGATGCCGTCAAGGCAGCAGACCGCACGCGACTGACCGCGGCCTATCGCGCGGCAACGCAGGCGAAGCTCGTGCCCGCGATCACGCGGCTGCGCGATTTCCTGCGCAACGACTATCTTCCCGCCGCCCGCACCAGCATCGGCCTCTCCGCCCTGCCCGGCGGCGACAAGCTCTACGCGGTGAGGATCGAGAACAGCACCACGCTGCCGCTCTCGGCGGACGAGGTGCACCAGCTCGGCCTCAAGGAGGTCGCCCGTATCCGCAGCGAGATGGAGGCGATTCGCCAGCAGATCGGCTTCCAGGGCGATCTCAAGGCATTGTTCGAATATCTGCGCAGCGAACCCAGGTTCCGCTTCGCGAGCGAGACAGCGCTCGGCGACCATTATCGCGAGATCGCCAAGGTGGTTGCGGCGCATGTGCCCGAACAGTTCGGCACAGTGCCCAAGTCGCCGCTTGAGATTCGCCCGGTGCCCGATTTCAGGGCGCCGTCGTCTGCCCCGGCCTATTATGAGGAAGGCACGCCCGACGGGGCACGGCCCGGCGTCTTCTACTATAATGCCTATGACCTGCCGACGCGCACCAGCTGGTCGATGGACGCCTATTATCTGCACGAGGGGATTCCGGGCCATCATTTCCAGATCAGCATCGCGCAGGAAGATGCCTCGCTGCCGGATTTCATGCGCTTCGGCGGCGATACGGCCTTCGTCGAGGGCTGGGCGCTCTATGCGGAAAGCCTGTGGAAGGAAATGGGCGTCGAGACCGACCCCTATACCCGTTTCGGCGGGCTCAATGCCGAGATCTGGCGCGCCATCCGGCTCGTGCTCGACAGCGGCATCCACGCCAAGGGCTGGACCCGCGACCAGGCCATCCAGTATTTCCTCGAGAATAGCGGCGTCAGCAAGACGGACGCGACGGCCGAGGTGGACCGCTACATCGCCATTCCCGGCCAGGCGCTGAGCTACAAGGTTGGCCAGATCACCATCTCGGGTCTCAAGCAGGAAGCGCAGGCAGCGCTTGGCGGCCGCTTCGACCCGCGCGCCTTCCATGCGCAGGTGATCGGCACGGGCTCGCTGCCGCTGCCGGTGTTGCAAGCGAAGGTCCGTGCCTGGATCGCCGCGCAGCGCCCCCGCTGAAGCGATGCGACTTCCCACGCGCCGCCCATCGCCCTAAAGGACCGGCATGGCCGAAGCTGACCCGACCCGACCTGACGCCGCGCTCACGCAAGCGCGTCCTGCCCTGCGCGTTCTGATCGCGGCGCCGCGCGGCTTTTGCGCAGGCGTCGACCGCGCCATCACCATCGTCGAAAGAGCCATCGAGAAATATGGCGCGCCGGTCTTCGTGCGCCACGAGATCGTGCACAACCGCCATGTCGTCGAGGCCCTGCGCGACAAGGGCGCGGTGTTCGTCGATGAGCTCGACGAGGTGCCCGACGGCCGCCCCGTCGTGTTTTCGGCTCATGGCGTGCCCAAGGTCGTGCCGGCCAACGCGGAGGCGCGCGGCCTCGATTATCTCGATGCCACCTGCCCGCTGGTCTCCAAGGTCCACCGCCAGGCCGAGCGCCAGGTCGCAGCCGGCCGCCACATCCTCTTCATCGGCCATGCCGGCCATCCTGAAGTCATCGGCACATTCGGGCAGGTGGCGGAAGGCAGCATGACGCTCATCCAGACCGAGGCCGATGCGGAGGCATTCGAGCCGCAATCGGGCCAGGAGCTGGCATTCCTCACCCAGACCACACTCTCTGTCGACGATACCGCAGCGACGATCGCCATTCTCCAGCGGCGCTTCCCGGCCATCGCCGCGCCCAAGGGTGAAGATATCTGCTACGCCACCTCCAATCGGCAAGGCGCCGCCAAGGCCATCGCCGCCCAGGCGGACGCCGTCCTGGTGATCGGCGCACCCAATAGCTCCAATTCGCTCCGCCTGGTCGAAGTGGCCGAACGCGCCGGGACCAAGGCGCGCCTGATTCAGTCGGCGGCCGAGATCGATTTCGAGTGGCTGGCGGGGGTTGCGACGCTTGGGCTGACGGCCGGCGCCAGCGCGCCTGAGATTCTGGTACGCGGTGTCGTCGAGGCGCTCGGAACGCGTTTCACCGTGTCCCAAGAGGAAGTCACCACCACGACCGAGAACATGGTCTTCAAGCTGCCGCGCGGCCTCGAAGCACAGTAATGGCGGTCTACACGCAGGTATCGGCGGAAGAGCTTGGCGACTTCCTGACCCGCTTCGACGTCGGCGAACTGGTGTCCGCAAAAGGCATCGCCGAGGGCGTGGAGAATTCCAACTATCTTGTCGATACGACCGGCGCCGATGGACAAGGCGCACGCTTCATCCTGACGCTTTACGAGAAGCGCGTCGCCGCCGGGGACCTCCCTTATTTCATGGGGCTGCTCGATCATCTCGCCGCCAAGGGCCTCGCGGTCCCACCGGCCATCAAGGATCGCGAAGGCCGCGAAATTCACGAGTTGGCCGGCCGCCCGGCCTGCCTCATCCAGTTCCTGCCCGGCGTCTCCGTCTCGCACCCAACGGTTGCGCAGGCGCGCGCCGCCGGACGGGCCATGGCGGCGATGCACAAGGCCGTCGCGGACTTCCCGCTCGACCGGCCCAATTCGATGGGACACGAGACCTGGCAGCCCCTGTTCGAGCGCTGTGGCCGTAGCCTCGACCAGATCCAGCCCGGTTTTCACGACGACATGGGCGCCGCAATCAGCGCGGTCCTCTCGAACTGGGACGCGGGCCGCTTCGACCAGTGCGCCGTCCATGCCGACCTGTTCCCCGACAATGTCCTGATGCTCGGCGACAAGGTGACGGGGCTGATCGACTTCTATTTCGCGTGCACCGATGTGCGCCTCTACGACCTCGCCATCATGCACGCCGCATGGGCCTTCGACAGCACGGGCAGGACCTTCCACGCCGCCGTCGGCGAAGCGTTGATCGGCGGTTATGAGGAGGTCTTCCCGCTTTCAGACGCGGAGAGAGCGGCGTTCAACGGCTTCGCGAGCGGGGCCTGCATCCGTTTCACCCTGTCGCGCGCCTGGGACTGGCTGAACACGCCGGCGGACGCGCTCGTCATGCGCAAGGACCCGCTCGCCTTCTGGCGCCGCCTCAAGGTCTATGATCCCGCTCTTGCCGGCCGCCTCAAGACCTTCGCATGACCGACCATGTCGAGCTGTTCACCGATGGCGCCTGCAAGGGCAATCCCGGCCCCGGCGGCTGGGGCGCGGTGCTGCGCTTCAAGGGCAAGGAGCGCGAACTCTCCGGCGGCGAACCGGACACGACCAACAATCGCATGGAGATGATGGCCGCGATCGAGGGCCTGAAGGCGCTCACGCGCCCGTGCCATGTGAAGCTGTGGACCGACAGCAAATATGTGATGGACGGCATCACCAAGTGGATCCACGGCTGGCAGCGCAACGGCTGGCGGACCGCGGACAAGAAGCCGGTCAAGAATGCGGATCTCTGGCAGGCGCTGATCGCCGCCATCGCCCCGCACCGGGTCGAGTGGCATTGGGTGAAGGGCCATGCCGGCCATCCCGAGAATGAGCGCGCCGACGCGCTCGCTTGCGCCGCGGCGGAAGCGGCACGGGGCCGCTGACCGCCCCCGCTGGCCGCGGACCCCGGAGCGCCTTGCACCCCGGAGCCCGCTCGCGCTTCGGCGCCTCTGAAAAGCTGCGCTAGAAGCTGGCAACCTTGAGTACGAGCCGGACATTGCGGCCCGGCGCCAGCACCTCGTCCTTGTTGAAGGCCGAAGCGTCCCGCTGAACTTCATTGGTCAGATTCTGCCCCACGATCGCGAGTTCGACACCGGGATGGTCCTTGAACGGACGCCAGGCAAGCTGGGCGCCAAGCGAGACATAGCCGGGCGTCGGCGTATCGAAAGCGCCGGGCTTGTCCTGCCGGCCCGCATAGATGAGCGTGAAGCCGGCATCGACAGCCTTGCCCTGCCAGTCGAGACCGCCGCCGATGCGCCACGGCGGGATGCGCGGCACGTTATTGCCATCGTCGAGCGTCGCGCGGGTATAGTCGCCGAGCAGCTTGGCACGGAGAGCACCGCCGGGCGCCTTGAGCAGCAAATAGGTCGCCTGCGCTTCCACGCCCCTGAAATGCGCGCCCTGCTGCCGGTAATTGAGCTCGCGCAGCTCGCCATCGGGATCGGTCGAGCAGAGGCCCTCATCGTCGCAGGTCCGCCCGGTCAAATCGCCGTAGATGAAGTTGTGGAACCAGCTCGAATAGACGCTGCCGTCGAAATGGAACGGTCCCGAGCGGATGCGCAGCGTTCCTTCGAGCGAATTGGCGCGCTCCACGCCGAGATTTGGATCACCGGTTTCGAAGGTGCCGGGGCCGTCATGGCCGCCACGCGCGAACATTTCCGTGAGCGCCGGGGCGCGACCGGTGCTTGAGAAGGTGAGGCCGAGCTTCACTGACTGTCCGACATCGACGAGAGCGCCGATCGCCCCGCTCACCGGCGTAAAGTCGCGCGTCGTCAGGATGCCGTCGGCCGGCGTGCCCTGGAAGCGCGCATGTTCGACGCGCCCGCTGAGCTCTAGATGGAAGCCGGGCAGGACGTGGGTATCGGCGAAAAGATAGCCCGCCACATTCTCGGCAGCGGCGGGGAAGAGATAGCTCGCGTCGACGCCCAGCGCCGAGAAGTCGCGATGCTGGTACTCCACGCCCAGCGCCGTGTTCTCGATGAAGCCGATCCGGTTGAACACCAGCTCGCTCCGCGCGTTATATTCCTTGTTGAGGAATGTGGTATTGATCGACCCGTCGGGATTCTTCTCGTCATGGGCATAGTCGGCATAGCTGCCGTCGAGATCGAGCGACTTGAGCAGTCCGTCCCCCAGCGCGAAGCTGCTTTTGACCATCACCTTGGTCTGGCGCATGTCGATATAGGGCGTGTCAGCGGGGATGCCGTATTTGGCGTTATATTGGGTGATCGCCGCACCGATGCGGCTGTCGCCGCCATCGCCGAAGAACAAGGACCCGCCGAGCGACACGCCATGGCCACGGAAGAAGCTGTTGGCCTGGGTACCGAGCGGCGTGCCGTAATCGCCCGCGTCGCGCACGAAACCGTCCGCATGCAGCGCGACATTGCCCACCGCCACATCGGCGAGGGCCGATCCCTGCCAGGTATCGGACACGCTGTCGAAGCTGCCCGTCAGCTCGCCATTGAGCGGCGTCTGCGGCAGGGCGGTCGGCACGCGGTCGTTGAGCACGTTGACGACGCCGCCGATGGCCTGGCTGCCGTAGCGCAGCGTGGCGGCGCCGCGCACCACCTCGATGCTGCGCGCGGCGAGCGGATCGATGGGCACGCCGTGGTCGGGGCCGATATCGGCCACGTCCGAACTGCTCGTGCCGTTCTCCAGGATGCGGACCCGGGTGGAATCCATGCCGCGGATGATCGGACGGCTCGCGCCGGCGGCAAAGCCGGAAGCAGCGATGCCTGGCGTCTCGGAGAGCGCGTCGGCGATGCTCGACCCACCGCTCCTGAGGATCGTGGCGCTGTCGATCTTGGTCACGATCGCCGGCGTGTCATCGACACCATGCTTGAAGGGCGAAGCCGTCACGACGATGACATCATGGTCCGCCCCGTCGGGCGCGGGGCTGGCATCCTGGGCGAATGCGACGGCGGGAAGCAGTGCGGCCAGGGCCGCTCCTGCGAGAAAAATGGAACGCATAAAAGGTAACTCCGGCAGGAACGCGCGTCGGAGCCGTCGTGGCGGACTCCGGGTCGACGAGCCCGCGCCGCTACGAGCGCGCGGGCGGCCTTTTGTCAGGCCTGGGCGTTACCGGGGTGGAGCGCGGCTCTGCCAGCGATGCGAACGCTGGCGGCAAGCCAGTGCCACGACAGACGCGGCACACAACCAGAGCAGTGGCGTTCGTCCCTCGATCGTCGAAACCGGATCCGGGAGGACATAGTGTCCGGCCATCGCCAGTTCGCGGCAGAGCGAACAATCGGGCAAGGTCCCGGCCGGCGCTGAAGACAGGGACTGCCCTGCCCCCCCGGTCGAAACGGTTGCAACGTGGGAGACTGGCGTCGAGGCAGCGAAATGGACATGCGACTGGATTGCGACGGTCTGGGCCAGGAAGGCCGCGAGCATGATCAGCAGAATCAGCGGAGAATGGACGCTCGACGATCCGGCGCGCAGGGCGGCGAACATCGTCCCCGGCATGGCCCGCCGGGTCCGTGTGGCCACGGCTGCTTTCGATGGGCAACTGTCTGTCTTCACCGGAACCGCAAATAGTCTCTGCTGCAGATGCGAAGGTGATATGTTACAATATCACGCAAATCAAGAACGGATTGCCGTTCCACGCCGGCCGCGCGCCGAACCATGACACGGTTCAGATCAACCGCACTTCGCGCATGTGCCAAGCACCTCGATCACGGGTCGCTCGGCGCTGAAGCCGGACAAGGCCGCAACGCTGCGCACCTGCTCGGTTAGCGCGTCGTCGTCGACATGGGTGGTCGATCCGCACTCCTTGCACACCAGGAAGATGCAGTCGTGCATGCAGCCGGGATGGGCATTGGCGATATAGGCGTTGGCGCTCTCGACCCGTTGGGCGAGGTTGTTCGTCACGAACAGGTCGAGGATGCGATAGACGCTGTTGGGCGCCACGCGCTTGCCACGTCGCTGCGAAACCTTGTCGGCAATGTCATAAGCCGATGACGGCTTTTCCTCCGCCGCCAGCACCGCGAAAATGTCGCCGCGCATGTCGGTCCATTGCTCGCCCTTGCTCTCCAGCATGGCGCGCGCCGCCTGGGCGAGCTTGGCGCCGGTCGGTTCGCGATGATCGTGGCGATGGTCGTGCGCGTGATCATGGGGGCTATGTGTGTGGCCGCTCATGACCCCAATCTAAGCCTTGCGGCGAGCCGGGACAAGCGGTGACCGAAGAGGTGATTGCTTGTGACCTTATCGCGTCATGGCATCTCTCGAAAAGTTGGTTTAGAGAAATGGACAGAATCAACCAAGGGAGGGGCTGCATGGCTATTTTGCAGACATTAGGACGTTTCGTGGGCGGCCTCGCGCTCGCCGGCATGGTGGCGGCGACACCGGCAATCGCCCAGCCCTCAGGGCCCGGCGGACCCCAGCCGCTCGCCAAGCAACCGGCCAACGTCAACGTCGTCACCGTCCACGGCAAGTCGCTCGAGGGCAATCTCGAGGGCGATCCGACAGACATCAAGGTGATCGTCGCGCTGCCGCCGAACTACGGCAAGGACACGAAGAAGCGCTACCCGGTCGTCTATTTCCTCCACGGCTATTTCTTCAACGTCGACCAGATCGACGGCCTGGCCCATTTCGGCGACGCGGTCGCGGACGAGGCCAAGAAGGGCCATGAGTTCATCCTCGTCGCCCCCGACGGCGGCCGCACCAAATGGGCAGGATCGATGTGGTCGAGTTCGCCCACGATCGGCGACTGGGAAGGCTTCGTGTCGAAGGATCTCGTCTCCTATATCGACAAGAACTATCGCACGCTCGCCAAGCCCGCCGCGCGCGGCCTGGGCGGTCACTCGATGGGCGGCTACGGCACCTGGCGCATCGCCATGAAGCATCCCGGCATCTTCGGCGCAGCCTATGGCATGAGCGCCTGCTGCATGTCGGCACGCACGGTCAATCCGGGCGACGCCAAGATCGAGAAGATGACGCCGGAGGAAGCCGCCAAGGCCGGTTTCGGCGAGCGCGCCGCCATCGCCTCGGCCGCCGGCTGGGCTTCGAACCCGACCAAGCCGCCGTTCTTCTACGACTGGCTGACCAAGGACGGCGTCGCCGATCCGGCCGTGGTCGCGCAATGGGCCGCCAACGCCCCGCTCGCGATGCTTTCGCAATATGTGCAGAACCTGAAGACCTATCAGGCGCTGGGCATCGAGATCGGCACCAAGGACGGGCTCATCGGCGACAACCGCAAGCTCAACGCACTGTTCGACCAGTACGGCCTCAAGCACGATTATGCGGAGTTCGACGGCGGCCATGCCGAGCTGTTCGCCCAGCGCGTTCGGGTGGGCCTGATCCCGTTCATGGAAAAGAACCTCGCGACCAAGTGAGTCGATCCAGCCCCTCCCTTTCAAGGGAGGGGCTTTCCCTTTCAATCGTTCTGAACCGTCTCTCCCGCGAGCGCCCGCTCCAGCATCCCCTTGTCGAGCGCGCCTTCCCACTTGGCCACGACGATCGTCGCAACGGCATTGCCGATGATGTTGGTGATGGCGCGGCATTCGCTCATGAAGCGGTCGATGCCGAGGATCAGCGCGATACCCGCGACCGGCACGGTCGGCACGATCGCGAGCGTTGCCGCAAGGGTGATGAAGCCCGACCCCGTCACGCCCGCCGCGCCCTTGCTGGAAATCATCGCGACGCCGAGCAAGGCCAGCTGCTGCCCGAGCGACAAGTCCACGCCGCAGGCCTGCGCGATGAACAAAGCCGCCAGCGTCATGTAGATATTGGTCCCGTCAAGATTGAAGCTGTAGCCGAGCGGGATGACCAGCCCGACCACGCCCGGCTCGCATCCCGCGGATTCAAGCCGCGCCATGAGCGGCGGCAGCGCGCTTTCGGACGATGAGGTGCCGAGTACGAGAAGCAGTTCGTTCTTGAGATAGGCGATCAGGCGGAAGATCGAGAAGCCGGCCGCGCGGGCGATCAGGCCGAGCACGACGATCACGAACAGCGCCGACGTGAGGTAGAAGGTCGCGAGCAGGCCGGCGAGATTGGTGAGCACCTGCGGCCCATATTTGCCGACCGTGAAGGCCATGGCCGCGAAGGCGCCAACCGGCGCGGCGCGCATGACGATCGCGACGATGCGGAAGACGATCACCCCGAGCCGGTCGACCAGCTCGACCACAGGCTGGGCGGGTTCGCCCACGAGCGCGATGGCGATACCGGTGAGCACCGACACGAACAGGATCTGCAGGATCGAACCCTCGGCGAGCGGCGAGACCAACGTCTTGGGGATAATCGCGAGCAGGAATTCGGTGATCGAACTATGCTGCGCCTGCTCGACATAAGGCGCGACAGCCTCGCCGTTGAGCGTTGCGGGATCGATGTGCAGCCCCGCGCCGGGCTGCACGACATTGGCGACGACAAGGCCGATGAAGAGCGCGAAGCACGAAACGACGAGGAAATAGGCGAAGGCGCGCGCGGCGACCCGCCCCAACTCGCCCAGCGCACGCATATGGGCAATGCCGCTCACCAGCGTGAGGAAGATCACCGGCGCGATCACCATCTTGATGGCAGCAATGAATGCGTCGGAAAGCGGCTTCATCGCGCTGCCCCAGCCAGGCTTGATTGCGCCGAGCGCCACACCCAGCGCGATGGCGATCAGCACCTGAACATAGAGATGCCGCCACCAGGCTCGTGCCGCTACTTCAGTCGCCATGCCTGCTCCCCCGGAACGCCGTCGCCTTCCCATCGCATCATCATCATTCCCGCGAAAGCGGGAATCCGGTGAACCGGGCTTGGTCATGCCAGACGTGGGGTGCGTCGCCCGCCCGAAGCGGGATTCCGGCGTTCGCGAGAATGACGAATAAAGGTCAGCGGCGCGAACTTTCCGCTGTCCTATTTCCCGCAGGCCATGCCAGGCTGCGCGCGGCTCCTTCTCAAGTCAGGACTTCCATGCTCGCGCGCTCGACGGCCGCGACCGGCCGGAGCGCATGTCGCACCCCATCCTCAGTGAGGAGGATACGGATGGACGCGACCCCGCAACCTTCGTCACCTTCGTGACCTTCGGGTCATGGAACTGCCATGCCGCGCGACTTCCCTCGACGGGTCCTCGCCGCTATCGCACCTGCATGAGCCTTGAATCTGTCCAGGCATGGTTTGCCGCACGCGCCCCGGACATTGCCCTGATCGACAATGGCACCTCGACCGCGACGGTTGCCGAAGCTGCCGTCGCACTGGGCGTGGCCCCTGCGCAGATCGCCAAGACGCTGTCGCTGCGCCTCAAGGATGAGGTCGTACTGGTGGTGACGCGCGGCGACGCGCGGCTCGACAATCGCAAGACCAAGGATCGCTTCGGCGCGCGCCCGCGCATGCTGGGCGCCGAGGAAGCGGAGGCAATCACTGGCCACCCCGTTGGAGGCATCTGCCCCTTCGGCCTCGCCACGCCGCTCGCCGTCTATTGCGACGTCTCGCTGAGGGACTTCGATCGCGTCTATCCGGCGGCCGGCTCCCGCACGGCCTCGGTCTGCCTCACGCCGCAGCACCTCTTCGATCTGGTCGGCGCAGACTGGGTCGATATCTGCTCCTTTGCGGAAGCGGACGCCGGCTGACGTCATCCACAGGAGAGTATGCCTGACCTGTCGAACGCCAATCGACATTTGGCAGGTGTCGCACTAGTTAGGCATTTGCATGAATGACCAAACCGCCACGCCCCTGCTCGATCAGGTGCATGAACCCGCCGACCTGCGTCGCCTTGCGCCCGACCAGCTCCGGCAGCTGGCGGACGAACTGCGCCAGGAAACGATCAGCGCGGTCGGCGTCACCGGCGGCCATCTTGGCTCCGGCCTTGGCGTTGTCGAGCTGACCACCGCGATCCACTATGTGTTCAACACGCCCGAGGACAGGCTGGTCTGGGACGTCGGGCACCAATGCTATCCCCACAAGATCCTGACCGGCCGGCGCGACCGCATCCGCACGCTGCGCACGGGCGGCGGCCTCTCCGGCTTCACCAAGCGCAGCGAGAGCGAGTACGACCCGTTCGGCGCGGCGCACTCCTCGACCTCGATCAGCGCGGCCCTGGGTTTTGCTATCGCCAACAAGCTTGCGGGCAAGCCGGGCAAGGGCATCGCGGTGATCGGCGACGGCGCCATGTCGGCCGGCATGGCCTATGAGGCGATGAACAATGCCCGCGATGCCGGCAATCGCCTGGTCGTCATCCTGAACGACAATGACATGTCGATCGCGCCGCCGGTCGGGGGCCTCTCGGCCTATCTGTCGCGTATCGTCTCCAGTCGCGAGTTCCTCTCGCTGCGCGACGTGCTCAAGCGTTTCGCGCGCAAGCTGCCCCGCCCGTTGCACAAGGCTGCCAAGAAGACCGACGAGTTCGCGCGCGGCATGGCGATGGGCGGCACGCTCTTTGAGGAGCTGGGCTTCTATTATGTCGGCCCGATCGACGGCCACAATCTCGAGCAGCTCGTGCCAGTGCTCGAGAATGTGCGCGACATGGCCGATGGCCCGGTGCTCATCCATGTCGTGACGCAGAAGGGCAAGGGCTACGGCCCGGCCGAGGCGGCGGCCGACAAATATCACGGCGTCCAGAAGTTCGACGTCATCACCGGCGAGCAGGCCAAGGCTCCGCCGGGGCCGCCGAGCTACACAAGCATCTTCGCCAAGGCGCTCCTCGCCGAAGCCGAACGCGATGCGACGATCTGCGCGATCACCGCGGCCATGCCCTCGGGAACCGGCCTCGACAAGTTCGCGACCGCCTATCCCGAGCGCTTCTTCGACGTGGGCATTGCCGAGCAGCACGCCGTGACCTTCGCTGCCGGCCTTGCTGCCGAAGGCATGCGCCCCTTCTGCGCGATCTACTCGACCTTCCTGCAGCGCGCCTACGACCAGGTCGTGCATGATGTCGCGATCCAGAACCTGCCGGTGCGCTTCGCGATCGACCGCGCGGGCCTCGTCGGCGCGGATGGCGCGACCCATGCGGGCAGCTTCGACGTCACCTATCTCGCGACCCTGCCCAACATGGTCGTGATGGCAGCCGCGGACGAGGCCGAACTCGTCCACATGGTCCACACCTGCGCGATGCACGACACCGGGCCAATCGCGGTGCGCTATCCCCGCGGCAACGGCACCGGCGTCGCCCTGCCCGCGACGCCCGAGCGGCTCGAGATCGGCAAGGGCCGCATCGTGCGTGAGGGCAAGAAGGTTGCCATCCTCTCGCTCGGCACCCGGCTCGAGGAAGCGCTCAAGGCGGCCGACGCGCTCGACGCCAAGGGCCTCTCGACCACCGTCGCGGACCTGCGCTTTGCCAAGCCGCTCGACGAAGCGCTGATCCGCAAGCTGCTGACCAGCCATGAGGTCGCGGTCACCGTCGAGGAGGCCAGCATCGGCGGCCTCGGCGCGCATGTGCTGACGCTCGCCAGCGACGAGGGCCTGACCGACAACGGCCTGAAGATCCGGACCATGCGACTGCCCGACATCTTCCAGGATCAGGACAAGCCGGAGAAGCAATATGACGAGGCGCGCCTCAACGCGCCGCATATCGTCGAAACTGTGCTGACCGCGCTTCGCCATAACAGCACGGGTCTGGAGGAGACCGGGGCGCGGGCGTGAATTGGCTCGGCAGCTCAGCCTTTGTAGCCGTTGTATTGGCCGGATGGCTTGGCCTTGGCTGGTGCATGATGCGCCGCAACGACAAGCGTTTGGCAGCCAGCCGACCGGGAATGACCAATGACGAATTGGTGGAAGCTCTTGTTCGAGCGGGCGCTGGAGATGACGTCGCTCGTAGGGTAGCGAACTGGATCAGCGGCTATTATGGCCACGAAACGAAACCTCATGCGATGGACCGGATGAAGGACGACATCGCAATCGATCCTGGTGACATGGAAGACTTTGTGAAGCGCTTCTTCCAGATGAACGAGATGCCAATGCCGACCACGGAAGAGCCCGAAACATTGCCCGATTATGGAGAGGTGACCTTGATCTCGTTTGCTCTCTATCTCACGCGACGGCGCGCCGAGCTTTTGGGCGGTGAGATTCTGGCGTGACCGGCACGATCCGCTCCGGCATTGGTGGATGGACCTTCGAGCCCTGGCGCGGGGACTTCTATCCAGCCGACCTGCCAAAGGCGAAGGAGCTGGACTATGCCGTCCGGCATCTCTCGACGATCGAGATCAACGGGACCTTCTACCGCACCCAGTCGCCCGCGACTTTCGCCAAGTGGCGCGACGCGGCACCCGAGGGGTTCGTCTATGCGGTGAAAGCGCTGCAATATTGCGTGGCGAAGAAGAAGCTCGCGGAGGCGGAGGACTCGATCGGCCGCTTCCTTGCCTCGGGCCTCAGCGAACTTGGCGATGCGTTCGGGCCGATCCTCTGGCAGCTCCGCGAGACGCGAAAGTTCGATCCCGAGGATATCGCCGCCTTCCTCGCCATCCTGCCAAACAAGATCGATGGCGTTCCGGCCCGCCACGTCATCGAGGCGCGGCACGAGAGCTTCGCCTGCCCCGAGTTCGTGGAGATGGTCCGCAAGCACAGGGTCGCCATCGTCGTGGCGGACCATGAGAAGCATCCGCAGATCGCCGATCTCACCGCCGATTTCGTCTACGCGCGGCTGATGCGCTCGCGAGAAGATGTACCGACCGGCTATGATGAGGCCGGACTGGATCGCTGGGCGGGGATTGCAAAGGACTGGGCGGCTGGAAAGCAGCCCGGTTCACTGAACTACGTGACCGACACGCCTGCGGACGGGACGCCGCGCGATGTGTTCGCCTATTTCATCTCAGGCGCGAAAGAGAGAAATCCAGCCGCCGCAATGACGCTGGCGGCGCGTATTGCGCGCTAAGTCGATAACTTACTCTGCGTCACCCTGAACCTGTTTCAGGGCCCATTTCGTCAGCGCCGCCAGAGCCTGCAGAATGGATGCTGAAACAGGTTCAGCATGACGGAATGGGTCAGACCTCAGCCTGCCGGGTTACCGGCGGCGGCCTGTGCGTTCTGGCCATCGCCCTCGGGCGCGGCGACGATGTCAAACACCGTCTTGCCCTTGTCGAGCACTTCGGTCTTGCCGGCGTCGGCCGCCGACGAGCGGATGCCGAGTTCGACATTGTCGCTGCCGGCGCTGTTGAGCAGCGAGGTTTCGCCGCCGCTACGCGGTGCAGGACCGCCGAACATGGTGTCGAGCGCCTGCTGTTGCACGGTGCTCTGCTGGCTGGACGCGGTGCCGGGCGCGGGCGGGGCAAGCGCGAAGTCGGGCGGGATGACAAGCGGAGGCTGACGCGACACGGCCAGTTCATCGGGACGGTCGCGATTCATCAGGCTCGTGCCTGCACAGCCCGAAAGCAGCGCCAGCGATGCGGCGGCGAAGGGCAGGGCAGAGGGGATTCGCATGTCAATTGGTCTCCGTGGAAGCGGCCTTCTCGCGCAGGAGAAGCGCTCGCGCAAGCAGGATGAGGACGCCGACGGTGATTGCGCCGTCGGCAAGATTGAAGATGAGGAACGGTCGCCACTCCCCGATGTGGAAATCGGCATAGTCGACGACATAGCCCAGCCGCGCACGATCGATGATATTGCCGAGCGCGCCGCCGAGGATGAGACCGAGCGCAAAGGCGTCGTCACGATTGCGCTCGCGCCACAGCCACCAGGTCACGAAGCCGGAGATAAGCGCCAGCATCGCCACGAGCAGCCAGCGCCCAAGATCCGTGTCGGCTGAAAGGAACCCCATTGAGACGCCGTAATTCTTGGTGAAGGTCAGGCTGAAGAACGGCGTCAGGACGATCGGGTCGTTGGGCCGGAAAGGCAGCTCCAGACCATGAACCACGACATATTTCATGAGCTGGTCGAGAAGCAGCACGACGGCGGCGGCGATGACGCCGAGCTTTCGGTAGCGACCGGGCAGCGCGGGAGCGATCACGCCAGCATGTCCTCGCAGCGACCGCAAAGCGCGCCGTCTTCGGCGACCTCCGGCAGGTGGCGCCAGCAGCGGCCGCATTTGTGCTTCGAGGTCGCCGTCACGGAGATTTCTCCAACTGCCTCGGTCACACTCGCCACGATGCACATCTCCGCGAAGTCCACGTCGGCGGGAATGCCGCTCATGCGCACATCGGCCTCCAGGCTCGAACGCACGATCTTCTCCCGTCTCAGCGGCTCAATGGCTTCATTGACCTGATCGCGGGATGAACGGATTGCAGCCCAACGCTGGCCGAGCGTTTCGTCCCGCCAGCCCGCATCGACCTTCGGCCATTCGAGCATGTGAACGGAGCCGTCCTCTGACGGATAGCGATCCTGCCAGACTTCCTCGGCGGTGAAGGGAATGAGCGGCGCGGCATAGCGGACGAGCGCGTGGAAGATATGGTCGAGCACCGTGCGATAGGCGCGACGCTTGTCGGTTTCTGCGCCGGTTTGGGCGTTGACGTCGCAGTAGAGGACGTCCTTGCGGATATCGAAGAAGAAGGCCGAGAGGTCGTTGTTGGCGAAGTCGGAGAGGGCGCGGGTGTAGCGGCCGAACTCGAGCCAAACTTCTCGATCCTCGCGCACATCGACTATGGCGCGCAGCTCGGCGTCGAGCTCGGCGAGGCGGTGGAGCATGTAGCGCTCGAGCTCGGGCATGGCGGCGGGCGCCACCCGGTCCTTCTCCTCGAAGCCCGCGAGGGCGCCGAGCAAGTATCTGAAAGTATTACGCAATTTCCGATAGGCGTCGGAGGCGCCCGCGAGGACTTCCTTGCCGATGCGGACGTCGTCGAAATAATCGGTGCTGGCGGCCCAGAGGCGCAGGATGTCCGCGCCGCTCTCGTCCATGATCTTCAAGGGATCGACGGTGTTGCCGAGGCTCTTGGACATTTTCCGCCCCTGCCCGTCCAGCGCGAAGCCATGGGTCAGGACGGCGTCATAGGGCGCGCGGCCGCGGGTACCGCAGCTTTCGAGCAGCGAGGACTGGAACCAGCCGCGATGCTGGTCCGAGCCTTCGATATAGAGATCGGCGCGCACGCCCTCGCCATAGCGCTGCTCGACCACGAAGCTGTGGGTCGAGCCGCTGTCGAACCAGACGTCGAGAATGTCGTTCACGACCTCATAGTCGTCGAGATTATAGCGATGGCCGAGCAGCGCCTGATGGTCGGCGCCGAACCAGGCATCCGCCCCGCCCGCCTTGAACGCCGTGACGATGCGGGAGTTGACGGACGGGTCGTTGAGATACTCGCCGGTCTGCTTGTGGACGTAGAGCGCAATCGGCACGCCCCAGGCGCGCTGGCGCGAGATCACCCAATCCGGGCGGTCGCTGACCATGGCATGGATGCGGTTGCGCGAGCGCGCTGGAACCCAGCGGGTGCGCTCGATGGCGTCGAGGGCGAGCTGGCGCAGCGTCGGGCCGTTGCCCTGCGCATGGCCGGGCGTGTCGCCCTCCTCGCCCGCTTCGACGACTGGCAGCGGATCCAGCGACATGTTCGGCCGGTCCATCGGGATGAACCATTGCGGCGTGCAGCGATAGATGATGCGCGCCTTGGAGCGCCACGAATGCGGATAGCTGTGCTTGAAGTCGCCCGCGGAGAGCAATGCGCCGGCCTCACGCAGGTCGGTCAGGATCGGCCCGTCGGGACCGTTGAACTTGGTGTTGATGACGCTGCCCTGCCCGCCCAGCCAGAGCCAGTCGTCGCGATAGAAGCCGCCGTCATTGACCGCGAAGACCGGATCGATGCCGAGCTTCTTGCAGGCGATGAAGTCTTCCTCGCCATGGTCCGGCGCCATGTGGACGAGGCCGGTGCCGGCGTCGGTGGTGACATGGTCGGCAGGAAGGAAGGGGCGCGGCTTGGCGAAGAAGCCACCGAGATGGTGCATCGGGTGGCGAGCGATGGCGCCGGCGAGTTGGGAGCCGCGAATCTTCGATGGCAGAGGAATGTCTGCCATGTTGATGTTCAGAAGCTTTTTAAGCTCTTCGCTCGGGGGAGAAGCGGGGCGTTCAATCCCCATTCTTTCTTCCCATTCCTGTTGCTCTTCCTCCTCACGAAGCTCCTGTAAGGATGGAATTTCCCCAACTCTTCGTAAGAAATCGTCCCAGAGATCATATGCAATGAGAAGTTGGCGGC
>DASWYL010000032.1:0-53615 GCA_036404995.1 Sphingobium sp. | reverse complement strand
CGGCTGACCAACCATGTGCTGCCCTCGACCAGCCACCGCGTCGTCAATCCGCCGCCCGAACGCCGCCATATCCCGCGCTATTCCATGCCTTTCTTCCTGCATCTCGAGCCGCAGGTGATGATCGAGGCACTGCCGCAGACGGTGACGCCGGACAATCCGCTGCGCGAGCCGCCGATCACGGCGCACGATTATCTGCATCAGCGCCTGCGGGAAATCGGCCTGATCAAGTGAGCCTCCCGGGGAAGGAAATCGCGTGACTGTCGTTGCCGCCCGGCGTTATCGCGACGGCAGGCCCGTCGAAGACATATTGCTCGGCGCGGATTGTCATCCCGCGCCGCCGGTCGGGAACGAGTTCGTCTGGATCGGCCTGTTCGAGCCGAGCTCGGAAGAGCTGGACATGGTGGCATCCTGCTTCGGCCTCCATCCGCTGGCGGTCGAGGATGCCCAGACGCAGCGCCAGCTGCCCAAGGCGGAGCAATATGGCGACCAGCTCTTCCTAGTCTTGCGCACTGCGCATCTCGAGGAGGATGACAGCATCGCCTATGGGCAGACGGCCATCTTCCTGGGGCATGGCTTCATCGTCACGGTGCGGCAGGGATCGGCGCGAGCGCATGACGAGTTGCGTGCCCATCTCGAAGCTGCACCCCAGGCGCTCAGCCACGGCCCCGATTATGTTCTCCACTCGATCATGGACTTCATCGTCGACGGTTATTTCCCCATCGTCGAGCAGCTCGAAGAAGAGGCGCTCGAGATGGAGACCGCCGCCAGCGACTGTTTCCTCGATCGCGAATCGATCGTGCGCATCTTCGGCATGCGGCGCGAGGTGGTGCGCTTCCAGCGGGTCATGGGCGTGATGATCGACGTTGCGGCGCGAATGGCCAACGTCTCGATGCCGCATATCGACTCGAACATGCGGCCCTATTTCCGCGACGTCTACGATCACGTTCGCCGCGCGAAATATCGCCTCGGAGGCCTGCGCGAAATCCTCACATCGGTGGTGGAAACGAGCAACCTTCTCGAGATGCAGCGCCAGGGTGACAACACCCGCAAGCTGGCCGCCTGGGCCGCCATCCTCGCCGTGCCGACCGCGCTTGCAGGCATTTACGGCATGAATTTCAAATATATGCCGGAACTCGAATGGCGCTACGGCTACGACATGGCGCTCGCCCTGATGGCGATGGTGTGCGTCTTCCTCTACTGGCGCTTCAGGAAATCCGGCTGGCTATAGACCTAGAACGTCACCCCGGCCTGCGAGCCGGGGTGACGACGTTTAAGATCACGCCGCCACCAGCGCCGACGCGTCGTCATAAAGCTCAAAGGCCACATCGCCACGCATGTCGTCCTCGCCGCCATCCTCATAGAGCATGGCGAGCGCCTCCTCGCCGCGCCCGGCGCTATACCGGCGGATGAAACTGCCGGTCGGGCGGAAGCCGACCTTGCGCATCACGCGACCGGAGGCGGGGTTGTCGACGAAATGGCTGCAGCTGATGCCCTTGAGTCCCGTCGCACGCGCGATCCGCATCACGGCCCGCGTCGCCTCAGTGGCGAAACCAAGGCCCCAATAGGGCCGCGCGATCCAGTAGCCGAGCTCGAGGCTGTCGTCCTCGCGGCGTCCGATGCCGCAACCGCCGATGAGGAGCGGCCGGCCCTGCGTCCGGTTGAACGCGAGGAACATCGGCAGGCGCGGATCGGGGTCGCGCGCAAGGAAGGCTTCCGCATCGGAAAGCGAATAGGGCCAAGGGGCGCGCGCAAGGTTACGTACGACACCCTCGTCCGCCATCGCAGCGTGCAGGGCCTGGGCATCTTCCTGCCAGCCGGGCCGCAGGAGCAGTCTTGGGGTACGGGCGAACATGTCTGTCTCTCCTTGCCGTGCGCGACCCCTTGCCGCGCATTGGTGACGCTTTGACGACAGCCGATAGGGGCTTGCGATTGCACGCACCGCAATCGCGTCGAAGCGACCTAAGTTCCAAGGAAGACAAGAAAAAAGGGAGGAGGGGCGACCCCTTCTCCCTTGGCTTCTGGTGGTCCGGACTCGTCCGGTCTACCAAGGGATCGCCCGTCTGGACGATCCCCGTGATCGTCCGGTTATTCCGCGGCTTCCGCCACCATGTCCACGTGGACATATTTGCGGCCGAGCTTGCCCTCGTGGAACGAGACGCGGCCCTCGGCGAGCGCGAACAGCGTGTGATCCTTGCCGATGCCGACATTGCGGCCGGGGTAGAACTTCGTGCCGCGCTGACGGACGAGAATGTTGCCGCCGATCACTTCCTGACCGCCGAAACGCTTTACGCCGAGGCGCTTCGATTCCGAATCGCGACCGTTGCGCGACGAACCGCCAGCTTTCTTATGTGCCATGGTCTAACTCCTCGAATTCTTCTTTAGCGGCTCAGGCTTCGGCAGCCTTGGGGGCGGCCTTCTTGGCCGGCGCCTTCTTGGCCGGCGCGGCCTCGGCAGCAACGTCCGAGGCGGGCTCGGCGGCCTTGGCAGCAGCCTTCTTCGGCGCAGCGGCACCGATCGAGACGATCTTGAGGATCGTCAGCGACTGGCGATGGCCGTTGCGACGGCGATAATTGTGCCGGCGGCGCTTCTTGAACACGATGACCTTCTCGCCGCGCGTCTGCGCAACGATCTCGGCCGAAACGGTCAGGCCCTTGCTGTCCTTGATGTCGGCGCCGTCGCCGGCGAGCAGGACATCGTCCAGCACAACGGTTTCGCCGGCTTCGCCAGCCAGCTTCTCAACCGAGATCTTGTCTCCAGCGGCAACGCGATACTGCTTGCCGCCCGTGCGCACGACTGCGAACATGGGCCTTACTTCTTTCGCTCTTCAACAGCTTGGCGCAGGCACAGCGGCATAGCCACAGGACTGCCCGCGCGGGAAAGTGGCCCCTTAGTGACAGCGCGTGATTCTGTCAACGGCGCAAATCCGCCTTCCGTCGCGCTTAACGGAAAAGGCGGGAACCCTGTTCATCCCCGGGCAATAGGTGGGGGGAGTATATGGGGCGCGGAGTGGGGAGCATGAATTCAAGAAGGAGAGCAACATGAAAACCAGCCACATCATTGCAGCACTGCTGGCCGTGACGGTCGCGGCGCAGCCCGTGCTGGCGGCCACGACGCTCAGCAAGAATGAGCGGGCACGCGTCGCCCGCGCTGCCCCGCGCGACCGTGAGGCGCTGCGCGGCTGCCTGATCGAGCGCAAAAAGGCCCAGAAGAAGGGCACGGTCATCGGCGCAGCCGGCGCAGGCGCCGGCACGGCCATCGCCGGCGGCGACCTTGGCGGCTCGCTGCTCGGTGCCGGCATCGGTGCGCTGGCCGGAAACCAGATCGGCAAGGAAGCGGGCACGAGCAAGCGCTGCCACGCGATACTCGAGCGCAACAGATAGACCGATAAGAGGTTAACGGCGTGCGGGCCTGTTGAACCGGCCCGCACCGCCTCCTAAATGCGTCCGATGATCAGACGGATTGCCGCTTTTGTCGCTTTGTTTGCTTTGGGCTCGGTCGACGCCCAGGCGGCGACGCGCAGCTATCCTTCGCTCGCCAAGCGGCCCGTCGAGACGCGCGACCGCACGGCGCCGGCGCCGGTTGCGACGCAGCCGGCGCCCGCCGATGCGGCACTCGTCAAGGATGTGCAGACGCTGGATGCGCAGGCGACGGTTGCCGACACTGCGTTCAGGACCGAACTCGGCAAGGCGCGCGACGCCGTTGCGGCGGCCAATGGCGCAGAGCCGGCCAGCGAGGCCTGGGTGGCCGCGCAAATGTCGATCAGCAACACCGATGCCGCCCGCTACGATTCGGTCGCGGCGCTTGCCACCCTCGACACGCTCTTTGTGGCGCGGCAGGACAATCCGGATGGAGGTCGCGTCGCCGCTGACCTCGCGGCGATCAACCCCGTGCGCACGCGCGTGCTCGCCATCGTCGATATGCAGAATGATGCGCTCGACGGTTTGCGGAAGTCGCTCAAGACCCCTTGAAATGCGCTGCCAGCGCGGCGGCGTGATCCAGCCGCTCGTGGACATAGCCCGTGACGCCGCGCTGCATGTCGGCGATCGCCACGTCGGTCAGGTCGCGCATATATTTGGCCGGTCGCCCGGACCAGAGCTGGCGGGACGGCAGGCGCTTGCCCGGCGTCAGCATCGCGCCGGCCGCCAGCATCGCATCGCCCTCGATCACACAGCCGTCCATGACGATCGCGCCCATCCCGACGAAGGCCCGGTCCAGCAACGTGCAGCCATGCACGATGGCCATATGGCCGATCAGCACATCGTCGCCGATGATCGCCGGATGACCGCCATCACCATAATCCGTCTCGACATGGATGACGCTGCCGTCCTGCACATTCGTCCGTGCGCCGATGCGGATCGCGTTGATGTCGCCGCGCACCACGCAATTGTACCAGATGCTCGCCTCGGGCCCGATCTCCACATCGCCGACGATCACCGCACCCGGCGCAATGAAGGCGCTGTCGTGGATTTTCGGCGTCTTGCCGTTGATCGGGAGAATGAGCGGTCCGGTCATGAGGGCCTTCCGATGCTGTAGGTGATGTGGCGCACATGCGGGCTGCTCGCTGGCAAGGTCGCCATGTTGAAATCGAGGTCCGCATGGCGCGTCATGCCCAGACGCTCCATGAGTCCCCAGCTCCGCGTGTTGCCGAGCGCAGTGATCGCCCAGACGCTGTCATCGGCGAGATTCGCCCACGCCCAGTCGAGGCTGGCCTGCGCTGCCTCGCGTGCATAGCCCTGGCCCCAGGCATCGACCCTCAGGCGCCAGCCGATCTCGATCCTGCCCTCGATCGGCGTGTCGGCCATGCCGGGCTTCAGGCCGCAAAAGCCAAGGAACGCGCCATCCTCCTGCCGCTCGATCGCCCAGAAGCAATGCCCGCGCTCGGCCTGCCCAGTGCGCTGGCGCACGATGCCGGCGAGGCAATCGGCCTCTGTCGAGAGCCCGCCGAGAAATTCCATGACGCGCGGATCGCTGCCCATCGCCGCGAAGGGTTCGAGGTCGCCGTCCCGCCAGTCGCGCAGGATCAGTCGCTCGGTCGCAAGGGCGAATTCCGCCCTCATGCGTGCCAGTCCGAGCGCGCGAGCGAATAGATGATCGTCGGATTATCCTCGGGCGGATAGGCCGGGTCCTCATAGTCGAGATCCTCGCGGCGGCGCATGCCCAGCTTCTCCATGAGCCGCCAGCTCGCGACATTGCTGGGCGAGGTCTGGCTGTAGAGCGTCTCGATGCCGTGGCGCTCGAACGCAAGGGCGATGACGGCGCGGGCCGCCTCATGGGCATAGCCCCGGCGCCAGCAGTCCGCGCGCAGATGCCAGCCGATCTGGATCGCGCCGCGCAGAGTGTCGGGCGTGCCCTCCTTCTCGATCGGAGCCATGCCCGCCGTGCCGAGGAACGTGCCGTCCTTGAGCGTCACCATCATGAAGGCAAAGCCGTTTTCGGCCTGGCCCTTGGCCATCTTCCCGAACTTCTCGGCGATCTCCGCTTCGGTGCGGACACCGCCCAGCCGGGCCGTCGCTTCCGGCGTATTGAGATGCATCATCCAGTTCGCCAGATCGCCTTCTTCCTGCGTGCGCAGGATCAGGCGATCGGTCGTCGCGATAATCTCAGCCATTGAGCAATCGCGCCGCGTGCAGTGCGTGATAGGTCAGCACGCCCGTGCATCCGGCCCGCTTGAACGCCATCAGCGTCTCCAGCACCAGCGCGTCGCGATCACCCGCGCCCACGGCCGCCGCCGCCTCGATCATCGCATATTCGCCACTCACCTGGTAGGCGAAGACGGGAATGTTGAACGCATCCTTCACCCGCGCGACGATGTCGAGATAGGGCAGGCCCGGCTTCACCATGACGCTGTCCGCACCCTCGGCGATGTCGAGCGCGACTTCGCGCAGCGCTTCCGAGCCATTGGCCGGGTCCATCTGATAGCTCTTCTTGTCGCCCTTCAGGAGACCGCGGGATCCGACGGCATCGCGGAACGGGCCATAGAAGGCCGAGGCATATTTGGCGGCATAGGCCATGATCTGGATATTGGCATGGCCCTCGGCCTCCAGCGCCTCGCGGATCGCGCCGATGCGGCCGTCCATCATGTCGCTCGGCGCGATGATGTCCGCGCCCGCCGCCGCCTGGTTCAGCGACTGGCCGATGAGCACATCGACGGTCGCATCGTTGACCACATAGCCCGCCTCGTCGAGCAGGCCGTCCTGCCCGTGCGCGGTATAGGGATCGAGCGCGACATCGGTCAGCAGGCCGATCTCGGGTACCGCGTCCTTGATGGCGCGGATCGCCTGGCACATGAGATTGTCGGGATTGAGCGCCTCGGCGCCATCGTCGCTGCGCCGGTCCGCCTGCGTGTTGGGGAAGAGCGCGAGACACGGAATGCCCGCCGCGACGGCATCCTTCGCGCGCTCGACTGCCAGATCCACAGACCAGCGCGACACGCCGGGCAGCGACCCAATCGGCTCCTCGACCTGCCGCCCGCCGGTGATGAACAGGGGCCAGATGAAGTCGGCAGGCGACAGGCGCTGCTCGGCATGGAGTGCGCGGCTCCAGGCGGCGGCGCGCGTGCGGCGCAGGCGAAGCGCGGGATAGGAAGCATGAGTCATGCGGCGGGGGATAAGCCCGTGCGCGCGGGGGATCAATGGCATCCGCAAGGCACCTCCCGGACGATCCGGCATATTCGTTTGACATGCCCCGCGACCTGCCCCTTCATCGTGAAAAATCGGGAGGGGACATGGTGCAGCAATCAGCAGCCGAACCGGCAGGTCCTGCCGCGCCTGTTTTTTCGCGCGGCTATCGCGCTTGGCTTCTCCTTCTGCTCACATGCATGAGCGCGCTCAACCTCGCCGACCGGCAGGGGCTTGCGGCCATCGCGCCTGCGATGAAGGCCGATCTCAAGCTCACCGACACCCAGCTCGGTCTCATGCAGGGCCTCGCCTTCGCGATCTTCTTCGTCGCGCTTGCCCTGCCGATCGCGCGGCTCGCCGACCATCGCCGCCGTTCCCTCATCATCGGCATTTCGGTGGCCGCCTTCTCGGCCTTCATCTTCCTCTGCTCGCGCGCGACCAGCTTCGTGCATGTCCTGCTCGGCCGGCTCGGCGTCGGCGCGGGCGATGCCGGCTTCGTCGGGCCGCCGGTCTCCTCGCTGATCGGCGACCATTATCCCCCCAATCGGCGCACCGCCGCGATGACCGTCGTCTGGATCGGCGCCCCGGCCGGCGCGTTCGCGGGCGCCAGCATCGGGGGCTGGGTCGCGCAAAACACGGATTGGCGCTGGTGGTTCGCCGGCCTTGCCATTCCGGCGGCAATCCTGGCGGCACTGGTGCTGCTGACAATGCGCGAGCCGGGACGCGGCGCCTTCGATGCACCCGGCGCGGGCGCCCGCAAGCCGCCCGCTATGGGACAAGTCGTGCGCTTTCTCGCGTCCAAGCGCTCGATGGTGCATGTGCTGATCGGCGTCGGCCTGGCGTCCAGCGGCATGAACGGCATCGGCCAGTTCCTCGCCCGATTCTTCGTCTCCAATTTCCAGCTCGGCATGGCGGACACTGGCAAGCTGCTGGGCGGGATCGGCGTCGTCGGCATGGCCTCGGGCCTCGCGCTGGGCGGGTTCGGACTCAACTGGCTCTCGCAGCGCGACCGCCGCTGGCTCGTCTGGGGCTCGGCCATCGGACTCGCGCTGACCGCCCCGCTCTTCATTGCAGGCGCCTTCACCGCGTCTTCTTCGTCCATCGTGCTGCCGGTCGCTCTTCTGCTGGCCGGCCATGTGACCCTGTTCGTCTATTATACGCCGTCGATCGCGCTCGCGCAGAACATGGTCGATTCGAGCATGCGCGCCTCGGCCGCCTTCATCCTTACGATCACGCTCAATCTGGTCGGCATCGGCGTCGGACCGACTTTGGTCGGCTTCATCAGCGACACCATGGCATCGCATGCCTTCACGCTCGGCAGCTTCGTGCAGCTCTGCCCTGGGGGAGCAGCCCCGCCCGGCGCAGCCACCGCGCTGGCCGAGGCGTGCAGCGCCGCATCGCGTGCCGGCATCGCCAATGCCATCGGCCTTGCCTCGCTGCTGTTCCTCTGGGCGGCGGTCCATTACTGGCTCGCTGCGCGCAGCCTCGAGGCGGACCTCGACCGCAGCTATTCCGGGAGCGATTGAGCGGCTAGCATAGCGTCATGCACCTGCTCCATGACCCAGCTGCGCCATCTGCGCCCGAAATCGGCTTCGACCAGTTCCTCGCCGTCGACATCCGTGTCGGCCGGGTCGTCTCGGCCGAGCCGTTTCCCGAAGCCCGCAAGCCGGCCTACAAGATCGTCATCGATTTCGGCCCGGTCATCGGCGAACGGAAGTCGAGCGTGCAAATCACCGAAAACTACGCGCTGGACGAATTGCCCGGCCGGCTGGTCGCGGCGGTCGTCAACTTTCCGCCGCGCCAGATCGGCAAGTTCATGTCGCAGGTGCTGACGCTCGGCTTTCCGGATGAGAAGGGCGCCGTGGTGCTGTTCGCGCCGGACAAGGATGTGCCACTGGGCGGGCGGCTGTTCTAGGGAGAGACATCATGGCCGTGTTCATCGGACTTTCGGGAGCGCTGATCGTCGGACTGTTCCTGACCCTGGTCGGCATCGACCGCGAGCGCAGCCCCTATCCGGTCATCATGATCGTGATTGCGTTGCTCTACTGCCTGTTCGCGGTCATCGGCGGGTCGACCGACGCACTCAAGATCGAGCTTGTCATTGCCGCGGGGTTCATTGCGGCAGCCGTAGCGGGCTTCAAGACGAGCCTCTGGTGGGCTGCGGCCGCCCTGGCTGCGCACGGCCTCATGGATTTCGTGCATGGCGATTTCGTCGCCAATCCGGGCGTACCGTCATGGTGGCCCGCCTTCTGCGGCGCCTATGATGTTGTGGCGGCAGCCTATCTCGCCGTCTTGATTCTCTACCGCAACCGGGCGTCAGGCCGTCCGGCCGGATAACTCAGGCCTTGCCCGTCGCGCGGGCGACGGCCAGCGTGTCCACATATTGCTGGAAAGAGACGACCTTGCCGTCCTTGAGCGTCCAGAGGTGCAAGGCCTGCGGGTTCATAGGCTTGCCGGTCGCCAGATAGGTGCCGACATAGCGGCCGGTCACGACGACCTTGTCGCCGCCGTCGATATAGTCGGGCATGTGCGCGCCGAACCCGTCCCATTCCGTCGCCAGCCGCGCGAAGACGCCGCCGAGAATCGCCTCGGGTCCGACATAGGGATTGCCGTCGGCATAAGGGAAATTCTCCGCCTCGTTCCAGACGACGTCGGGGCTGAGCGCATTGACCACGGTCGGGATGTCGCCGGTTTCGAAGGCCCCGTAGATGGACCGGATGATCGCGACATTCTCGGCTGACATAGATTTCCCTCCCCGTTTGCGTTGCCTTTCTGGATAGCCATGGCGGTGACGGCCTTCAACCTCGCCGAAAATTGGCGCTGTCCTACACCTGCGTGGCCATGGCATCAGATGTCCATGACCCCGCTTCACCCCGTTCCAGCGCAGTTTCGTGCATACCCGACGCTCTTTGGATCGAGCGCGGCGGAAAAGGACCGGCGCGACCCCGCAACCTTCGCAACCTTCGCAACCGTCGGATGCAGACTTGGGGGCCGAATGCGCCGCCCCTACCCAAGCCGACTCGCCCTTGCTAAGCGCCAATCATGACCGATCTTCCCGACGCGCCAGAGGGCATTCTCGACCGGCCCTTCGATAGCGCGCTTTCCGAACGCTATCTCGTCTACGCGCTCTCTACGATCACGGCGCGCTCGCTGCCGGACCTGCGCGATGGCCTCAAGCCGGTCCATCGCCGGCTGCTCTGGGCAATGCGGCAATTGAAGCTCGAGCCGGGCGGCCCCAATCCGGACATTCTCGCCGCTAATCCCGAGCGCAACACGACATCCTACAAGAAGAGCGCGCGCATCGTCGGCGACACGACCGGCAAATATCACCCCCATGGCGAGATCGCGGTCTATGATGCGATGGTCCGCCTCGCGCAGACCTTTGCGACGCGCATGCCGCTGGTCGAAGGCCAGGGCAATTTCGGCAATATCGACGGCGATAACGCTGCCGCCTCGCGCTACACCGAAGCGCGCCTTACCCAGGCCGCGGCCGATCTCATGGCCGGGCTCGATCATGGCACCGTCGATTTCAAGCCGACCTATAATGGCGAGGAAGAAGAGCCCGAGGTCTTTCCCGGCCTCTTCCCCAACCTGCTCGCCAATGGCGCAGCCGGCATCGCGGTCGGCATGGCGACCAGCATCCCGCCGCACAATGTGGCCGAGGTGATAGATGCGGCGACCCTGCTGATCGACCGGCCGGGCGCAAGCCATGAAGAGCTCATGGAACATGTGAAGGGTCCCGACTTTCCCACCGGCGGCATTCTCGTCGACCCCCCCGCCTTCATTTCCGACGCCTATGCGACGGGGCGCGGCTCGATGCGCGTGCGCTCGCGCTGGCACAAGGAAGACGAAGGACGCGGGACCTGGATCGCTGTCATCGACGAGATCCCCTATGGCGTCGCCAAGGGCAAACTGATCGAGCAGATCGCCCAGCTCATCGCCGACAAGAAGCTGCCGATCCTCGCGGACGTGCGCGACGAATCCGACGAGCAGCTGCGCATCGTGATCGAGCCGCGCGCCCGCACGGTCGATGTCCAGGTCCTGATGGACGGCCTGTTCCGCATGACCGATCTGGAGAGCCGCTTCCCGCTCAATCTCAACGTTCTGGATGCGAACCGTACCCCGCGCGTCATGGGCCTCAAGGAGGTTCTGAGCGCTTGGATAGCCCACCAGTTCGAGGTACTCGTCCGCCGCTCCAATCACCGTATCGCGCAGATCGACAACCGGCTCGAGCTGCTTGACGGTTACATCATCGCCTATCTCAACCTCGATCGCGTGATCGAGATCATCCGTACCGAGGATGAACCAAAGCCGCTGATGATGGCGGAGTTCAAGCTGACCGACCGGCAGGCCGAGGCGATCCTCAACATGCGGCTGCGCAGCCTGCGCCGCCTCGAGGAAATGGAGCTGCGCCGCGAGCATGGCGACCTCACCGCCGAGCGCGAGGAACTGCAGAAGCTCGTCGAGTCCGAAGCGCGCCAGAAAACGCGGCTCAAGAAGGACCTGGGCGCCCTGCGCAAGCGCTATGGTCCGGAGAGTGGGGTCGGCGCACGGCGCACGGCGCTCGAAGAGGCAGCGCCTACCCGCGACATCCCGCTCGAGGCCATGATCGAGCGCGAGCCGATCACCGTCATCATGTCGCAGCGCGGCTGGATCCGCGCCATGAAGGGCCATGTCGACCTCGCCTCGACCGAGACCTTGAAGTTCAAGGAGGGCGATGGCCCGGCTTATGCATTCCATTGCCAGACCACCGACAAGGTCTTGCTCGCCGGATCGGATGGCCGTTTCTTCACCCTGGGCGCCGACAAGCTGCCCGGTGGACGCGGTTTCGGCGAGCCGGTGCGCCTGATGATCGATCTCGCAAATGAGACCGGCATCGTTGCCCTCCTGGCTGCGAAAGCGGACGCAAAACTGCTGCTTGCGGCGAGCGATGGCCGGGGCTTCATCGCGCCGGTCGCCGACATTCTCGCGGAAACCCGCAAGGGCAAGCAGGTCGTGAATCTGAAAGCCGGCGCGACCCTTAAGATCGTGCGTCCGCTGATTGACGGCGCGGATGCCGTCGCGGTGATCGGCGAGAATCGAAAGCTCGTCATCTTCCCGCTTGCCGAACTGCCGGAAATGACGCGCGGTCAAGGCGTTACGCTGCAGCGTTACCGGGACGGCGGCCTGTCCGACGCGGTCAGCCTCGTCATGGCGCAGGGGCTGAGTTGGGCGATGGGCGGCGACAGCGGCCGGACCCGCACCGAGACCGACCTGCTGCCCTGGCGCGCGGCGCGCGGCGCGGCCGGGCGAATGCCGCCCAACGGCTTCCCGCGCGACAACCGGTTCGATTAGCGCTTCGACCGAGCGGCGCGCGCCGACGGCAATGTTGGATCGCCTTCGCGGAGGAAATCTGTGGTTTAGCGTTCGTTTACCACGGAACGGCTATGCCCGACCGCATGACAGCCCGCGCAAAAAACAGCGCCGACGATTCCGCGCCGACGACCCCTCGTCCGGCTACGCGTTCGGCTGGCCAGCGCATCGGCCTGCATCCGGACGCCCCGGCGGGCGGCTATGGCGCGTTGCTGCGGGCACTCCCCTATCCGGCAGCTCTCATCCACCTGCCAGGAGCCGCGATCGAAATCCTCGCGCAAAACGAGGAATTCAGCCAGTTTTTCGAAGAAATCGAGAGCTCGCAGCCCGTCGTGGAACGCCGCGCCAACCGCCAGTTCGACTGGCGCGAACGGGCCGAGGCGATGTTCCAGGCGCACCGTCCATCCGACCGTTTCGAGATCGAATTCCAGGGCCAGTTGGGCGCCCGCGTCTACAGCTGCTCGCTGACCTGGGTAGAAGGCAACGACGAATCCGAATCACTCCTGCTGCTCGCAGCAACCGACCGGACCAGCGAACGCAAAGCCGAATCGACGCTGCGCAAGGAGCTGCTCACCGACAGCCTGACATCGCTGCCCAACCGAATCGGCTTCGTCGAACAGAT
Organism: Sphingobium sp.; assembly: GCA_036404995.1. Lineage (GTDB taxonomy): Bacteria > Pseudomonadota > Alphaproteobacteria > Sphingomonadales > Sphingomonadaceae > Sphingobium. Next base: position 41,024 of record DASWYL010000032.1, on the reverse strand, counting down.
CGAACTTCAGCTCGACGATCCCGAGGCAGAAGGGCAGCGCGCCCATTATGCCGTGATCGCGCTCGATCTCGTCCGCTTCAGTCGCATCAACGAATCATTGGGCGCCATGGCAGGCGACGAACTGATCATCACCGTCGCGCGCCGCGTGAAATCCGTGCTTCGCGCCGGTGACATTCTCGCACGCATCGGCGGGAATGAATTCGCGATCTTCGCCCATGTCGGCCACGGCTTGTCGGAAGTGCTGCAGATCGCCGACCGCATCCGCAAGGCGTTCGAATCGCCGATACGGCTCTCCACCTACCTGATCAGCGTCGAGGTCGCCGTCGGCTGCGCGCTCGCCCAGGAGGCCGATGGCGACGCGGAAAACCTGCTTCGCCAGGCACAGGCCGCCGTCAAACGCGCCAAGCGCTCTGGCGCCCTGGAAGTCTACCGCGCCCATGTTCTTCGCGAGGCGCTGAAGCGCTTCACGGTGGAGAATCGTCTGCGCGAGGCGATCGAGGCGGGCACATTGGAACTGGCCTTCCAGCCGCTGATCAACCTGCAGGATGGATCGGTGAAGGGCTTCGAGGCGCTGGCGCGCTGGAACGACCCCGTCCTTGGCCAAGTCTCTCCCGTCGAATTCATCCCCGTCGCCGAGGAATCGGGCCTCATCGTGCCGCTCGGCCGCTGGGCCCTGTGCGAATGCACGCAGACGCTGGCCGACTGGGACCGCCGCTATGGCGAGCAGCTCCCGATCACGATGAACGTCAACCTGTCCCCGGTGCAGATGGTGCGCGACAATGTGCCTCGCGCTGTCGAGGAGGCGCTCCGCTATTCCGGAATCGACGGCAAGCGCCTGACGATCGAGTTGACCGAAAGTGCCCTGATCAGCGATCCCGACAAGACCCGCCAGCTTCTGGCCGCGCTGCAGGCGATGGATGTGACGGTGGCGATGGATGACTTCGGCACCGGCTTCTCCAACCTCGCAAGCCTGCAGGCGCTGCCAATCGACGTACTCAAGATCGACCGCAGCTTCGTCAAGGACATGATCGGCGACACGGACAAGGTCGCGCTCATCAAGGCGATCATCAGCCTCGCCAGTGCGCTAGGCATGAAGACCACCGCCGAGGGCCTCGAGGAAAAGGCCATGGCGGTCCAGCTCGCCAATCTCGGCTGCCATTACGGCCAGGGTTATTTCTTCGCCAAGCCGCTCGCCCCGACGGAAGCCTATGATTATTGGGTCGCGCGGAGCAAGGAAACCAGGATCTGATCCGCCAGAGCGCGCGTCTCGGCCTCGCCGGGAAATCCTGACGCGATCCACTGCCGCTCCAGCTCCTGCAGCGCCTTCGCCACCTGCGGCCCGGCCCGCAATCCCATCGCAATGAGATCTCCGCCTGAGAGTGGGAGCCGCGGCGATATCCAGCTTTCCAAGCGCGGCACATCGCCGAGGGAGAAGGCCCGGCCAAGCAGGACGCGATCGAGCGCCGCGGGAACCCCGGCGCTGTAGGCCAGTGCTTCCGGCGTTGCCGCATCATTCGGGCCGAGAGCCGCCTGCATGCGCCCGCGCATTTTGTTTGAGAGGCGAAGGCGCGCGCCGACCTGATCAGCCAACGCGGCGTCAGCCGGCAGCAGCGCAAGCAAGCGGCGGAGCGAATCAGGCGGCGTGTTGGTCGCCCGCTCCGCAGTGATGAGGGCTCGCAACGCCTCGACGCCCGCTGACCCAATCTCCGGCAGGGCCGGCTTCAAGATGTCATCCTCGACCATCGCGGCGATAACGTCGACCGGATCGGGCAGGGAGAACAGCCTCATTAGTTCGTCGGCGATCCGCTCCCGGGAAAGAGCCATCAGGCTGGTCGCATGGGCGACGCAGGCGGCATAATCAGCGGAGTCGCGATCGACCGTTCCAAAGCGCGCCGTGAACCGGAAGTAGCGCAGGATCCGCAGGTGATCCTCGGCAATGCGGGCCTCGGGATCGCCAATGAAATGCACCCGATGTGCCGCCAGATCGGCCAGGCCCCCGAAATAATCGTCGAGAGCGCCCGTGAAAGGATCGGCGTAGAGCGCGTTCATCGTGAAATCACGGCGCGCCGCATCGTCCCGCCAGTCGGTGCCGAAGGCGACGGTGGCGCGACGTCCATCCGTGGAGACGTCACGGCGCAGCGTCGTGATTTCGACCGGCCAATGATGGATGACGGCGGTTATCGTGCCATGGGCGATACCGGTCGGCACGGCCTTGAAGCCCATGCGCTTGACGCGCTCGATCACCACCTCCGGCCGATGGACGGTTGCGATGTCGACATCCTTGACCGGCAGACCGAGGAGGCCATCACGAACAGCACCCCCGACAAAGCGCGCTTCGCCGACGCCGGCGCCCAGTGCCTCGCAAAGCTCGGCCAGCCCAGCACGTGTGCGCCATTCGGCATCGGGCAGTGTCGACGGCAAGATGGCACTCATCGCGTCTCCCTCGCCGCTTCGAGCCGGCGGGCGAGATTGACGAGGATCGCCGCCGTCACGCCCCAGATGCGCCGTTCCTCCCAGAGATATTCGTAATAGCTGCGCAGGCCGCCTTGCCAGTCGACGGTCTTGAGCTCGCGATTGGCGGCGTCGAGCAAGTAGCCGAGCGGCACCTCGAAGATCGCCTCGACCTCGCCCTGTGCGGGGCGCAGCGGCAGGTCGGGCGGCACGATTCCGACAATGGGCTCGATCGCGAAACCAGTACCCGTCCGGAACGTATCGGAACGGCCGATAACCTCGACGACAGTCCGCGGCAGGGCGATCTCCTCTTCCGCTTCGCGCAGGGCCGCCGCGACGGCATCGATATCGTCGGGATCGAGACGCCCGCCAGGAAGGGCGACCTGCCCGCTATGCTGGCGCAGGCCCGTGTGACGCTGCGTGAGAAGCATTCCGGGATCGGGACGGTCGGTTATTGCTATAAGCACGGCCGCAGGCGTGAACGGCCCGTCCGGCGCCGGCCGGTCGGCGTAGAGAAAGACATCCTGCGTCTGCGGCTGGTCGAGCGTCGGCGACAACGCCGCGGCAAGGCGGTCGCGCAGGCTCATCGTGTAGAGGGCGTAGGGAGGCTCATGATCTACTCGAATAAGGCGCTGTGTCGGGCTTGGCAAAGGTGTGGCGGCGCTTTCTCGCGATCACTTTGCTTGCGAGATCACCGTGAGCGGTATCGTGCCGTTCAGATAACGGGCAAGCAACGTTTTGACGTCGCCTGAAGTCACGTCGCTCAGCTCTTTCGCCTCATTGAGCACATTGTCGCGGGCGCGCGGTTCGCGCAGCAACAGACTGAGGCTCCTTGTCCAAAATGCGTTGGTTTCGCGAGACTTCTGAACGGCCTCGACCAGTGGTTTTTTCGCGCGGCTCAGTTCATCCTCACCGATCGGATCACGGGCAAGGCGCGCAATTACGTCCAGCACCGCACCGCGCATGGCCTCGAACTTGTCGGGCGGCGTCTCTGCCTGAACAAGCAGATAGCCGACGCCCGAAAGCTCGATCGAAGCAGATGCACTGGCACTGGGCGAATAGGTCAGGCCGAGCTTCTCCCGCACTGTGTCCACAAGCCGCGCCTTGATCAGCGCCGCCGCCACATCGGCCGTTCGGGCGAGCTTCTGGTCCGTGAAGAAGTCCGGCAACTGCCAGAGGAGGCCATAATAGGCCTGGTCCGCGCGTCCGCCATGACTGAATATATACGGCTCCGTCCGGCCCGCCGTCATGGTCACACGAGGCTTCGGCTCGGCCGGGCGTAAAATGCGTGGCACGGAGCCAAGCGTGGCGGCCGTCACCCGGATCGCCTCATCGACGCTCAGGTCGCCGACGATGGCGATGTCGGCAGGCCCGCCGAGCATCGGGCGCACGATCGCGGGCAGGTCAGCAGCCTGGGTTGCATCGATGTCCGCATCGCTCGGGGTGGACGCAAAGCGCCTGTCATTGCCCTGCACGAGATCGACCAGTCCCCTTGCAAACACATTGCCCGCACTGGTGTTGATCTGAGTCTTGAGCATGGGCGCCGCCGCGCGGAGCTGGTCGCCCAACTCGGGGCGAAACCCGGGATCGGTCGCGAAGGCCGCGATTAATTGCATTTCCGTCTCGAAATCGCTCGGACGCGTTCCGCCATTCAGCCAAAGGCGCGTGGCACCCAGCGTCGCCGATACCGACCCGATCTTGCCCTGAGTCTGCATGATCCTGCGGACATCGGCGAGCGAGATCTTGCCGGTACCGCCGACGGGATAAAGGCCGGCCGCCCAATTGGCATGTGCAAGTGCAGGGCTGAGGCCAGCCTGCCCCGTGCCGAAGCCTGCGGAAATGCTGACGCGGTCCTTTTCGTAGTCGGTCTGCTTGACGATCAACCGCGTGCCATTGGCAAAAGAAACGAAGGTCGCGCCTAGCGACTTGTCTTCCCGACGTGAAACGACGGTGCCCGGCTTGCCGAAATCGGTATAGGGCCAGCTGACTGCAGCGCGCGCCACACCGGCCGGCAGGGCACGGGTCTGCGCAACCGCCAGTGCGGATTCGAGGACTGGTGCGGTGGCCGGGTCGGAGCGGGCGGAGCGGAAGACGACCGGAGGCGCGCCCGCAAAGATCGCGCGCAGCGCTCCAGTCACGGTCTCCGGCGTCTCTTCCGCAACGAAGGCCCGGACCATGGCCAAGTCCTGGGCGGGGCTGGTGTAGAGTTCGTCATCAAGGGCCGTTCCCACGATCCCGTCCGCGAGAGATTCGTTGCGCCGCGTCTGCGCACCATCGGCGCTGGCCTGAAGCGAAGCCAGGAGCGAATTGGCCGCGCGCTGGAAATCGTCGGCCGTGACACCATCGCGCAGGAGCATGCGCTGCTCCTCCAGCGCGGCGTCCAGTGCTGGACGCCAACGCAAAGGATCGGCTTGGATTGCGAGGCTGGCGACGGAGGCGGTGCCCAGCAGCGAATCGGACACGCTCACGCTGGCGCTCGCGAACGGATTGCCGGGCCTGAGCGCCCGATCGCTCAGCCGGTTGTTAAGCACCCTGACGGCCAGCATACGGCGAACGCCCTCGCGATCGACCTGGAGCGTCTCGGCGCGGCGATCGACCGGCCCCACCCAGTTGAGCGAGAGTTGATCCGGCGCGCCCTCGGCGACGAACTCGGCGGCGTTCTTGTCCGGCCTCGCAGCGGCCGGGATGAGGCGATCGGGCTCGCCCTTGCCCTTCCAGTCGGAAAAGCCAGCCTTGATCCTAGCCTCCATCTGATCGACATCGATCGCGCCGACAATCACGATCACGGCATTTTCCGGCCTGTAGTTCGCTTCATAATAGCGGCGCAGGCGCTCGGACGTTGCCGCCTTGACCGTCTCGATGGTGCCGATTGCCCAGCGTTCTGGCACCAGCGTACCCGCAAGCAACAGGCTGATATTGGCCTTGGCCATCCTGTAGGACGGTGTGTCCCGCAAACGCTCCTCGGACAGGACGACGCCCTTCTCGGCTTCGACGGCGGCAGGATCCAGCTTCAGCCGCTCACCGATCTCGCGGAAGAGCGTGAGGCCGGTGTCCAGCGCGTCAGGCGTCGCATTGGGGAAATTGAACATGTAGAGCGTGCGCTCGAACGAGGTCGATGCATTTGTGTCCGGCCCGAAGCGCAGGCCGTGGCGCTCGAGCATGCGGATGACCTCGCCGTCCGGCACGTTGGCGCTGCCGCGGAAAGCCATGTGCTCAAGGAAATGGGCGAGGCCGCGCTCCTCGTCCCGCTCCTTGAGCGATCCCGAACCGATCAACATGCGCATCGCGACCGCATTCCTGGGCGTGTCGTTCTTCATAAGGGCGTAGCGCAGGCCATTGGGGAGCGTACCGAAGCGGACGGCGGGATCGACCGGGCGGCCGAGATAGTCCTGCGCCCATTTGCCCGGGATTTTCAGAGGCGCGACATGGACCGGCGCGGCCGGAACAGGGCCGGGCGGTACGGACGGCGGGGGAAGCGAGGTTGCGGGCTGGGCGACGGCGATGGCGGACAGGATGAAGGCGGCAAGGAGAGAGAAGAGGGGCCGGGCGATCTTCACCTGTGGGTCTCCGCAATAGGGGATGTCGCGGGCGTAAGGCGTCGCCCGGCAACCCGCAAGAAAAAGCGGATTTCCGTTAGAAATCGAAGATTTGATTAGAGTGCGGCGCTGCCCAGGCGCGGGCCGAGCATGCCGGTCTCGGGCACCGTCTTGCCCTTCGGCAGGCGCGCGAGCAGGCGGCGCTGCTCGACGGGTCCCGGAACCCCCCATCCGCCGGTCGCATCGGCGGTGAAACCCCAGAAGCGCCCGTAATATTCCGGATCACCGATCATCATCAACGGCGGCTGCTGGCCCGCGGCCGCATCGGCTGTTTCGATGAGCCGGTCCATGAGCATGCGGCCGATGCCGTGCAGCTGCTGGTCAGGCATCACCGCAACGGGGCCGACCATGACAAGCGGCGTCTCGGCGCCGTCCGGCGTCGCGAGCGCGACCGGCCAGCTCTGCAGCACACCGATGAGCCGCCCCGCCTCATCGCGCGCCGCGAAGGAGAGATCAGTGAGCCAGGCCATGCCGCGGCGGATCCGATAGGCCGTGCGCCCATGCCGGTCCGGCCCGAACGCAGCGTCGAGCAACCCGGCAATGGCCGTGTCGGCCGTCCCCGCCAGTGTCTCGATCCCGATGACAGCCTGTGTCGTCACGCTTGCCGTTCCAGCTTCAACCGGGCATTAGCGCCCGAGCCGGGGGCCTTTAGCGCCTGCAGGTTAAATGAAAAGGACAAAGTGAGCGCTCGCGATGCAATATGAAGCAGGCCCAGGAGGCTTGGGGGGCAGCCGGGGTGCGCCGGTCGCGATGGACGACTTGCTGGTGCTCGAGATTGAGGATCTGGAAGTCGATGTCCTCACCGGCATCTATTCCGAAGAGACGCACCTGCCGCAGCCGCTGCGCATCAGTGTGCGCGTGCTGCTCGATTGCGCCCCGCATTATGGACCGGATGCACCGCTCAACATGTCCAAAAATTATATGGACCTCAAGCACGCCGCGACGGCCGCGCTGACGCAGGGCCAGCATTTCACGCTGATCGAGGCGGTCGCCGACCATATCATCGACACCATCTTCCTGCAGGATAGCAAGGCGCGCCACGCGACCGTGAAGATTGTCAAACTGGCCCTCTCCGAGCGAAACGAGAAGATCGGCATCACACTCGCGCGCTGGCGTCGTTAATCCGCTCATGCGGATGGGCGGCGCCGGCCCGGCCCCGTCTCGCAATCGCCCGCGACTGGCATTTTCGGCGTGCCTCCCCTAAAGGGCCGCCCATGCACTTTCTCGATCAAGCCAAGATTTTCATCCGCTCCGGCGCGGGCGGCCCGGGTGGCGTCAGCTTCCGGCGCGAAAAATTCATTCAGTATGGAGGGCCGGACGGCGGCGACGGCGGCAAAGGCGGCGACATCATCTTCGAAGCCGTTGCGGGTCTCAACACGCTGATCGACTTTCGTTACAGCCAGCATTTCAAGGCGCAGCGCGGCATTCCTGGCATGGGCAAGAACCGCACGGGCGCGGGCGGCGAGGATCTTGTGATCAAGGTGCCGGTCGGGACGCAGGTGATTGCCGACGACGACGATGGCACGATCCTCGCCGATTTTACCGAGGTCGGCCAGCGTCAGGTCCTGCTGCGCGGCGGCGATGGCGGGCGCGGCAACCTCAGTTACAAGACATCGACTAACCGCGCGCCCCGCCAGCACGGCATGGGCTGGCCGGGCGACGAGATGTGGGTCTGGCTCCGTCTCAAGCTGCTCGCGGACGTCGGCCTCGTCGGCCTGCCCAATGCCGGAAAGTCGACCTTCATCAACCAGGTCACGAATACCAAGGCGAAGGTCGGCGACTATCCGTTCACCACCACCAAGCCGCAGCTGGGCGTCGTCCTGCACAAGGGCCGCGAGTTCGTGCTCGCCGACATTCCCGGCCTGATCGAAGGCGCAGCGGAAGGCGCAGGCATCGGCGACCGGTTCCTCGGTCACATCGAGCGCTGCCGGGTGCTCATCCACCTGATCGACGCGACGGGCGATGATCCGGTCAAGGCATGGAAGATCGTGAAGGGCGAGCTGGAAGCCTATGGCGCAGGTCTTGAGGACAAGCCGCAACTTCTCGTGCTCAACAAGGGCGACCTTCTGGGGCCGGAACTGATGGAAGACATTGCCAAGCAGTTCGCACGACGCAAAGCCGGCAAGCCCTTCATCATCTCCGGCGCGACTGGGGAAGGGGTAGACAAGCTGCTCGACGCGATCCTGCCGCTGCTCGGTGACGATCTGTTCGGCGAACGGAAGGTCTCGAGTGCAGAGGACCAGGGTCCGGGCGAGGCGGTCGCGGAAACGGAAAAGCCATGGTCGCCGATCTGACCGGCTTCCCTCCCGCGCAGTGCAGGCGCCTCATCGTCAAGGTCGGCTCGGCGCTGCTCGTCGAGGCGGATGGCGCCGTGCGCCGCGCATGGCTGGCGAGCCTCGTTGCCGAACTGGCCGCGCGCAGCGCTGCGGGGCAACAGGTTGTGGTGGTTTCATCGGGTGCGATCGCGCTGGGCGCGCGACGGCTCGGCCTCGCAAAGGGCGGCCGTGCGACGCTGGAAGACGCACAGGCGGCGGCGGCGGTCGGGCAGATTACCTTGAGCCAGGTATGGGCGGACCTGCTCGGCGATCATGGCATCACGGCAGCGCAGATCCTGGTGACGCTCGGCGATCTTGAAGACCGGCGGCGCTACCTCAATGCAGCCGCGACGCTCGACCGGCTGATCGGTCTTGGCGTCATGCCCGTGGTCAACGAGAATGACAGCGTCGCGACGGAGGAAATCCGCTTCGGCGACAATGACCGGCTCGCTGCGCGCATCGGCCAGGCAGCGCGCGCCGACGCGGTGGTGCTCCTCTCCGACATCGATGGTCTCTACACAGCCAATCCGCACAGCGATCCTGACGCAAAGCTCGTCCCGCTGGTCGAGAAACTTGACGCCAAGACGCTGGCCATGGGCGATGCCAACAGCGCCTCGGGCATGGGATCGGGCGGCATGGTCTCCAAGCTGCAGGCGGCGCAGATCGCCACCGGCGCCGGTGCGCATCTCGCGATCATCTCGGGTCGCGTGGACTCGCCGCTGACGGCCTGGACGGAGAGCGGCCGCGGCACGTTGTTCCTTGCGTCGTCCAAGCGCGGCGCGCGCAAGGACTGGCTGGCTGGACGACTCACGGTGAAGGGCCATCTCGTCGTCGATGCGGGCGCGGCCAATGCTCTCAAGCAGGGCCGAAGCCTCCTGCCGGCCGGCATAACCGCAACAAGCGGCGCTTATGCACGCGGCGACGTCATCGATATTGCCGGACCGGACGGCACGATCATCGCGCGCGGCCTTGCCCAATATGACAGCGGCGACGCCGAGAAGATCATCGGCAAGCGAAGCGAGGATGTCGCGGCGCTGCTTGGCGGCACGCCGCGCACCGCCATCGTCCACCGCGACCATATGGTGCTGCTTTGACCCTGATCGCGATCACCGGCGCAACCGGCTTTGTCGGCAAGGCCGTGCTGGCAAAGGCGCTGGCCGACGGGCTTCGCGTCCGCGCGCTCACGCGCCGCCCGCAGGCGCCGCGCGACGGCGTCGAATGGGTGCTTGGCACGCTCGACGATCATGGTCAGCTCGAAAGGCTGGTTGCCGGCGCCGATGCCGTCCTTCACGTCGCCGGCATGGTCAACGCCCCGAACCGCGCCGCCTTCGAGGCCTGCAATTCACGCGGCACGGCGAACGTCATCGCCGCGATGAAGGCGCAGGGCATAAAGCGCCTCGTCCATGTCTCCAGCCTCGCCGCGCGCGAGCCGCAGCTCTCCGATTATGGCTGGTCCAAGTCGGAAGCCGAGCGCCATGTCGAAGGCAGCGGCCTCGACTGGACGATGGTCCGCCCGCCCGCGATCTACGGCCCGCACGACGCGGAATTTCTGGAGCTGTTCCAGATGGCGCAGTGGGGCTTCGTGCTGTTGCCGCCGGACGGCCGCGTCTCCATCATCCACGCCGACGACCTTGCCGACCTGCTGGTCGCAATGGCACGCACGCAGGACCACGCGACGCACGACCAGATCTATGAAGTGGACGATGGACGCTACGGCGCCTGGACCCACAGGACGCTGGCGAAGGCGATCGGGCGGGCTGTCGGGCGCAAGACCCTGCTGCCGGTCAGCATGCCCGCCGTCCTGGTCAAGCTCGGCGCGCGAATCGACCGGCTGATCCGCCGCGACAAGGCACGCCTCACGCCGGATCGCGCCTCCTACTTCTGCCATCCCGACTGGTCCTCGCGCGTCGCCATGGCGCCGCCGGAATCCGTCTGGACGGCCTCGATCGACACCGAACTCGGCCTCGAGGCGACAGCCCGGGCCTATCGCGAAAAGGGCTTTCTGCGCTGAGGCCCGCCCGGCGAAGCCTTCGCCCGATTCCCGCCTTATTCACTTGCCATAGGCCGCCCCAGGGGCGCATTTTGTTGCGCTCCGGGTCATAACAATAGGAAGTCTTGTCACCCATGTCCGACCGCCAGGCCGTTTTCGAAACCGTCGCCGCGCAGATCGAGCCCTTCAACAAGAAGGGCGTAGCGCTCACCGAGAGCATCACATTTGCGGGCGATCTCGAATGGGACAGCCTGACCGTGATGGATTTCGTCGCCGCCATCGAGGATGAGTTCGAGATCATCATCACGATGAACATGCAGGCGGAGATCGAGACGGTCGGCCAGCTGGTCGACGCAGTGATGAAGCTCAAGAAGGAGGGCTGAGGATCATGGCAACCGTGATGGACAGCGACGCGCCCAGCATGCGCGTGACCGAGCCGGGCACCGACCTGCTTTCCAAATTCGATCCGCTGATCGCGGAGCGCCAGGCGCTGCTGGATACCGGCGTGCGCGACCCATTCGCGATCGTCATGGACAAGGTGCTCTCGCCTACGCGCGCGATCATCAAGGGCAAGGAAACAATCCTGCTCGGCACCTATAATTATATGGGCATGACCTTCGACCCCGACGTGGTCGCGGCGGGCAAGAAGGCGCTCGACGAGTTCGGATCGGGTACGACGGGCAGCCGCGTGCTCAACGGCACCTATTCGCCGCACAGGGACTGCGAGGACGCGCTCAAGGAATTCTACGGCACCGAGCATGCCATGGTCTTCTCGACCGGCTACCAGGCGAACCTGGGCATGATCTCCACGCTGGCGGGCAAGGGGGACTATATCGTCCTCGACGCCGACAGCCATGCATCGATCTATGACGGCTGCAGCTTGGGGAATGCCGAGATCGTCCGCTTCCGTCACAACAGCGTCGAGGATCTCGACAAGCGGCTCGGGCGCCTGCCCGCCGAGGCGCAGAAGCTGGTCATCCTCGAGGGCGTCTATTCGATGTTCGGCGACGTCGCGCCGCTGCCCGAGATGGTCGCGGCGATCCGCAAGCATCCCAACTGCATGATCCTCGACGACGAGGCGCATGGCATGGGCTTTTTCGGAAAGAACGGCCGCGGGGTCTATGAGGAGCAGGGCGTCGAGAGCGAAATCGACTTCGTCGTCGGCACCTTCTCCAAGTCGGTCGGCACGGTTGGCGGATTCTGCGTTTCCAACCATCCCAAGTTCGAGGTGCTGCGCCTCGTCTGCCGGCCCTATGTGTTCACCGCCTCCCTCCCGCCCAGCGTGGTTGCAACGGCCGCGACGTCGATCCGCAAGCTGATGCATGCCGGCGACAAGCGCGCGCATCTCTGGGAAAACAGCAAGCGGCTGCACAAGGGCCTGACCGATCTGGGCTTCAAGCTCGGCACCGAGACACCGCAATCCGCGATCATCGCCGTCATCCTGACCGACCAGACGCAGGCGGTCGCGATGTGGCAGGCGCTGCTGGAGCTGGGCCTCTATGTGAACATGGCGCGCCCGCCCGCGACTCCCGCCGGCACCTTCCTGCTGCGCTGCTCGCTCTGCGCCGAGCACAGCAGCGAACAGGTCGGGCAGATCCTCGAGATGTTTGCAGCGGCCGGTCGCATGACAGGGGCGCTTCCGGGCTGATCTCACCCCGATAGGCACCCCGGCCCAAGGACGGGGGTTGCGGGCGCTGCCCAAGCGCCGTAACGCCAAGGCCGCGATGGGATTGGCGAATTAGAACGCGATGCTGAACGCAGCGGATCGATATATGGCGCGGCTCATCGCCGTGCCGCTGCTTGCCAGCCTTTTCATCGCGGCGATGCTGCTGGTGCTCGACCGGATGCGCCGCCTGTTCGACTTCGTTGCGACCGAGGGCGGACCGGTGAGCGTGGTCTGGCGGATGCTCGCCAACCTGCTCCCGGAATATCTGGGCCTGGGCATTCCCATCGGGCTGATGCTCGGCATCCTGCTCGCCTTCCGCAAGCTGGCCATCTCGTCGGAACTCGACATCTTCCGGGCCGTGGGCCTCAGCTACACCCGGCTACTGAAGGTGCCTTTCATATACGCGGTCGCCCTCGCGATCCCGAACCTCCTCATCGTCGGCTATCTCCAGCCCCACACCAAATATGCCTATGAGCGCCTCGTCTTCGAGCTGCGCTCGGGTGCGCTTGGGGCATCGATCAAGGTCGGCGAGTTCACCAATTTCCCCGGCGGCGAGTTCACGATCCGGATCGAGAAGAGCGAGGACGAAGGGCGGAAGCTCAGCGGCATTTTCGTGCGGGTGCAGGACCAGAAGGGCCAGTCCCTTGCCGCGACGGCCGCGCGAGGCCAGTTCCTCGCCACGGACGACCCCGACACGATCATCCTGCGCCTCTCCGACGGCGTGCTCGTCCACGACGCACCGACCTTCAAGCAGCCGCGCATCCTCTCATTCTCCAGTCATGACCTGCCCATCGACCTGCCCAAGATGGAGGCGTTTCGCAGGCGTGGCGGCGAAGGCGAGGAGGCGAGCCTTCCTGAGCTGTTCCGGAAAGGCATGTCGGACAAGACCGCGCCGATCGACCGGGCGGCGGCCTGGGCCAATTTCAATTATCGCATCGTCGAGGTGGCGATGATGTTCCTGCTCCCGCTGGCGGCCGTGGCCTTCGCGATCCCGCCGAAGCGCTCGACTTCGGCGCTCGGCGTTTTCCTTTCGATCGTCTTCATCGTGACCTATCACAAGATCAACCAATATGCGCAGTCGGTCGGCGCGCTGGGCCGCATCGATCCGTTCCTGGCTCTGTGGGGCCCCTTCGTCCTTGCAGCGGCATTGATCGGATGGATGTACTACCAGACCGCCTATGTGCCCGGGGGACAGCCGATCGGCGGGATCGAGCGCTGGTTCTCGCGCGGTATGAAGGCGCTGATGTCGCTAGTGAAGCGCCTCAACGGCGGGCAGTTGCGCGAAGCGGAAGAGAGCAGCTCATGAATTTCTTCCCCTCCCGCGCGCTCGCCTTGTATGTCGGCCGCACGTTCCTGTGGCGCTGCCTCGCCATGCTGGCGATGCTGGTCATGGTCCTGCAGACGCTCGACCTGCTGAGCGAGGCGGGGAATGTTCTGGCCTACAAGGGCAATGGCGACGCGGAACTCTGGCGCTATGTCAGCCTGCGCGTGCCGGTCATCATTTCGACGTTCCTGCCCTTCTCGGTGCTGCTGGGCACGTTGATCACGCTGGCAACGCTCAATGCCAACAGCGAGGTCATCTCGATGAAGGCGGGCGGACTCTCCGCGCACCAGATCCTGGCGCCGCTCACGCTGGTCGCGCTCGGTTTCGCAATCGTCAGTTTCGTCTTCAACGAGCGCGTGGTCGTGCGATCGGCCGCGACATTGAGCGCCTGGGAAAAGGTGCATTTCGGGCCGATCCCGCGCGCAGCGGGGACCAAGGCCAATGTCTGGGTGCGCGACGGGGACGATCTCGTGCGCGCCGGGCTGATCACGGGCACCGGCTCCAATGTGACGCTGCGCGACGTCAGCGTCTACGACCGCCACGGCGACCGGCTGGTCACGGTGATCCGCGCGCCGAGCGGCCGATTCGCCGGCAAGGGCTGGGACCTCAAGGACGCGACCGCCTTCGACGTGGCGCACGGGACGAGCCGCACGCTCGGCAATATCCATATGGGCGACGCCATCCGGCCCGATCAGTTCACGCTGTCATCGGTCGATCCGGAGGCAATGAGCTTCTGGCAGCTCAAGGACGCGATCAAGACGTTGCGAGCAGCAGGCCGGCCGGTCGCGAGCCTCGAGGGATCGCTGTGGCACAAGATTACCGAGCCCCTTTCGTCGCTGCTCATGCCGCTCCTGGGATCGGTCGCTGCGTTCGGCATCGCGCGATCGGGCAAGCTGTTCGTCCGCGCCGTCATCGGCATGGCGCTAGGTTTCACCTTTTTCGTGGTGGACAATTTCGCGCTGTCGATGGGCAGCCTGGGCGTCTATCCGCCGATCCTGGCGGCGCTAGCGCCGCTCTTGCTCTTCTTCTTCGTGGGCGAGGCGGTGCTGGTCACCACCGAAGAGTAGCTGCGCTCAGCGGCGGACCATGGTCGAGCGCGCAATCCGGGCCACGAGCACGAACATGCCGGGATGATTGACCTTCATGTAGGTCGATTCAAGTCCGCACGCCGCCACTAGGCGCCGATGCGCCTCGGCATAGCTATGATAGGGCATGCTCGGCAGCAGGTGATGCAGGGCATGATAGCGCAGGCCCACCGGCGCCCAGATCTCGGCAATGAGGCCCGGCGGCGGCACGTTCACGGAGTCGAGGAACTGGCCGGTGACGGTCATCGTGTCGCCGTCATTCTCCCAGAGATGCGCGACCAGCGTGCGCAGCTGGTTGACCACCGCGACCGCCGAAAAGATTGCCATGCCGATCAGCAGCGGTCGCCAGCCGTAGAGCGCGCTCGCGACGAGGAGGCCGATTGCCCAGAGCGACGCAGCGCCCTCCTGCCAATGCCACATGCGCCGGAACGCGCCCTCGGGCGCGCGTCGGCGATAGGCAGGATTGATGGCAAGGCCGGACAAGCCCTCGACGACATATTTGCGCAGCGGCGGAATGAGCAGCGAGAGCGGCGTCAGCACGGCGAAGCGGAAGAGCAGCGCAACGGGCGCCAGCAGCGCGGCGAGGATGAACAAAGGCAGCGACCAGGGCTTCATCAGCGCCAGCGGCAGATATTCGGGATCCTCAACTGTGCCGTAGCGCGTCTTGGCGTGGTGATGCGTGTGCACCTCCTCATACATGAAGGAGGGGATGAGCAGCGGGATGCCGATGATGAGGTTCCAGGCGAAGCGGAAGCCGGGCAGCGCGCCCGCGCGGATATGCGTCAGCTCGTGGATGAAGCTCGCGGCGCGCAGCAGCGCCAGGGCCGCGACGAACGCGCCGGCAAGCGCCAGCGCCATGTCCTGCGCGACGATCGCGGTCGCGAGGCCCGCATAGCCGATCAGCGCCGAGGCGAGGAAATCGGGCCAGTAGACGGCGCCCTTCGCGACAAGCAGGTCGCGCGGCAACTCGGCGGCGGCGCGCAGCATCAGCTTGTCGTCCGGGGTCGCCGAAATCTTCACGCGCGCCTTCGTCCCGGCGCCTTGAATCGAATCCATTACAGTCATGCCAGCTTCCATGGGGCGTTGTCCCGGCCCACTCGTGCCGGGCCAATGAGCGCAGATCGTGGCAGCAATATGATGTTTCGGTAACGTCCGCGCCAGTGCTGTCCATTGACTTGCGACAAGAAGCAGGCGGAATGTCGGTCCCCCGCTTATCAAGCAGGATTGCCGATGCCCCCACGATCGAGACTATTGGCGAGATTGCCTGAAGCACAGCCGTTCTGGCTCCTGCTAGGGTTCAGCGCCCTCCTGCTGCTCACATTGAAGCTCGCCTCGGAGGTCGCCGAGGGCGACACCCTGGCGTTCGACCGGGCGATCCTGATCGCGATCCGCAAGGCAACGGAGGGCCACGACGGCCTGCGCGACAGCTTGCGCCAGTTCATGCTGGATGTGACGACGCTGGGCAATAACGGCCTGCTGACGCTGATCGCGTTGCTGGCGGTCGGCTTTCTCGTGGCCTCGGGCAAGCGACGGCTGGGCGCGCTGCTGGGCGCCGGCATCGTCGTCGGCAGCGCGGCGAGCGGGCTACTCAAGCTGGCTTATGACCGCGCCCGGCCCGATGTCGTTGTGCACCTGGTGGATGTGAACAATGCGAGCTTTCCGAGCGGCCATGCCATGAACTCGGCCGTGGTCTATCTCACCATGGCGGCACTGCTGGCGCGGGGACAGAAGGCGCGCGCGCCGCGCCTCTACATCATCGGCGTGGGAATCGCGCTGACCCTGATGATCGGCCTCTCGCGGCTCTATCTGGGCGTGCACTGGCCAACGGATGTGCTGGTCGGCTGGATCTTCGGCGCGAGCTGGGCAGCGTTGCTCACTTATGGCGGGGTGCAGTTGCAGGCGACGGGGTCTGTGGAGCGGGCGGAGTAGGCAAGCGAAGGGTCGGGGTGGTGTCGCGACGGCGCCGTTCGTTCGCTGCGCGAGCAATGCTGACGCATCGCCACCACCCCCTGCCCCTCCTCTGAAGAGGAGGGGTTACAGCGTGCTTGACAGCGCGCGGACGGCGGGAGAGTGCTGCGCCACGCCCAAAAGGAGCATCCCGTGGCATCTTCCAATCTCGTCATCTCGCCCGTCACCGGCAAGGCCGATCTCAAGGCGTTCGTCGAGCTGCAATGGGAGATCTACAAGGATGACCCGGCCTGGGTGCCGCAGCTCAAGGACGAGATTTACGGGCTGCTGACGCCGGGCAAGAATCCGTTCCACGAGCATGCCGAGCATCAATATTTCCTCGCGCGTCGGGGCGGCGAGGTCGTCGGCCGGATCAGCGCGCATTATGACCGGCAGGCGCTCTCGATGCCGCCGGAGCAGGGCATGGGGCCGGGCACCGGCAATTTCGGCCTGTTCGAGGCGAAGGACGCCGAGGTCGCCGCCGCGCTCATCAAGGCTGCCGAGGACTGGCTGCGCGCGCAGGGCATGACGCATGTGCTGGGGCCGATCTCGCTCAGCATCTGGGAGGAGCCCGGGCTGCTCGTCAAAGGCCACGACCATCCGCCGACAGTGATGATGGGGCACAACCGGCCCGAATATCAGGCCTGGATCGAAGCAGCAGGCTATGAGGGCGTCAAGACGCTCAACACCTATGAGCTGGACATCACCAAGGAGTTCCCGCCGCTGATCCAGCGCATCGTGCAATCGGGCGAGAAGAACCCGCGCATCAACATCCGCAAGGTCGACAAGAGCAAGTTCGACCGCGAAGCGGCGATCATCCTCGCCATCCTCAACGACGCCTGGGGAAACAACTGGGGCTTCGTGCCGATCACCGACAGCGAGGTCGCCTTCACCGGCAAGAAGCTCAAGCCCATCGTCTTCGAGGACCTGATCCGCATCGCCGAGCTGGACGGCGAGCCGGTCGCCTTCATGATGACGCTGCCGGACATGAACGAGGCGCTGAAGCCGCTCAATGGCGATCTCTTCCCCTTCGGCTTCATCAAGCTGCTCTGGTGGCTGCGCAAGCCCAAGGTCCGCACGATGCGCGTGCCGCTGATGGGCGTCGTCCAGAAGCTGCAGGCCAGCCGCCTCGCCAGCCAACTCGCCTTCATGATGATCGAATATATCCGTCGGGACTCAGTGACCAAATATGGCGCGACCCGCGGCGAGATCGGCTGGGTGCTCGAAGACAATCAGGGCATGAACGCCATCGCCGACGCGATCGAAAGCAAGGTCAACAAGAGCTATGTGATCTATCGGAAGGGGTTGTGAGGGGGAGCAGACTAACCTCCTTTATCAGCTTCGCGTCGCAAATTTATGAGCTTTTTTAGTGGCCGGTAAGCTAAAAGCACGTTGTCCATAGACACTGATCCAATCTCCGAAGAGAGACGCTCCAAGTCAGCCTTCATTAGATTCCAAGTTTCTTCATCATTGCGCTCAAAGGCGTAGGTTTCGAGTATTTCTGGGGAACCGAACTTGATGGACAATATGTTCTGAACTTTCGAATATTCAGAAATAGGAAGTCTCTGAATCACCGCAAATATCCAAGATCCAACCGGCGCGATGGCACCAGCGATTCCTACCCGCAGACCTTCCACTTGAATGTCATCGACTAACGGCACACTCAAATTCATATCAGTCGCCGTCAAGAACTTGTGAAATGGAGAGACCCATTCGCTCCCTATAACTTCTTCGACCGAAATTTCGGGAATCTTCGTCTTCAAATGCTTGGAGACTCGGACCAGCGACCCCAATAGTTCTGTGAGAACAGCATACCCCGGTTGTTCAGGAAACGAATCCAGGGGACCCACCGCTGCCAAAAGCCTCCGATCGCCAACGCTAACCCGAAAATCAATGGCACCTTGTCCCGCCCAGCTTGCAAGGCGCACCATTTTCTCGATGTCCGATGGTGATCGTCGCACGCGCGCATCTAAATGCAGCGTGGTTTTGGTCATGCCATTCATCGAACAAACCAGGTCTAACAAGAACGTGCGGAATCGTATTTTCCGCTGATCCCCCACACCGTAAATTCCCGGCGCCAGAACGTCACCGGCCACTTCGATTTCTACATTATCTGGTCCGCGCAACCGCATCTCGCATTGAGCGGAGGGATGTACATGGATCGACGCAAAGTCGGGCACGCCGGCAGGAAGGGGAAGAGGAATGTCAACGCCAAAACGCCTCAAATTTAGACTGATAGCCTCAACAGGGATCGTTGGAGAAAGACCAATCTGATGATCCACCAGCTGCTCCAGCGATAGATCGCGACTAAATTTGATGGTCCCGACAATTTGCTGCTCGGGCAGGAGGGCTTGTTTGGCCGTCGAGTAATCGGGGCCTGCGGAGCGCACAGTTGCCGCGATCCAGGACAGGAGTTTTTGTTCATCCTGAGCATCGGATGATGACATCGTGAAGCTAAACCAGCGCTTATGAAACTCCGCTTCGGGTATCCCATCCCGGCTGGCTTCGCGGGCTTTTTTTAATGCCCTGCTAGCGAGGTCCCCCCAAAAATGCACAGCATACCAGGAAGGGGCGACGCCATCGTTCGCCATTATCATCAAGACCACGAAACAAGGTGAGTTGTGGCGGGCGAGCTTGAGCGCATTGCTTAACTTCATCCGAACCGTCAGGTTCTCGGTTTCATGGCTCTTAGTCTGCACAAAGACCGGCGGAATTGCGCGTTGCAAGTCCGCTGAAAGCCCTTGAACCGCCTCGGGCGAAAACTCTACGATGTGGTCCCACCCGTGGTCATCTTCACGGGACTCGTTGCACGTAATACCCATGTCAGAGCAAAGAGCGCTGAAGCGTTTTTCTCCAGATCGTCCAATATAGCGAGCCATTGACGCAGCATAATTGGGGCAGCGCAAGTTGGCCACCAATCTATTGGCTTTGTGCTCAATCCATTAACCTACCCCCGCTACACTCGCCCACATGTTCAAGCTCTTCGCCCTCGTCCTGCTCGGCTATGCGGTGTCCGTGGCCCGCAAGGGGCGGGTGACGATCCGCGACGAGCGGGGGGCGCGGACCATCTATCGTGGCGAGGCGCCGGCTCTGCTGTGGTTCCATGTCGGCGCTTATGCGGCGGCGGCGGTGGCGCTGGCGGCGCTTCCATAGGTTCCCGGCGGGGCTCCTGAACGGCGCCAAGATTGACTTTCAGGCCCCAAAAGCCCATATCAATATCGCTATCGTCGCCTGCGACGGATTTTGACGCCAAAAGCGAATTCTTCCTTTGACACTCGGCCAGCGCCGCCAGGACATGCGTTCCGGCGGGTTTCTTTCTATGCAAAGGACATTCCCCATGCCCATCGGCACCGTCAAATTCTTCAACATCGACAAAGGCTATGGCTTTATCGCGCCCGACGACGGCGGCGAGGACAGCTTCGTCCACATCAGCGCCGTCGAGCAGGCCGGTATGGCCACGCTCGATAAGAACCAGCGCCTGAAGTACGAGGTCCAGACGGACCAGCGCGGCCGCGCGTCGGCCGGGCAGCTCGAAGCCGTCTGAGTCTTCGGCCGGGGCCAGGTCTCCGCGCGCGGGCAACCGGGTTCGGAGACCAGTCCCTGGCGGGCGCTCGACCGGGCGCCCTCTTGCACATGCCCCCGGCAGATCGTTCGCGGCGTCATCGCCCGGGCGATGGGCCGACCGGGCCCACCATCTGCTCAAGGAGCGCCCAGCCCATGTCCGCCACGTCTGACTTCTACCTGCTGCGCGCCAACGAGAATGCCAAGGCGGCGGCAGAGACCAACCTCGTCAATGTGCGCGAGCGCTGCCTGCGCGCCGAGTCCGCCTGGCGGACCATGGCCGACCGGCTCATCGAGACCGAGAAGAAGAAGAAGGACGATGCGCTCGAAAAGGCGCAGCGAGCCGAGACCTGCTCATGAGGAAGCCCTTCGGCCGCCGCAACGACACGCCGAAGCTGAGCGCGTCCGAGGCAGACCGGCAAGGCCGCGCCGTGCGTACCGCCATTCGCCTGCTGGGATCCACGGCGGCGCTGGAATTTCTCAACGGCTTCGACGCCGCGCTGCAGGGACGGCCGATCGACCTTGCCGTCGCCAGCGATCACGGCCTGGCGGCTGTGGAAGCGCTGCTCGCCACCCGCGCCCCAGCCTGAAGGCTCCAGCGGGCGCGCATCCCCGAAAGGATGGCGCCCGCCGGTCAGTCGGCAACAAGAGGAGCCGACTGGAACTGGAATGTCTCCTTTGCGCGCGGCTGCCTATTGGCGCTGGAGCGAGGGCACGAAAAAGGGATGCCGCTTCTGCGGGCCGACCATGATCGCGGGCGCATGAAGGCTGCGGAGCTTCGCGGCCCCGTCAATCGTCGAGCAGACCAGATGCGTACCGCCCTTGGGCAGCGGCTCAATGGCGCTGATCGACACGCCGGCATCGGCGCAGCGGCGCGTCACTTCTTCCTCGGTCCATTTGAAATCGATGGCACGGCTCATGGGCATGACCTTTCGCAAGCAGCGGCCGGGACAGGCGCTGCGGAATATTGCCGGAGAGCGGCCACAACCCGTCCGTGCACGATGCCAGTGCGCCGCAGGGCGCCCCGGTGGCGAGATGCAATTGGGAAAGAGGGCACGCATTTCTTCCGGCTGGCAAGCGGGAGGAAATTGCCTCTCGGGCGTCACAGGCTTGCGGGCGAGACGTGACGATGCCGGGTGCCTACAGCATCGCCCGTGCTTTGGCGAACGCTAATGTCCGCGAACGGTCCATGTGGGGAGGGGTTAAAAGAGGCCCTCCCCTAACCCCCTCCCGAAAGCGGGAGGGGGATTCACAGGTTCAGTTGGTGCGAGGCGCCGCGCCGCCGGCCGGGCGCGGGGCATTGGGATCGACCGCGCCGCGATCCATGCCGCCTTCGTCATTGGCCTGCGGGCCCGGAATCGGCGTCAGCGTATGCACCTGGCGGAACTTGCCGTCGATATAGCGGAACGTGTGGCTGTCCGGCGCCTCGGCGCGGCCGCCGAACCGGCAGAAGACGTTGATCACGCCCTTTTCCTCATCAACCAGATAATCGCGATGCGTGATGTAGAGCACGCCGCCAGGCATGCCGAGCTCGCAGCTTGCGTTCGGGTCACCCTTCACATTGGTATAGGCGCCGCCCTCCAGACGCGCGCAGGGCGTGCCCCACGGGATGTCGGTGAACTTGTCGGAAAAGCCGTCCAGATAGGCATTGGCGCCGCGGATCATCTCCGACGCCGAGGTCTTCTGATATTTGAACAGCGGCTCCCAATTCTCCTTGCTGGCATATTTGAGATAGGCGTTGGCGTTGAACAGCCAGTCGCCCTTCTTGGTCACGATGCTGTCGACGCGGATCACCTTGCCGTTGTGGACATAGAGGCGGGTGCCGATGACATAGGGCACGGGTCCGGTCACGACGAGCTCGGTGAAGGTCTTGCAGCGCTTGTCGTCATGGACGCTCATGTCATGCGCGACATTGAGCGGTTTGGCCCACATGCCGGCCTCCGCCGTTACGTCCTTCATATTCTCGAGATAGTGCACCTTGGCGTCGAGCGGCAGGCCGGCGAGGCTGCCCTTCTTCTGCCCGTCGACATAGGCGGCCGTGAGCTTCTTGAGCTCGTCGCGCGTGCAGTTGGGGTGATCCTGCAACGGCGCAAACGGGCTGGACGGCGGGCCGGCGGCACCACCCTGCTGCGCGAGTGCCGGAGCCGCGGACAGGGCGACGAGCCCCGCGAACATTGCTTTCCTGATCATGTCTCTCTCCCTTTTCGAATCTGCGAATGGCTGGCGTTCAGCGAATGCTTTGCGGCTCTTCCGACATGCCCTGTTCGAAGGTGCTCCAGCCGGAATTCAAGCCATAAGGCGCGCGGTGGAAAATGGCCTCGATGCGCCGGATCTTGCCCTTCTCGATCTTGAACAGCTCGGCCAGCTGCCAGGTCCAGTTGATCTGCTCATGGTCGAAGAAACCGAAGGCAAAGGCGATGCCGCGCTCGCGGTCCACCGCCACGAAGCGGCGGTCGCGGATGCGCGAAACGATACCCTTCACGCCCGTCTCGAACTGGCCCTTGCAGGTCTGGCGCTTGCCCTCGTTGGGCGTGCCGGGGCGGCCGAGGAGGACGTCCACGCCATTCTCGAAGCGGATGCAATCGTCGGTGAAGGGATAATAGCCCTTGCCGTCGTTGCGCTGGAGACCGGCGAAATAATAGTTGGCGTCGCGCACGAGCTCCTCGCGCGTCTCGCGCTCGGCGGGCGGGATGGCCTGGGTGAAGATGGCATGCGGCGCGCCCATCTTCTCCATGCCCTCACCGGTCGGCGGGAAGTCGTTGCGGCTGCTATTGGTGCTGTCTGGCCGGATCGCGAGTTGCTCGATCTCCGTGATTTTGTTGTCAACGATCTTGAGGCGGAGCGCGATGGCGACGGTCTGGTCCGCACCGGTACCGCGCGGATTCTCGCGGACGGTCCCGAGGAAGGCGACCTGCTGCGTCTCCACGTCCGGCACGTAGAACTTGTAGGTGCCGAGTGCGGTCATGCCGTGCCAGAGGCCCTCCTTGCCAAAGTGAAGCTGGATACCGTTTTCGGTGAACTTGACGTCCCTGGCGAACAGCGCCGGATCGACCTTCCGATCGCGCATGGCGACGAGATATTTGTCGACCCAGCCTTCCAGACAGGCACGCTGGCAGGGATTGGCGGCCGGATCCGGCGGCGAGGTGGCCGGCTGGGCGGCGGACTGCGCAAGCGCGCCGCCGGCCATGAGGCACAAGGCGGCGGCACCGAGCAGTCGGGCATGGCGAAGCATCATCCACTCTCCCATCGAAGACGCGCGGGGCGAAACCGCCACGCGCCCAGGTTTTTTGATCAGCGAATGTCCTGCGGCTGCTCCGAGCGGGTCTGCTCGTAGGTGCTCCAGCCCGAGTTCATGCCATAGGGGCCGCGCAGGATCAGCGCCTCGACGCGGGTGATCTTGTCCTTCTGGATCTTGAAGATCTCGCCCAGCTCCCAGGTCCAGTCGATGTTGCGATGGTCGAAGAAGCCGAACGCGAAGACGAGGCCCCGCTCACGGTCCACCGCCACGAAGCGGCGGTCGCGGATGGTGGTGACCGCGCCGATGAGCGAGGTTTCGAGCTGGGCCTTGCAGCCCTTGCGATTGGGGTTCTGGGCGTCGGGCGGGCCGGCGGTGACAACGCCGTTCTCGTGGCGCAGGCAGTCGTCGCTGAACGGGTAATAATCCTTGCCCGTATTCCGCTCGACCGCGTCGAAATAGTAATTGCCGATGCGGATCAGGTCGGCGCGGCTCAGGCGCTCCTTCTCCGGGATCGTCGTCAGGAAGGACGGATGCGGCGCGCCCATCTTTTCGATATTGGCCCCGGCGGCGCCCATGCCACCCGCAGGCGGCGTCGCCGGAGCCGGGCCGAGCGGCCGCTCCGGACGGTTGGCGATCTGCTCGACTTCGGTGATCTTGCCGTCGACGATGCGCAGGCGCAGCGAAATGGCGACGACGTCGGGCGCGCGGGCCGGTCCACTGGCCGAACTGCCGGCGGTCTCGAGCACGGTACCGATGAAGGCGACCTGCTGCGTTTCGATATCGGGCACGTAGAACTTGTACTTGCCGACACCGCTGGCGGTCGCCCACAGGCCCTCATTGCCGAACGGCAGCTGGACGCCATTTTCGGTGAAGCGGACATTGGCGGCGAAGAGCGCGGGATCGACCTTGTGCGCGGCCATGGCGTCGAGATAGCGATTGACGAACCCCTCAAGGCAGGCGCGCTGGCAAGGGTTGGCGGCCGGGTCCGGCGGGGATGTGGCGGACTGGGCCGAGCCGGGCGCGGCAATGAGCGCGGCCGATGCCAGCGCGACGGCGGCAACAGCCGTCCGGATGATGCTCTTCATGATGGTCCCCTCTCCAGGCAATGGCGGCCCGGCTTCGTCCGCCGGACTCGTTTTCTGGTTTCCTGCCACGCTAACAGCGGCGCTTGAACCGGAAAAGCGGCAAAAGCGAATATCGCTCCACAAAATTTCCGTTGCGGACAGCTGAACTTGGCCGCGGCCAATGATGAATAGGCTGGACCTTCACGGCCAGTGGACTATTTGGGGCGCACTATGACAGACAGCGCCATCATGACGAAGAGCGTGCTCGAGCAGCTCGCCGACACCAACCCAGAAGCCGAGATCTGGTGGGATTCATCACCGCTCATCTTCCCGAGCTGGCGCAAGGAGACGCTCGCCAAGGCCCCGGCAGGCAAGGAAGCCGACTGGGATGCGCAGCTCACCCGCATGATGGACGCCGAGACCATCGCCGAGGACGGCACGATGGGCTTCCGCGGCGTGACGACCAACCCCCCGCTCTCACTGCAGGCGATCAAGCTCGCCCCGCAGATGTGGGCCGACCGCATCCGCGAGATCGCCAAGGAAGACCCCGCCCTCGACGTCGAGGGCGTCTACTGGACGACCTATCTGGACCTCGTGCGCAAGGGCGCCGATGAAATCCGTCCGGTCTACGACAAGTCGGGCGGCAAGTACGGCATGCTCTCCGGCCAGGTCGACCCGCGCTTCGTGCGCGACGGCGACAAGATGCTGGCGCAGGGCCTGACGATCGCGGCGCAGGGCGCCAACGTCATGGTCAAGCTGCCCGGGTCCAAGGAGGGCTATGAAGTCCTTGAGGAACTGACCGCGCGCGGCATCTCGACGAACAACACGACCAGCTTCACCGTGCCGCAGTACATGCGCTGCATGGCGGCAGTGACGGCAGGCCTGCAGCGCGCCCGCGCCGCCGGTGTCGACCTCAGCAAATGGCGCTCGGTTATCACGCACATGTCGGCGCGCCTCGGCGAACTCTCCGACTGGAAGACGGAAGCCAAGGCCCGCGGCATCGAGTTGACGCTTCCCGAAATCCGCGACGGCGAGGAAGCCGTGCTCAAGCGCGCCTATCACTGGGGCAAGCAGAACAACCACCCGTCCAAGATGCTCCAGTGCTCGATGCGCGTGGAGAAGGACGAGCGCACCGGCAAGACGGTGAGCCGCCACATCCAGGACTATGCCGGCAGCGACATGGTCTATACCTGCCCGCCGGGCTATATCGCCGGCCTGATGGCTGCGCAGGACGATCTGGCGGCCTTCGACAAGAACGCCATCGACCGCGAGCCGAACAAGGCGAGCATCGAGAAGCTGCTGAAGCTGCCGAGCTTCCGCCAGGCCTATGAATTCGAAGGCATGAAGCCGGAGCAATTCGCGCATTTTGGCGCCTTCAAGGCGACCGAGACCGAATTCCACGCCGCGACGCGCCAGACGGTCGACTTCGTACGGATGACGCTGGAAGGCTGATCGCCGGTCCATCGCGGAGATTTCGAGAAAGGGCGGGCCGCGATGAAACGGCCTGCCCTTTCTCTTTGACTGCCGGCGCTCCCACACAGCCGGCCACTGGAACATCTTCAGGCGATCGCGAACCGCATAGCGGCCGAACGGCGGCGCAGCGCGGCACCCGCGACCCCGAAGCCGCCGATCATCAGTGCCCAGCTCGCCGGCTCGGGCACGGCGCCGGGCAGCGTCGAGCCGGCCGGAACGGTTTCGGTCGGGCCCGCCGTGACGGGATCGTAATTGTCGTTGAACGTCCAGTTCACAATGTCTTGCTCGCTCCAGTTCGCGCCCGTGCCGCCAGTGAAGCCGACAAAGACCGGATTTGTACCGAACAGGCTCCCCAAGTCGATCGTATAGCTGAGGCCGGCACTGCCGGGCCGCAGGCCGTCCGTGGACCAGCGCACCTCCATCAGATTGGTGGCGCCGTTATAGTCGACGAAGGCGGTGATGTCAGAACCGCCGCTCAGGTTCAGCGTGGACGCCACGTTCGCGTAGGCCAGATGGTTCGTCGAGTCGCCATTCTGCATGATGGCGATGTGATTGTTGGCGGTGAGATTGCCGTTAAAGTCGGGATCAAACCCGTTGCTGTAAGTATCGAACTCGACCGCGACGCTGGGGCTTATGCCGGCATAGCCCATGCCGCCGCCGGTACCGCCGACATTGTTGGACACAGTCTGGATGACAAAGGCAATACCGTCGGCTCCGATCGGACCATATGGCGTGTCGCCATTGGAGCCGATGTTGAAGGTGAACCGGGTGCTGAAGCCATAGTCATTGGTCAACGCGATGGCCTGCGTGTTGAACACGGAACCGCCGGAATTGCCCTGAGGCGGCGTGAGCCGCATCACGTCGCGGCCGGCGATATTGGTCGCGGCGGCCGAGCCGTTGATCTGAAGTCCCGTCGTGTCGGAGAAATCGGCGTAGGCGAATGTCCCCGCCTGCGCGGGAGCTGGCAATAGCGCGGCAGCCGCGAGCGCCGCCATGCCCAAGAGTTTAGTCCCGTGTCTCATCTGAATGCCCCACATTCCGTTGCGGCGCCGCCCATCGGACGCCCCGCCGGACGATCTAGATCGTTGAAAGGGAAGCCGCGTCCACCAGATGGTGGATAGAGAAGGCACGTCCCGTTCCGGGTCAGTTGGGGAGTGCGAGACCTGCGGCCATGCGAACCAGATCGGCCTGACGGCGCACGCCGGTCTTGTCGAAGATGTGCAGCAGGTGCGTGCGCACGGTGCTGAGACCAATGCCCAACCGCTTGGCCGCCTCTGCAGGCGTCAGGCCCTGCGCGATCAGATCGAACACGCGCGCCTCGCCCGCGCTGAGACCGAAGAGCTGCGCAACCAGCGCGCCGGCATCGGCTGTGTCGGGCGTCGCCGAGCTCACGAAGATGGCGGCGACGGCGCGGTTCACCAGGCCGGGGCGCAGGACGCCGCCGCGAAGGGGCAGGACGTGAAGCGCCCGAGCCGTGCCGTCGCTCGCGAGCAGTGGGATGGCGAGGCCGCGCCGACCGATCGCGGCTTCGTCCTCGCCCGCCTGGCTCACCGCCATGGCGAGCGCCTGCGTCGCCGCAGGGATCGCAGCGACAAGGCGCTGGCCACTGAGCATGAGCGTGTCGCGAGCGTCGAGCAGGGCCTGCGCCGCGCCATTCGCATGCAGCAGGCCGAGCTGGCCGTCGGTGACGAGAATCGGCGTGCCGGCGCGGTCGATCACGGATTCGAAGGTCGCTGCCGCCACCGCGCGCACGTCAAGCAGCCGGCTGATCGTGACAGCCCGGCGCAGGTGGGGCGCGAGCAGGCGAAGTGCATCCATTTCCTGCGGACCGATCGCGCCCTGCGTCTCGTGGCGCGTCAGGCTGATCGACGCAAGCGAATGCCCATCGCGCGTCAGGACAACGGCGGCCGTGTCGAGCAGCCCCTGCGGCCAGTACCACTCGTCGTAGAAGGCGTTCCGGCGACTGCCGTCGAACAGGCCGGGATTCATTTCGCTCAGCAGCGCAGGCTCCTCCACCGGCACGGCGGCGATGCGGGCGACGCCGCCCCAACCCTCGATGACCTCTGGTCCATATGCCGTGCTGCGCATCAGCCAGTCGTCCGGGATGCCGCTGGCGACACTGAGCAGGACAGCGCCCCCCGGCATGGCTTGGAGAGTCAGCGTCGCCTGAAGGAAGCCAAGCCGCTCGTTGATATCGGCCAGCACCTCAGGCCAGCGCTCGGGATCGAGCGCACAGTCGTAGATGCGGCCGATCAGATCGGAAAGAAGGTCCAGCGAAAGGAGCGTGGGAGCGGCTTCCATCTCGGGCATGTTTGCGGAACATTGTTGTTCTTCGTCAAGCGGATATGGCGCGCTCGCACCCGCCCCCCAATTATCGTGACACTTGGTTGGCGCTGACGCTGGAAGGCTGACAAAGCCTCAACAACATCGGTTCTGAAGAAGGGCGGAAGGCTGCGGCTTTCCGCCCTTTTTGTTGGATTTTATGTGCACGAAACCGGCATATTGCGCCCGCGCACCAGATCGGCCGCCTTTTCGCCTATCATGATAGTTGGAAGATTAGTGTTGCCGCCCGGGATGCTGGGCATGATCGAGGCGTCGGCGATACGCAGGCCATCGAGCCCCCGCACGCACAGCCGCGCGTCCACCACGGCTTCGCCGTCCGCGCCCATGCGGCAGGTGCCGACGGGATGAGAGCGGTGAGTGGCGTTGGCGCGGATATAGGCGGCGAGCTCTGCGTCGCCCTGCAGCGACGCGCCGGGGAGGTTTTCGCGGCTTATGAGGTCCCGGAGCGGGCTTTGGGCATAGATGCTGCGGCTGAGGCGCAGGGCACGGACCATGGCGTCGAGATCGCCGGGTTCGGCAAACATGTTGTTGAAGATGCGCGGCGCGTCGCGCGGGTCGGCCGAGCGCAGCTTCACCCACCCGCGCGACCTGGGTTGCAGATAGCCGGTGCGGACCGAGAGCTTCGAGACGGGCTTGCGTTGCAGGCCGGGCCACCAGAGCTTCGCCTGTCCGCTGATCGGCAGGCACATCATCTGGATGTCGGGCCGGTCGAGCCCGTCGAGCGACCGCGCGAACACATTGGCGGCAGTGCCGGTCCAGGCGAAGGGGCCGCTCTTGCTGGCGAACCAGCGCAGGGCAGCCCATGCGGCGCGATCGGCGCGCAGGTGGCGAGTGAGACCCTGGTCGCCGATCAGCTCATATTCGTTGATGATATTCGGATGGTCGACGAGATTCCGGCCGACGCCCGGCAGGTCGTGGAGGGGCGCGATGCCGAGCGCGCGCAGTTCGTCCGCCGCGCCAATGCCCGAGAGCATGAGCAGCTGCGGCGTCCCATAGGCGCCGCCGCACAGGATGATCTCGCGATCGGCGGTCACGCTGTGCACGCTGCCGCCCTTGATATAGTCGATGCCAGTCGCCCGTCCGCCGGAGACGCGGATGCGCCGGGCGAGCGCGCCGGTGACGATGTGGAGATTGGGGCGCCGCATGGCGGGACGGAGATAGGCCCGGGCCGTGCTGGACCGCATGCCGCCGCCGACGGTCGATTCCATCTGCGAGATGCCGTCCTGCGCGGCGCCGTTCGCATCGTCGTTATGGGGGATGCCAGCAGCCTGCGCAGCGACGCGCAACTCGTCCCAGAGCAGGTCCGGCCCGGCCATGAGCGAGATGCGGACCGGGCCGCTCCCGCCATGAAAGGGCCCTTCGCCGCGCCAGCTCGTCTCCAGCCGCCTGAAATAGGGCAGCACGTCGTCATAGCCCCAGCCGGGCAGGCCCTGGGCCGCCCAGTCGTCATAGTCCCGAGCGTGGCCGCGCACCGCGATCATGGCATTGATCGACGAGGTGCCGCCGAGCGTGCGGCCGCGGGGGATAGGCAGGCAGCGGCCATCGAGGCCGGGCTCAGGCTCCGATTCATATTGCCAGGTGCCGATGGAACCGGAGGCGACCTTCGAAAAGGCGAGCGGCATATGCTGGAGCGGGTGGCGCTCGCGCGGGCCGGCTTCGAGCAACAGGACGGAAACGGACGGGTCCTCGCTCAGCCGCGCGGCGACGACCGCGCCCGCCGAGCCCGATCCGACGACGATATAATCATGGCCTCCCCGCATGGCGCCCATGATGACGGGCAAGAATGGCGACGTCCACGCGCTTCTGAAGGGCGCCCTTAACGCTTTGCTAACCCTGTTCCTCAATAAGCGACGCTGACCAGAAAGACTTCGGGGACTGCAGACCGATGAAGCTCGCCGCACGCGCGCACCAATTTGCGCAAATTCTCGACCACGCCCCAGCGGGCATCAAGATCCTCAGCCTGGACTGTTTCGACACGCTCCTCTGGCGCAACTGCAACCTGCCGGTCGACGTGTTTGCCGAGCTGGCGCTGCCCGGATCGGGCATGGAGGCGCGCATCTGGGGCGAAACCAAGGCGCGGCGCGTGATCCCCTTCCAGCGCGGGCAGGACGAAGTCACGATCGAGGAAATCTACCGGCACATGATGCCGAGCGCGAGCGACGCCGAGGTGAAGGCCAAGGTGGACGCCGAACTCGAGGCCGAGGCCCGCAACTGCTACGGCTTCAAGCCGACGGTCGAGCTGATGAAGGCAGCGAAGGCACGCGGCCTGGAGATCATGATCGTCTCCGACACCTATTTGTCCAAGGACCAGCTGCGCACCCTGATCGCGCGCGCGGCCGGCGACGATGTCGCGGCGATGATCGACCGCATCTTCTGCTCGTGCGAATATGGCTATTCGAAGGGCGGCGGCCTGTTCGTGCCCGTGCTCGCCGAACTGGGCATCTCGCCCACGACCATCCTCCACTGCGGCGACAATCCGGTGGCCGACGTTGCCGCGCCCGAGAAGCTCGGCATCCATTGCTGCCATCTCGAGCAGTTCGAACCCGAGACCGACCAGCGCCTGCGCCTGGAAGCCAGCGCCGCCTGCATCGTCGACCCGACGACCCGCGTCACGGTGCCCGCGCACCAGCCGCACCGCCAGCGCATCGCGCTGCGCGAGGCGGACGACGCAGCGACCACGCTCGGCCACGACGTGCTCGGCCCCATCTTCCACAGCTTCGCCGGCTGGATCAGGGATGAGGCCGCCGCGCAGGAAGCGCGTACCGGCAAGCCCACCAAGCTGCTGTTCCTGCTGCGCGACGGCTACTTGCCCGCGCAAGCCTATCTGGCGCGTTTCCCAGAGGACGCGGTCCGCGTCGCGATGGTCGAGATCAGCCGCCTGACAGCTGCCAAGGCCGGCATGAGCGACGCGCAGGCGATCGAGAATTACGTGCTGCCCGAACTGGACGTCGGCTCGAGCGAAGTCTTCGCCAGGCACATGCTGTTCGACAAGGGCGAGGCCACGCGCCTCGGCGCGCTGCCCAAGGTCAAGTTCGCCGAGCATATCGCCAAGCCTGACGTGATCGCCGGCATCGCCAAGCGCTCCGCAGCGTTCGCGCAGAAGCTGGTCGCGCATCTCAAGTTCCATGGCGTCGCCGAAGGCGACTCCGTGATGCTGGTCGACCTGGGCTATAATGGCTCGGTGCAGAATCTCATCGAGGCGCGCCTCAAGGAGACGATGAACCTCACGGTGAGCGGCCGCTACCTGCTGCTGCGCGAGACCTGGCAGAGCGGCCTCGACAAGGCCGGGTTCGCCGATCACAGCCGCTATGACCTGAAGCTGCTCCACGCGCTCTCGGAATCGATCGCCATCGTCGAGCAGCTCTGCACGCTGCCGCAGGGATCGGTCATCGATTACAATGCCGATGGCACTGCCGTCCGCGAGGAAAACAGCGTAAAGTCGACGCAGAGCGCTGTCCGCGACATCGTGCAGAAGGCGTGCATCGCCTATTGCGCCGACGCCGACGCCGGCTTCGTCAAGACGCCGCTCAGCGACACGCCCGAAACGCGCCGCCGCATGGCGACCGCGAGCCTCGCCCGCCTGCTGTTCCTGCCGGTGGAAAGCGAAGTGCAGGTGCTCAGCGACTTCGACCATGACGTCAATCTCGGCACGTCGGACCTGCTGAAATTCGTCGACGTGGCGGCCGCTGCCCAGGGCCTGCGCCGCCGCGGCATCTTCTACATCAAGAACGCGCTGCGCATGTACCTGCCCGGCGAACTGCGCCAGCACGGCCTGCCGATCAATCTCTCGATCTTCGCCTCGCGCCGCTTCGGCCTCGACCTGCGCAAGACCGACTTCGACGTCGGCGCCATCTCCGTGCCGGTCATGCTGATGGACGCGACCGGCCAGCACGTCACGATCGACGTCGACGCCGTGCCGACCATCGAAGGCTATTATCAGGCGCTCGTGCCGATCGGCCAGGCGCAGTTCACTGCCGGCATCCAGCTCGGCCGCATCGCCGAATGGGTCCAGATCGAGGAAGCCAGCTTCCACCAGATCGACGAATTTCTCGATGCCAAGGCGGAGGAAGTCTCGATCCAGGCCAATGTCATCGCCGACGGCCTGGAAGACATGGGCAATGGCCTCATGCAGTGCACGGGTGGCGAGGCCGCCTTCCTGCTGATCCCGCCGCCGTCCGTGGCGCCGACCGGCGAGGCACTGCTGCTCAGCATCGTGTTCCGCCCGGTGGTGAAGCGCAAGGATGCCGTGCAGCAGCAGGACCGCGCGGCGGCCTGACGCCGGCTTCCAATTCCATCGTCATGCTGAACCTGGTTCAGCATCCATGTGTCGATTTGGCGTCCGCGTTGCGGGTGCCAGATGGACCCTGAAACAAGTTCAGGGTGACGAAAAGAAGCGCGATGGTCTAGGTAGTCCGCCTCGAATCTCCGAAAGGCTCCGCGATGCTCAAGCAACTGACCCCCGACATCTATGTCGCGCCGCAGATCGGCGTGGAGACGGTCGACGAGGCCAAGGCGCTGGGCGTAACGCTGATCGTCAACAACCGGCCCGAGGGCGAAAGTCCCGACCAGACGCCAGGTGACGCGATCGAGGCGGCGGCGAAGGCGGCGGGCATTGCCTATGTCGCCATTCCCGTCTCGCCGGGCGGTTTCGCGCCCTGGCAGCTCGACGCGCTCGACGCGGCGCTGGCGGGCCATGAGGGCAAGGTGCTGTGCTACTGCCGGTCGGGCACGCGCTCGACCCTGCTCTGGTCGCTGGCCAGGGCGCGGGCGGGCGGATCGCCCGAAGAGATTGCCGAGACCGCGGCGGGTGCAGGCTATGACGTCTCGCCGATCTTCGAGACGATGCACGCGCTGGCTGCGCAAGGGCGCTAGTCGCCACTACCCTCACCGTCACCCCGGGCCTGACCCGGGGTCCCGCTACTTCTTTACCGCCGCAAACAGCGGAACGCCGGATCAGGTCCGGGGTGACGATTGTTTCTGATCGGGAGTGGGTGTTTTAAAAGCTCGCCCAAATCGCCGGCGCCAACAGCAGCACGAGGCCGGCGAAGCTCACAAGCCAGACGACAGAGCGCAGGCCCGGCACGCCTGCCGCATAGAGCGGCAGGTAGACGATGCGCGCCCCCAGCCAGAGGGATGCACCGAGCGTCGTCAGGCTGCCGGTGAGATTGGCCGCCACGTCGACGAGGATCGCGATGGCAACAATCGGGAAGGTCTCGAAAAAATTGGCCTGCGCGCGCAGCAGGCGGCCGACGATGGGCGATGGCGCTGCCGGATCGGCGTCGCGCGGGCCGGTGTTCCAGCCGATGCCGAACTGGCGCGTCCGCATGTGCGATGCGGCGAAGACATGGACGAGGGCGAGCACGCAGCCCCATGCAAGGATCTTGAGCTCATAGGGCATGGCGTCTCTCCGGCAGCGCTGACACCGGCACAGGATGCGCCTGCCTGCGGCCCGCACCAAACAAAAAAAGGGCCGGCGCATCGGCGCCGACCCCAGTGATGTTCGCAGGAGGAACCTCGTGTGAGCGGGCGGCCCTAGAGCCGCCCACCCTAATTCGTCAATAATTATAAGCCTTTTCGCCATGCTCGGCGAGGTCGACGCCCTCATGCTCGGCCTCGACGCTGACCCGGAGGCCGATCGTCTTGTCGATCACGAAGTAGAGGACCGCGCTGCCGATGCCCGACCAGAGCAGCGTGACACCGACCGCCTTGATCTGCGTGATCAGCTGGGCGACGATGTCATAGGCTTCCGGATGGAAGGCGGCAGGGAAGACGGTGTAGTCGAAATAGCCCTGGCCGCCGAGCGACGGCGCCGCGACGATGGCCGTGCCCAGAGCACCGACGATGCCGCCGACGCAGTGGACGCCGAACACGTCGAGGCTGTCGTCATAGCCGAACTTGCCCTTCACCTTCGCCACGAACAGGTAGCAGATCGGCGAAACGACGAAGCCGAGGACGATGGCGGTCATCGGTGCCGCGAAGCCCGAAGCCGGGGTGATCGCGACGAGGCCGGCGACGGCACCCGAGACGGCACCCAGGAGCGAGGGCTTGCCATGGGCGACCTTCTCGACCAGCGCCCAGCTCACCGCAGCCGCGCAGGTGGCGACCATGGTGTTGACGAAGGCGACGGCGGTCACGCCATTGGCTTCGAGGTTGGAGCCGGCGTTGAAGCCGAACCAGCCGACCCACAGCAGGCTTGCGCCGATCATGGTCATGGTCAGCGAGTGCGGCGGCATCGGCTCCTTGGGATAGCCCGAGCGCTTGCCGATCATGATCGCGCCGATGAGGCCCGCAATACCGGCATTGATGTGAACGACGGTACCACCGGCGAAGTCCAGCGCGCCCCAGCCCCAGAGAAGGCCGTAGTCGGTCGGTGCATCGACGAGGAAGTCGGGGCCCGCCCAGTACCAGACCATGTGGGCGATCGGGTAATAGACGATGGTCGACCACAGCACGACGAACACGATCAGCGCCGAGAACTTGATGCGCTCGGCGAAGGCGCCGACGATCAGGGCCGGCGTGATCATGGCGAAGGTCATCTGGAAGACGACGAACACCAGCTCGGGCAGGTAGACATTGTTGGAGAAGGTCGCGCCCACGGTCGTGCCGTCGACACCCATCAGGAAGGCCTTGGAGAAGCCGCCGAAGAAGTGGTTTTCGCCGCCGCTGGTGAAGGCCATGGAATAGCCCCAGCAGCACCAGAGCAGGCCGGTGACCGAGACGATCATGAAGACCTGCATCAGCACCGAGAGCATGTTCTTCGTGCGGACGAGGCCGCCGTAGAACAGCGCGAGGCCCGGGACCGACATCATGAGGACGAGCGCGGAGCAGACCAGCATCCAGGCGGTGTCGCCCTTGTTGATCATGCCCGCAGCCGCCGCGGCATCCGGGGCCTTGACGAGATCGGCAAAAGCCGGTGATGCGGCGAGGAACGACAGGCCGATGCCCGCCGCCGCGCCGCAGAGTTTCTTGATGAAGCTCATTGTTTCCCCTTTCTTACAGCGCGGTTTCGCCGGTCTCGCCGGTGCGGATCCGCACGGCCTGACCGACCTCGAGGACGAAGATCTTGCCGTCGCCGATGGCGCCGCTGTTGGCGGCCTGCTGGATACCCTCGACCACGCGCGGTGCGAGGCCATCGTCGCAAACGACTTCGACCTTGATCTTCGGAACCATGTTCGTCGTGTATTCCGCGCCGCGATAGATTTCGGTCTGGCCTTTCTGCCGCCCGAAACCCTTCACCTCGCTTACCGTCATGCCGGCGATCCCGAGACCGGAGAGGGCCTCACGGACCTCGTCCAGCTTGAACGGCTTGATGATTGCCATGATGAGTTTCATGTTGCCCCCTTGTCTGGTGTGCAGGGACTACCCAGCAAGGACCGTGCCAATCTCTTAACGACGCGTTAAAGCGGAGCGACTCGGAACGGACTTGCGCTGCGGCGCACAAAATCTGGGCAGCATGGGGGCGCTGCCTAAAATTTAGGCAGGTTGAGTCATTTCAAGGGGATGATTTCGGGGCCAGTCCGCCTCACGGCATCGAGAATAACCAAGTCTGCGCGACATAGGTCCGGAACGACTTCCCTTCCGCGTCCAGCGCTGGCGCGAATTTCGCGCGGATCACAATATTGTTGCATACGACCTGCTCGAACGGGCCACGAACCGCCATGTCGACCATGCACTTCTCGATCTTGCCATCGGTGCCGATGATGAGCCGGGCGCGGACCATACCGCCGATGCTCGCCCGCACCGCGCTAGCGGGATAATCGTCCGGCGTGACCCAACGACGCGGATCGTTGGCGGGGGTCGCGGGGCGCGATTGCGTGGTGAGCCGCCCGATATCGACACCCCAGCCAGAGACGAGGTCCTCGGCGCATTTTTGCATGGCCTCGATCGGTGCGGTCATCTTCCCCACGTCGAACTGGAGAGGCGCGGGAAAGCCTTTTGTGATGGTGATTGCCATCGTGCGACCAGCCGTCTCCTTTTCCGCCTTCAGCAACTCGGGCAGCGGCTTGCCGGGCGGGGAAACATAGGGCCATGGCTTGGGCGGTGGCGGTTGATGCTCGGGCTCGTTCAACGCAAACGAGGGGAACAGATAGGCTGAGCGGCCGTCAGTCAGGGTGGAGACGAGAAGGTTGCTCTTCCGTGGCGTCTCGTCGCCCCAGCGGAACTGGATCTCGCTCGCGTTGCGCGCCGCAACGAGACCCTTGCCGGTCAGCCCCAACCGCAGCATCGGCTCAAGCGCGTAGCGCTCAAGCGCGAAGGTGAGCTCCATCTTTCCATCCGAAAAATTGCGGATGAGGCGGCAGCCTTCGTCGGCATATTCCATTGCCCAGGGGCCGGATGGCTTGAAGTGCTGAGGGGGTTTGTCGGCGGCGAAGGCCGAAACCGAGAAGAAAGCGGCGCACAGGATGACAGTCCGCTTCAAGAAAGACGCACCAATAGGCATACACAAAATCCTCCCCCGTAGAGGGGGATGGCAGAAGTCGTGCGAAATATAAATACCGATTTGGGGACGTTGACTGTCGATATAGCCGCGCAGCCGGGACAAGGTCAGAAGCGGGACCCTGGGTCGAGCCCGGGGCGACGGAAGTCGAGAAGCGAGCCGATCAGACCGACCGCGGCCTCGCCTGCCGATAGCTGCCGAGCAGGCGCACCCACTTCGAGTGGAACGCCAGTTCCTCGAGCGCGCGGTCGACGGCGGGGTCACCGGGCATGCCCTCGATATCGGCGTAGAATTCGGTCGCGGAAAAGCTGGCGCCACGCTGGTAACTTTCCAGCTTGGTCATGTTGACGCCGTTGGTCGCGAAGCCGCCCATTGCCTTGTAGAGCGCGGCGGGGACATTCTTCACCTCGAACAGGAAGCTGGTCATGACCGGGCCGGCGGTGCTGTCCGGCGTCACCGGATCACGCGCGAGCACGACGAAGCGCGTCATGTTGTCGTGGCTGTCCTCGATATTCTCGGCATGGAGATGCAGGCCGTAGAGCTTCGCGGCGAGCGCGGGGGCGATGGCGGCGGCGCCGGGCTCGCGCACTTCGGCGACGAGCGCCGCCGCGCCGGCCGTATCGGCGTAGACGATCGGGCGGATATTATGCGCGCGCAGATAATGGCGGCACTGGCCGAGCGCCTGGACGTGGCTGAGCGCAGTGACCGGGGGGCTGTCGTCCGCGCTCATCAGGCAGTGATGGATCTGCAGGAAATATTCGTCGACGATCGACAGGCCGGATTCGGGCAGCAGGAAATGCATGTCTGCAACGCGGCCATGCAGGCTATTCTCGATGGGAATGATGGCGCGGTCGGCAAGGCCGTCGCGCACCGCGTCGATCGCATCCTCGAAGCTGAAGCACGGGAGCGGCAGGCCGTCCGGCGCATAGTCCATCGCGGCGAGGTGCGAATTGGCGCCGGGCGCGCCCTGGAAAGCGAGCGCATGCTCGGGCGCGGACGCCGCAGCGTCCGCCATCTCGGCGACAAGGCGCCGCGCGGGGAGAGCGTAATTGTCCATATCCGGAACCGGCGCTTAAGGGCAGACGTGCGCAGGCGCAAGCAAGGGTTCGGATCCGCGCACGCGCGGCTTGCGTGCATGACATTCCCTCATTAATGGGTGCGCCAAACGGGGCGCGCCTGCGCTCGCTTGAGGGCGCCCGGAGCCGGGGCAAATCGGAGATAGACGCGGAATGAGCGATCGTTTCAATACCATTGCGGGCTGGGCCCTGTTCGCCGGCATCGTCGCGCTCGGCGCGGGCATCGTCGGCACCAAGCTGTTCCATGACGAACGGCCCGAGCCGATGGGCTATGCGATCCAGGGCGTCGAGGTCGAAGGCGAAGGCGGCGCCGCCGCGGGCCCGTCGCTCAACACGCTGCTCGCCAAGGCCGACGTCGCCAAGGGCGAGAAGGTCTTCGCCAAGTGCATGGCCTGCCACACGATCGAGCAGGGCGGCGCCAACGGCATCGGCCCCAATCTCTACGGCACGGTCGACGAGGCGATTGCACAGGGCAAGGGCGGCTTCGCCTTCTCCGCGGATCTCAAGGCGGTGGGCGGCAAGTGGACCTTCGAGGCGCTCGACAAGTGGCTGACCAACCCGAAAGCCATGGCGGCCGGTACCAAGATGAGCTTCGCGGGCCTCGCCAATCCCGAAGACCGCGCCAATGTCATCGCTTATCTCAACTCGAAGAGCCCCAGCCCGCTGCCGATGCCAGCGGCTGACGCCGCACCGGCCCCGGCCGAGGGCGACAATGCGGCGGCACCCGCCGGCAATGAAGCGGCACCGGCTGACAACGCCGCCGAGGGCGAGAAGAAGTAAGTTTCCCGAACATCGGAAAAGTGAAAAGGCGGGCCGCAAAAGCCCGCCTTTTTCATTTGGCCCTACCCCGCCCGCTGGAGAGGGCCGCCACCCCGCGTCACTCGCTGTCAGAGCTGCCGTCGGCATAGAAGCGATCGACGACCGCCCAGCCTTCCTCCGCCGTCTCGACCCAGCTGATCAGGTCGAGATCCTGGTGAGCAATGACGCCCTCGTCGGCCAGCGCCTCGAAATCGACGACCTTGTGCCAGAAATCGCGCCCATAGAGCAGCACGGGAATGCGCTTCATCTTGCCGGTCTGGATGAGCGTCAGCAGCTCGAACAGCTCGTCGAACGTGCCGAAGCCGCCCGGGAAGACCGCGAGCGCGCGGGCGCGCAGGGTGAAATGCATCTTGCGCAGGGCAAAATAGTGGAAACGGAACGATAGATCGGGCGTCACATAGCGATTGGGCGCCTGCTCGTGCGGCAGCAGGATGTTCATGCCGATCGTCTTGGCGCCGACGTCGGCAGCGCCCCGGTTGGCCGCCTCCATGATCGATGGGCCGCCGCCGGAACAGACGACGAAATTGCGCCAGCCGTCGGCATTGACCGGATATTGGGCGGAGATGCGGGCGAGCTCGCGCGCGACATCGTAATAATGCGACTTGGCGGCGAGGCGCTCGGCGACCTTGCGTGCGTGCTCGTCGGTGGCCGCCTCGATGCGCGCCTGCGCTTCATCGGGCGAAGGAATGCGCGCCGAGCCATAGAAGACGAAGGTGGAGGCGATCTTTGCCTCGTCGAGCAGCAGTTCGGGCTTCAGCAATTCCAGCTGGAAGCGCACCGGGCGCAAATCCTGGCGGAGCAGGAATTCGTCGTCCTGGAAGGCCAGCCGGTAGGCCGGGCTCGCCGTTTGCGGGGTATGGATCTCTTCATGGACCTGCTGCAATTCCTGCTTGGCAGGGCGGAAGCGGGGCTGTTCGACG
This sequence comes from Sphingobium sp., assembly GCA_036404995.1. Classification (GTDB taxonomy): domain Bacteria; phylum Pseudomonadota; class Alphaproteobacteria; order Sphingomonadales; family Sphingomonadaceae; genus Sphingobium. The sequence goes on along the minus strand of DASWYL010000032.1, from coordinate 1,719 downwards.
GACTCGCGGTCGCTCATATGGCTTGTCGTTTCTATTCTGCTGGAAAAGCGGCGGGAAATACGCCCGCGGGACCTTAACGGCAATAGCGGCCTTTGCCGCCCATGTCGAAATGCAAGTGGTCGCGATGGGCGCTGTTATAATCGGGGCTGAGCACCGTGCGGAAGCGCTTGCAGGCGCTGTCGTGGAGGATGTGGAGGAACTGCGACGTGGGCCCGTCCGCCCGCCAGTCGTCCGCGACCGTGATACGCCGGCCGTCCGCGAGGACGAAGGCCGAGACGTCGACGGCGTTGGCGCTGGCATGTTCCGAAAGGCGGCCCGAGATCGTCCCGCCCGAACCACGCATATCCCGGCAGGCATAGGTGCCGAAGGTCTCGATCCGCACCACCTCGCTGCCCAGATAGAGCCGGGCGGCGGGGCGCACGGCATAGCGCGCCCAAGCGGCGAACTTGTCGGCCAGATCGCAGGTCATCGCGCCGAGATTGGCCGTCGGCGTGCCGAAATCGAGAAGCTTCACCGCATCGATGATCGCGCAGCCGCCGCCGCGCTGCTGGTTGGGCAGGGTCTCGAAGCGCACTTGCGCCAGATCGAGCCGGGCCTTGCATTGCCGGAAGGTTTCGCTGCTCGGCATCGGCCCGGCCGGCTGGGGGCGCGTCGCCACGCGCGATCGCGGCGGTCCGCTGCCGCCGACGCAGCCGGACGTGATGGCCAACGCCAGCAGCGCCGCCGCCCGTGCGTTACGCGACCATCCGGACCCACAGCCCATGATGGAGCGGCTTATAAGTCATGGGCGGGAAAGGCGAAAGGCAGGGATGCGGCGGCACGCACCGGCTGCGGCAGGGCGAGTCCGAAACGGGGTGGCGCGAAGCAGCCCCCTGGCAAGCGCAAAGGGCCGAGGCGCGTCCGCCCCGGCCCCCGCCGTGCCTGTGTGGGCCGGACCCTGCGTGCTCTCAGGCGAAGCCGACCTCCGCCCGGCGGCGGCGCATGGCCGCGCCGACGACGCCGAGGCCCGCGATCAGCATCGCCCAGCTGGCCGGTTCGGGCACCGCCGGATTGGGATTGATGCCGTCGTCGAGCAGGATGGAGACGCCGCCGCGATTGTCGTTGTACGGATAGTCATAGATGAAGAAGTTGACGCTCTGCGCCGCCGCCAGCGTGAAGCTGATCGGATTGCCGGTCGGCACGTAGGCGTTCTGGTCGGTGACCTGCGGCAAGGGCGCACGAACCAGGTTCGCGCTCTGGATGCTCGCCAAGGCCTGCTCGGCGGTCGCGTAGAGATGGCTGTCCGACTGGGTCGCAAGCTGGCCATATTGGAAGCCGTCGGAATGGCTGAAATTGCCGGTGCCGAAACCGAAGTCGATGGCCAGCGATACCGACCAGCCGGTCGCGCAATTCTCGCCCGAGGCGTTGCAGCCCGATTCAAAGCTCCACGGGCTGTAGGCGGCATAACCGCCATTGGCACTGTTGTTGATGAACTTGATGGAATAGCTGCCCGCGGCAAGCGCGACGATCGTGCCGCCGCTGCCGAGGCCGGAAATATCGACGATCTGCGTGCCCGCCTGCGCCGAACCCGCGGCCAGCGCGAGCGAACCCGCCGCGGCCATCCATGAAAGCGTCCTGAAACCCATTGTTCGATCCTTTCCCCACATGATCGAGAGCGGCCAAAGCCGGACCTCTCACTGCCAATGCGCAGCGCGCGGAGAATGCGGGCCAAAGCTCACT
>DASWYL010000031.1:0-23979 GCA_036404995.1 Sphingobium sp. | reverse complement strand
GCGAGTGCCCCCCCGCCAGCGTCAAAGCCCCCCCAACAAACAGCACCAGCGCAAGGAAGCCGAGGCCCAGGACGGCCAGCGAGGAGAACAGGCCCGTCTGCCGCACCTTGCCTGCTGCCTTGACCGCCGCGTCGCTGAGCTCGCCTTCAGCCGCGACCTGTGCCCAGAGGGCAATCGCCGCGCCAATCTGGCGGGAGAGCAGCAGCGCAGACAGTGCGCCGGCCAATGCGGCGAGCACGGCCAGCGCCGCACCGATCACGAACAGGCTGACCGCGTTTTCCATCGCCGGGGGGATAAGCCAGCCATCGTACGCCGCCACCGCAATGCCGCCGCCGTTCAGCAATACCAGCGCGCCAAGCAGCCAGCGATTGTTCGCGCCCGTCTCGCCCATGATGCGGGCAAGCCCGGCCTCGAGCTGGCCGACGCTGCGCTGCCCGACATCGCGCGCCAGCTTCTTCGTCTCTTCACCCGGCGTGGCCATGGTCCTCGCTCCGCCATTCAGTCCGGCCGCCGGTGAATCACGTTCAGCGCGCCGGCGCAAGCGACAAGAGACTGGCGCAGCATCCCGGCGCTTCCTAGATGAGATCCATGTACGACTTCGCGCCCGCCGATGCTGCCGACAAGGCGACGCTCCATGCCGACCTGCTGTCCGCTGCCCGCGCGGTGACGGACGGTGAGCCGGACGCGATCGCCAACATGGCCAATGTCGCGGCCCTGATCTGGCAGTTCATGCCCGATCTCAACTGGGCAGGCTTCTATCGCTTCGACGGGACGGAACTGGTGCTCGGCCCGTTCCAGGGCAAGGCCGCCTGCATCCGCATCCCGCTCGGCAAGGGCGTCTGCGGTACGGCCGCAGCGAGGCGCGAGACGCAGCTGGTCGAGGATGTGCACGCCTTCCCCGGCCACATTGCTTGCGATGCGGCCTCTGCCTCCGAAGTCGTGATACCGATCGTCCATGAGGGTCGCCTGATCGGTGTGCTCGACCTCGATTCGCCCCGTGTTTCGCGATTCGATTCGGCGGATGCAGCGGGCCTCGAAGCGCTTTGCACCATGCTCGCCCCCGCCATCGCGGGATAAAATCCAGCAATTCCAGTCGGTTTTCGGCGATCCAGGAATCGTGCTTAACGCGTTGGTAAGGTATCGCCGCGGCCGGTATACAGGTTTCAGCAAACACCGAGGGGTCTCAAAAAGCCCGCATGCCAGATGGGGAGGCATGCGGGCTTTTCCGTTTTTGGGATCACGCGAAACAGCCAGCAGGTTCGGTTATTTCCTGGCCCCTCTCCTTCAGGGGAGGGGTTGGGGTGGGGCTGGGCGGCGCACAGAGTCGCTTACGCAAGCGATGCTGCGCATGGCCCACGCCCCTTCCCTGAAGGAGAGGGGTTAAAGAAGGTCGTTACTTGAGCAGGCGCCCTTCGGCGTCGCGCATCAGCGGCGGGTCGCCATGCTGGCGCTCGCCTTTGGCGCCGGTATCCCCGTCCTGCGGTTCGAAGCGCTCCCAGCCGCTGCGGCCCAGCCGCTCGATCGGCCGGTAGCGGATCTTGTATCCCATGCGGTCAGACCCCTCGACCCAGTAGCCGAGATAGACATAGGGCAGGCCCGCGCGCTGGGCGCGCAGGACATGATCGACGATGATGTAGCTGCCGAGGCCCATGCGATCCGAGCTGTCCGGATCGAAGAAGCTGTAGATCATCGACAGGCCGTCGCCCTGGCGGTCGGTCAGGCAGGCCCCGACCAGCTTTCCGGGACGTCCACCGACGCTCGGCTCGCGATATTCGATGACATAGGTGTCGACGGGCGACTGCTCGACCATGTCGGCGAAATCGACCTCGTCCATCTCGGTCATGCCACCGGTCGGGTGGCGGCTCTGCAGGTAGCGCTGCAGCAGGGCGAATTGCTCGGCGGTCGACCAGGGCTTGCAGGCGCTGACGACGAGATCGCTGTTGCGCCGGATAAGACGGCGCTGCGTGGCATTGGGCTTGAACTCGCTGGCGACGATGCGGACGGAGACGCAGGCGCTGCAGTCGGCGCAGCTTGGGCGATAGGCGACATTCTGGCTGCGGCGGAAGCCGATCCGGCCCAAAGCGTCGTTCAATTCCGAGGCATGTTCGCCGGAAAGCTCGGTAAAGACCTTCCGTTCGGTCTTGCCGGCCAAATAGGGGCAAGGACCGGCATTGGTCATGAAGAAGCGCGGGAAGCGGAATGCAGCGCTCACAGTTACTCCCTTGTGCCGCCCCCGGCACGGACTCGCCCGAACAACTATGCCGACATCTGCGCGTGGATTAAAGAAAATTTACCACGAAACGACAGGCGCCAAGGACCTTAGCGGGAATTTCCTAACGGAAATGGTGCCTCGCGGACGCAATCTCAGACGCGCCGGGCCGTGGCGAAGATGAGCGCCGACGCAATGGCGGGTATCGCGAGCAGGATGGCAATGAGCGGCTTGCCCATGCCGGCGACCAGCAGATAGCCCGCCACCGCCGGTCCAAAGATGGAGCCGACGCGGCCGGCCGTCGTCGCAATGCCGAGGCCCGTCGCGCGTAATTGCGGCGGAAAGGCATAGGCGATCGTGAGCCAGCAACCGCAGGCCGAAGCGAACAGCATCGCGCCCAGCGCCACACCATTGGCAAGCAGCAGCAGCGGGACGGCGGGCAGCAGGCCGAACAGCACGATCATCGCGGCCATACCGAACATGGTCACCATCATCAGTCGCCTCACACCGACACGCCCGGCAATCCAGCCCGCAACCAGCCCGCCGAAAATGCCGCCGACGGAGACATAGATGGAATAGCCGATACCCGCGGCCGTCGAGAGGCCCAGGTCCGTCACCCAGCGCGGCGCCCAGTTGATGATGAAATAGAAGGAGAACATGTTGAGCGGGTGCGCGATGCAGAGGCGCAGCAAAGTGCCCCGATTTTCAGGCGCGAAGATTTCCCGCACCGCGCCGCTATCGGCGGCCCTCACCGGCATGGGCGGCAACGCAGTCAGAGGCGGAAGGTCGATCCGAGCCAGCACCTTGTTGGTCTTCTCAAGCGCGCCCTTGGGCTGCCGGCTCAACAGGAACTCAAGCGATTCCGGCAGGAAGAACCATGCGACCGGCAACAACGCCGCCGAGAGCATGCCGCCGAACCAGAAGATGCCCCGCCAACCGAATTCACCCAGCACCGCTATGGCGACGATGCCGCCCAGGATCGTGCCGACCGGATAGGCCGAGGCGACCGCGCTCGGGGTGAACTCACGCCGCTTCGCGTTCGCATATTCCATCGCGACTGTGCCGGCGGTGGCCGTCATGCCGCCGATACCGATGCCGGTCACGAGGCGCGCCGCGGCCATGCCCCAGTAACCCTGGCTGAGCGCGGCACCGAACATGCCGAGGCTCATCAGCATGAGGCAGAAGAGGATGGCCGGCCGCCGGCCCTTGTTGTCCGCAACGGGTGCGACGGCGAGCGCGCCGAGCGCCATGCCGGCCAGGCTGTAGCTCAGCAGCTCGCCAAGCCGGCTGTCCGGCAGGTCCCATTCCCTGGCCAGCACCGGCGCAGCCTGCGCGAGCGCGAGGATATCGTAGCCGTCGATCATGTTGATGAGGACCGGGATCGCGATGATCAGCCATTGCGCTGCCGTCATGGGGCGAGCGGCCAGTGCCACACGCGGATCGTAATGGTCCGTCATCCTCACCCTTCTTTCTCGTTTACGGGGAGGCTATGCTGCGCATGAAGGAGAGGCAAGTGGCAGCGATCAAGACCCGGATCACCTATGTCGTGCGCGGGGAATCCGCCGTGTTCAATGCGGCCGACCGTGCGGCGAGCTATTGGCCCAAGGACCTGCATGACGTCGATGTCCACGACCTGCGCCCCGAAATCGACGCGCTGACCTTCGACCGCAATGGCTTCGTGGTGGCCAATGAGCCCTCGGACGCGATCGCAATGGCGGATCCCGCGGCGCGCATGGCGCAGTTCGGCAGCGAAGCAGAGAGGCTGGTGGGCAATCTCACAGGCGCGAAGAAGGTCATCAGCTTCGGCGGCATGTATCGCACCGATGCGCCCGACAGCGCGGACGGCAACCTGCCGGCGTTCGGCGCGCATGTCGACTATGGCGCGCGGACGGTCCGGGATTTCACGCTGGATCATATCGAGGCCGAGGAAGCCGAGCGCCTGTTGGCCGGCCGGCATATGCTCATCAATGTCTGGCGGCCGCTCAAGACGGTGGAGCGCGCGCCGCTCGCGCTCTGCGACGCCAGCACGGTCTCGCGTGACGACCTGTTCCCCAGCGAAGTGGTAGGGGGCCTGGGCGATGCGCGGCGGCGTTCTCTGTTCGGTTTCAACCTCGCCTATAATCCTGCGCATCGCTGGACCTGGCTGCCGCACATGCAGAGCAACGAGGCGTTCGTATTCCGCCTCTACGACTCAGATCCCGATGCCGTGCAGTTCACCGGACACACCGCGATCGACGTGCCGGGGACGCCGGCAGACGCTGCACCGCGTGAAAGCCTGGAAATCCGTACGATCGCCTTCCTGGACTGAATGCTCAGCAAAGCTTTTCGAGCGTCTCCGCCAGCCGTTCTCTGGTGAACGGCTTGCCGAGGATCGGCGCGCCGGGCACCTGCGCCTGAAGCCATTCAAGGTCGCTTGCCCCCGTCATCACCGCAAAGGGTATGTCGAGCTCCCGCAGCCGTTCCGCCACGAGCAAGCCGTCCTCGCCACCGAGAAAAAGGTCGATCAGCGCGGCATCGACGTCGCCGCCCTCCAACAACTGCAGCGCGTCAAGGGCGCCGGGCGCCACGGACACGCTCTCCACGCCCAGATCGATTGCCGTCAGTTCGACGTCCATCGCAAGAAGGGCGCTATCCTCCACGACGAGGAGATGGCCGATCCGGCCTGCAAATCCTGATTTTTCCAACGAATTCGACCCTCGGCGTTGCGACCAAATCTGCTCTTCAAAATGGGCGATGCCAATCTCCCCCACTCGACCGGAGCGCACGAAAAGTCGCACTCAACGGCCGGAATCATCAGCATCGCCCTCCCGCCGGACAGCAGCGAGCGCAGCTTTGGTTCTCGGGAACCAACGTCCGCCTAGAACCAATTACACAATATGGGGAGCCTGTAAGTTCACTTGTGGACGGACGAAAGAAAGTGGCCGTGAAGAACCAAAGTCTGCTTGGAAGCGATCTGCTCGGAATATTGGACGACGAAGACCGGGCACTCATCATGCCACATCTGGAAGAACTGCGCCTTGGTGCCGGCCGTATCATCTACGAGCCGGGCAGCGTCGTCGATCATGCCTATTTTCCGCGCCATGATGCACTCGTCGCCTTCCTCATCCCGATGGCAGACGGCGAGACGGTCGAGGTCGCCATGACCGGCCGCGAGGGCGCGATTGGCGGCATTGTCAGCCAGGGTCATCTTCCCGCTTATGCCCGGGCTTGCGTCCATCATGGCGGGGACTTTTTCCGGATGCCCGTGAGCAAGCTTGAGGAGATCAAGGACCGTTCGCGCAAGATCGGCGCGCTCTTCAATCGCTATGCCGACTACATGGTCGCGCAGCTCTTCCAGTCGATCGCCTGCAATGCGCGGCACAGCGTGGAACAGCGCGCCGCCCGCTGGCTGTGCGCGGCAGTGAGCCGCACCGGCCGACACGAGGTGGCGCTGACGCAGGCCCAGCTGGGCGGATTTCTTGGCGTCGGCCGCCCCTATGTGACGCGCGTAGTCGCGCGACTGAAACAGGAGGGGATACTCGACACGCGGCGTGGCGCGATCATCGTGAACAAGCCCAAGAAGCTCGGAGCGCTCAGCTGCGACTGCTCAACGCTGGCCGCCGAACATTACGGCCTGGTGATGGAGCATCTCTAGGGTCAGGCCAGTTCGACCGGCGTGACCTCATAGCCCGCATGCCCCAGCGCCGCGATCAGCCGCTGCAGATGCGCCTCGTCGCGGGTCTCGCACTCGATGTCCGTGATCAGACCCTTGGCCGGCAGCGAGGTGAACACGCGCTGGTGATAGACCTCGATGATGTTGACCTGCTCCTCGTGGAAGATGCGAGCGACATGGTAGAGCGCGCCAGGACGGTCCTGCAGGCGGATGCGCAGGCGCGCGAGGCGGCCCGAGCGGGCAAGATCGCGCAGCAGAACGTTGGCGAGCAGGCGCGTGTCGATATTGCCGCCGCACAGAACGAGGCCGATTGTCCGCCCCGCGAACAGGGCCTTGTGCTCCAGAAGCGCGGCAAGGCCGGCCGCGCCGGCACCCTCGACGACCGTTTTCTCGATCTGCAGCAGCAGGCTCACGGCCTGCTCGAGCGCCCGCTCCGTCACCAGCACCACGTCGTTCGCCATTTCGGCCACGAAGCGGCGCGTAAGATGGCCCGGCTCCTTGACCGCAATGCCCTCGGCCAGCGTATCGCCACCCGAGGGAAGGCTCGCCTGCTTGATGACATCGTACATCGACGGATAGAGCTCGGCCTGCACACCGATGAGCTGGATGTCGGGTTTGAGCGCCCGCGCTGCCGTGCCCATGCCGGAAAACAACCCGCCGCCGCCGATCGGAATGACGAGCGTGTCGATGTCCGGTGCGTCCTCGAGCATTTCGAGTGCGACCGTCCCCTGGCCGGCGATGATATCCGGCTCGTCGAAGGGATGCACGAAGGTCAGGCCCTGCTCGCCCTCAAGCTGTCGCGCGTGGGCATAAGCTTCGTCGAACGTCTCGCCGAAAAGAACCACCGTCGCGCCATGGCCTTCGGTCTGCATGACTTTTACCATCGGCGTCGTCTTGGGCATGACGATCGTCACGGGCACACCCAGGCGCGCCCCATGATAAGCAAGGCCCTGCGCATGATTGCCGGCCGATGCCGCGATCACGCCCTTGGCGCGCGAGGCCGGATCGAGCAGCAGCAGCCGGTTGAGCGCGCCGCGTTCCTTGTAGGCGGCGGTGAACTGGTGGTTCTCGAACTTCAGATAGACTTTCGCGCCCGTCAGGGTCGACAGCGTCTGGCTCAGCGCCGTCGGCGTGCGCACGATCGCGTCGCCAATTCGAGCCGCGGCCGCCCGGATGTCAGCGATGGAAACCGGCAGGGCGCCGTTCCCGGATTCCTGCGTCGCGATGGTATCGATCCTGTTCATGCGGGCGCCCTATCCCATCTGGCGTGGCGATGAAACACGCTCTATGCGGGACGGATGGCAAAAATCGCGTTTATCGGCCTTGGCGTCATGGGTGGACCGATGGCGGGCCACCTCGCGCAGGCAGGCCACGAGCTCGTCGTGTTCAACCGCTCGATGGGCAAGAGCCAGGCCTGGGTGGAGCGCTATGGCGGCGACGCGGCGACCAGCCCCGCGCAAGCCGCGCAGGAAGCCGAGCTCGTGCTGAGCTGCGTCGGCACCGATGACGATCTGGCGGATGTCACCATCGGCCGCGACGGCGCGTTCCGCACGATGAAGGCGGGCAGCCTGTTCATAGACCACACGACCGTCTCGGCGAAGATCGCGCGGACGCTCGACCATGAGGCGGAAAGCCGGGGCCTGCATTTCGTCGATGCGCCCGTGTCCGGCGGCCAGGCAGGCGCGGAGAAGGGCACGCTCTCCGTTATGTGTGGCGGCAGCGAAGCCGCCGTCGAAGCCGCGCGCCTCGTCATGCAGCCTTACGCGGCGCGCGTCGTCCATTGCGGGCCGGTCGGCGCTGGTCAGATCACCAAGATGGTCAACCAGATCTGCATTGCCGGCGTGCTGCAGGGTCTCAGCGAGGCCTTGCGGTTCGCCCAGGGCTCCAACCTCGATCTCCAGCGCGTCTACGAGGCGATCTCCGGCGGCGCGGCGCAGAGCTGGCAGATGGACAATCGCTGGGCGACCATGGCGGACGGCAAGTTCGACTTCGGTTTCGCGATCGACTGGATGCGCAAGGATCTGGGCCTCGCACTCGAGGAGGGCAACAGCATCGGCGCCAGCCTGCCGCTGACGGCGCTGGTCGACCAGTTCTACGCCGAAGTGCAGGCCCTGGGCGGGGCGCGTCAGGATACCAGCGCACTCGTCCGGCGCGTGCCGATGCCCTGGAAGGGGCAATGATGCGCGCCTTTGCGCGGCTTGCAGCCGCTGCCGGCCTCCTCTCCGCCGTGCCGGCCTTCGCCGATGGCCTCGTCGACAATGTGAACGGCATCACGGTCGATGCGACCGGCGGGCTGGTTCATTTCAACGGCCTTGTCATCGACAAGGACGGCAAGGTCACAAGGCGACTCCAGCCAGGCGATCCGCGTCCCGACAAGCCGGACTTCCTCTTCAACGGCGACGGGCGCACGCTCGTCCCCGGCATGATCGATGCGCATGGCCATGTCATCGATCTTGGCTTCTCCAAGCTGACGCTCGACCTCTCCGGAACGACGTCGCTTGCCGACGCGAAGGCGAAGATCGCAGCCTATGCCGCCGCCAATCCCGACCGGCCGTGGATCATCGGCGAGGGCTGGAACCAGGAGAAATGGGGCCTCGGCCGCTTTCCCGCGGCCGCCGACCTTTCCGACATCCAGGACACGCGCCCGATCTGGCTCACTCGCATCGACGGCCATGCCGGTTGGGGGAACGCCGCGGCGATGAAGGCTGCCGGCATCACGGCCGCCACCAAGTCGCCTGCGGGCGGGCGGATCATTCTCGAAGCAGGCAAGCCGAGCGGCGTCCTGATCGACAACGCCACCGCGCTCATGGACAAGGTTGTGCCCAAACCCCTCCCCAAGGACTATGACGCGGCTTTCCAGAAGGCGCAGGACGCCCTGCTCGCGCGTGGCGTCACGGCAATTGCCGACATGGGCACCACAATCGAGAGCTGGCAGGCCTATCGCCGCGCAGGCGACGCGGGGACGCTGCGCATCCGCATCATGGGCTATGCCTCGGGCACCGAGCAGGCAGCGCTCATCGCAGGCGCTCGACCCACGCCGTGGCTCTATGGCGACCGGCTGCGCCTGGGCGGCGTAAAGCTCTATCTCGACGGCGCGCTGGGATCGCGCGGCGCCTGGCTCAAGGCACCTTATGCCGACGCGCCCGGCCAGACCGGCTTGCCTCGCCTGACCAGCACGCAGTTGCGCAACCAGATGAGCCGAGCGGCGATGGACGGCTTCCAGGTCGCGGTTCACGCCATTGGCGACAAGGCCAATGCCGAACTTCTCGATGCGATCGGCGCGCTCGCGGAAACCTATGAGGGAGACCGACGTTGGCGCATTGAACATGCCCAGATTGTCGACCCCGCAGACCTTCCCCGCTTTGCCGTCAACGGCATCATTGCCTCGATGCAGCCCCAGCACGCCACATCCGACTGGAAGATGGCCATCGCCCGCATGGGTCCTGACCGGCTGGGCGGCGCTTATGCCTGGAAGACCATGCTGAAGAACTGGGTGCCACTCGCCTTCGGGTCCGATGTCCCGGTGGAGCCTGCCGATCCCTTCCTCGGCCTCAAGGCAGCGGTCACCCGGCAGGACGCCAACGGCGAACCAGCCGGCGGCTGGATGCCGGAGCAGAAGCTCGACCTGACCGAAGCGCTGCGCGCCTATACCTGGAGTGCGGCCTATGCCGGGTTCGCCGAGACGAAGTTCGGCAATCTCGCCCCCGGACAGGCGGCGGACTTTCTGATCCTCGATCGTGACATCTCTAAAATCGCCCCCGAGCAACTGCCCGAAACCCGCGTCACGCAAGTCTGGATCGGAGGCAAACCCGCCCTATCGACCATCACCAGCCCTCCGAACCCCCGGTGACATCTCATGACCGCGCGCTGTCTCGCCACCAAATATGTCGAAAAGCCCTGGGGACGCGACACGCTCTCTGCGCCATTCACGCAGGGCGGTGACCGCCGCATCGGCGAGGTCTGGTTCGACGGACCGAAGGGCGAGCATCCTCCGCTGCTCGTCAAATATATCTTCACCAGCGAGCGCCTTTCGATCCAGGTTCATCCCGATGACGCACAGGGGCGCGAGCGGGGCCTCGCTGGCGGCAAGAGCGAGTGCTGGTTGATCCTGAACGCAGATCCGGGGGCGACGCTCGGCATGGGCACACGCGAGCCGCTGGATGCCGACACATTGCGCGCAGCATCGCTAGACGGGCGGATCGAGCAGTTCATGGACTGGAAGCCGGTCAAGGCTGGCGACTTCTTCTACATCCCCGCCGGTACCGTCCATGCCATCGGCGCGGGCATCGTGCTGGTCGAAATCCAGCAGAATGTGGACGTGACTTACCGGCTCTATGATTATGGCCGCCCCCGCGAACTGCATCTCGACGATGGCGTTGCGGTGAGCAAGGCAGCTCCCTATTCACGCGCGCCGATCAACATCGTCGGCAGGGATGAGGCCACGCTGCTCGGCCGCGACGAGGCGCCCTTCTCCCTGCGGTTGATGACCTTGGCGCGCGGCACAACACTGCTCGGCGAGGCCCACGCCCAAAGCTGGTTCGTGCCGCTGGACGGCGCCGGCATGATCGACGGAGAGCCTTGGTCCGCCGGGCAGTGCTGGCTGCTCGAGGGCGCGGCCTCGCTCGATATTTCACAACCCGGCAAGGCGCTGCTCGCGACGCTCTAGCGTCGCGATCCGGATCACTCGTCCGACTAAAGTTCACTGGCGCGGGTTCCCGCCCGGCTCTAGGGTGGCCGCTCGATTCTGCAGCCAGACCAAAGAACGGGCCGCGCATGTTCAGTTTTTCATATGACCCGGAACGGGTCCTGCTGACCGTCGTCCAGAAGGGCTATTGGTCCATGGCAGTATTTCGGGATTTCGAGCGCGACTTTCTCGTCCAGCACGACAAGATCCGGATCGCGCACAAGAATTATCGCGTCTTCGCTGACTGCCGCGAATATCCTGTCCAGTCGATCGAGATCGGCGAGGCTTTCAGCAAGCTTTTCATGAAGCTCATGGACGAAAACAAAGGCCATTATGCCATCGTCGTCGCATCGACGCTCAACAAGATTCAGGCCAAGCGCGCCATCCCGCAGCCCAATGTACAGGCCTTCTCCGATCCGGAAGAGGCAATGGAGTGGCTATTCCTCCCGGGAAGCCTGCCGGACTGATTCTGTTCGGCCTCCCGCCGTACTCCAATTTTCACAGATTTAAGAATAGCTTGAGCCGCATCGCGGCTCCCGAAGCTCACCCTTCGCGCTTTCGCATTAGTGTAACTAACATCAATTGTTGACGGTCGCATGATTTGGCGTTAGTACGGCTTATATGAAAACGAATCACGCCTCGAAAATGACTGACGCCAAGCGCTCCTACCGGCAGGGTGCGCGCGCCGAGGCTTCCCAGCGCACGGCCGATGCAATCGTCCGGGCGTTTGCGACGTTCCTTGAGACCGAATGGTACAATGACGTCAGCCTCGAGCGGATTGCCGCCGCCGCCGACGTGACCGTGCCGACGGTCCTGCGCCATTTCGGCAGCAAGGAAGGAATCCTGACCGGCGTCCAGAAGCAGTTCGAAACCGAAATCATAGCCCGCCGTGCGGTCGCGCCGGGCAATATCGACGGCGCGATCGCAGTCGTCGTCGAGGACTATGAGACCGCCGGCGACATGGTGCTGCGCTTCCTGGCCCAGGAGGATCGCGTTCCGGCCATCCGCACGGTCACCGACTTCGGCCGGTCCAGCCATCGCGGCTGGGTCGGCGAGGTCTTCAAACCCTATCTCGACGGCCTCACTCCGGACCGGCGCGAGTGGATGACAGATTGTCTTTCCATCGCCCTCGACATCTATGTCTGGAAGCTGATGCGCCGGGATCGCGGACGATCCGCCGAGGATGTCCGCGCCTACATGAAATCCCTGGTTTGTAGTATGATCGGCCCCACCAACGGGGTCTAGGAGGAGATACAAGATGGAGACCCGGAAGGGATCTTACGTCCTCGCCACGTGGGAGGGCGGAGGATCGGTTGCGCCATTCATGACGCTGGCGCGCAAACTGCTGGCAGTCGGACACGATGTCCATATCATCAGCGACCTCTGCAATGGCGACGAGGCGCTTGCCGCCGGCGCGGGGTTCACGCCCTGGACGAGGGCGCCCAGCCGCCCCACGCGATTGCGCGAAGACTGCCCGATCCGCGATTGGGAAGTGGCGGATCCGGGCGCAGCGATCGCCCGCGTGTTCGACCTGCAGATCGCCGGACGCGCACAGGATTATGCCCAGGACATGATCGCATTGCTGCGCCAGCATCCCGCCGACCTGGTCGTCATCAACGAGCTCGCACTCGGCGCGATGATGGGTTGCGAGATCGTCGGGCAACCCTTCGCCGTGCTGGGCTGCGGCCCGTTGCTCTATCCTCTCGTCGACGGCATTCCGCCACTAGGCCCCGGCCTGCCACCAGCCCGGACCGAGGCGGAGCGTGGGCAACATGCCGAAGTGGCGACCATGGTCACCGGGATGCTGGACAGCTTCCTGCCGCGATATAATGAGCAGCGCGTCAGCCTCGGCCTCCAGCCGCTCGCGCACCTGCACGATCAGAACTACGCGGCGCAGCGCTTTCTGATGGGGACGAATCCGGCCTTCGATTTCGAGCCGGCGAAGCTCCCCGACTTCTTCACCTATGTGGGGGCGCAGCTCGACGACAACCTCTGGTCCCGGCCTTGGGAATCGCCCTGGACTGCCGGCGACGAGCGACCGCTCGTGCTTGCCAGCCTGTCGACGACCTTCATGGACCAGGCCGAATGTCTTCGCCGGATCGTCGCCGCCCTCGCGACGCTGGACGTGCGCGCCGTTGTGACGCTCGGCGGCGTGGTGCGGCCCGACGAAGTGCCCGGAGCGGCCAATGTGCACGTCGTCGACAGTGCGCCGCATGCGGCGCTGCTCAAGGACGCGAGCCTCGTCATCAATCATGGTGGCCACGGCACGATCATGAAGGCTGCGACGGCTGGCCTGCCCCAGCTGGTCATTCCCCATGGGCGCGACCAGGGCGACAATGCAGTGCGCATCGCGCATCGCGGTGCCGGTCTGATCCTGCCACGCGACGCCGAGGCCGATGCGATCCGCGACGCGGCGGCGCGTCTGCTCGGTGATCCGGCCTATGCGCTGGCTGCGCAGGCCCTCGCGCGGCGTATCGCCGAGCGCGACGACCCGGGCGCGATCACGCGGGAGGTCGAGCGCTTGGCGGCGACCTTACGCGGAGCGCAGGTGAAAGTCGCCTGACGGGGGGGCGGATTTTTGTCGCGACATTTTGATACAATTTTCCGGTTTCGCGACAAAGTCTGACGACAAACGGGGCCTATACCCGTTTTCAGCGCTCCTCCCACGGCGCTCCCACACTCTCCCCCAATGCCCACTCCGGCCCCTTCCTCTCCCACAGGAAGGGGCCAAGTGCTTTTAAAGACAGGCAATCGCGGAATCTGCGGCCATGCTCCCGGTTCGCCGCGCGACAAAATGCCAGCTCCGTACACTGGTGCACTATCTTCCGGGCCTGATCCGGGATAGATTCACTTCGTGGAAACCGCAGAAAACCAACAAAAATAAGGTAGGTTCCTATTAAGAAGGACGAAACGCCCGAGGTCGCACCGGGCGTGAGAAACAGAGCCAAGCGGGACAGCCTGTTCCTCCTCGCCGAGGTCGTACGCGAGACCGGCGAAGCCATGGGCAGTGCCAAGATTCGCAACCTGTCGGCGACCGGACTGATGGCCGACAGCGAGACGGCTTTTGCCGAGGGAGACAGGCTGGTCTTCGACCTTCGCCATATCGGTCCTGTTGCCGGGCACGTGAGCTGGGTGAAGGACAACAGGATCGGCGTCCATTTCGACCGCGAAATCGATCCGCAGGCTGTCCGCAAGCCGGTCGGGACCGACCCTGGCAAGGGCATCCCTCTTTACGTGCGCTATCTCGGGGTGAAGACGCCGCCGCCCAAGCGCTGACCGGAAGTCTCAGCCCGCGGTCCAACCGCCATCGACGCTGATATTGGCGCCGGTGATCTGTGAGGCCGCGTCAGAGCACAGGAACAATGCAATCTCCGCAACCTGCTCCGCGGTGACGAATTGCTTGGTCGGCTGGCCGGCGAGCAACACGTCGTTGATCACCTGTTCGCGGGTCATGTTGCGCGCCTTCATCGTGTCGGGAATCTGGTTCTCGACGAGCGGCGTCCAGACATAGCCGGGAGAGATGCAATTCGCCGTCACGCCGAATGTCGCCAGCTCCAGCGCAACTGTCTTGGTGAAGCCGGCAAGGCCGTGTTTGGCGGTGACGTAAGCGGTCTTGAACGGCGAGGCGACGAGGCTGTGAGCGGACGCGGTCTGGATGATGCGGCCCCATTTTTTGCCCTTCATATAGGGCACGGCGAGGCGCGTGGTGTGGAAGGCGGCATTGAGATTGAGCGCGATGATCAGGTCCCACTTGTCGAGCGGGAATTCCTCGACGGGCGCCACATGCTGCATCCCCGCATTGTTGATGAGGATATCGACGCCGCCGAACGCATCCGCCGCTTCCTTCATCATCGCCTCGATCTGGTCGACCTTCGTCAGGTCATGGCCTGAATAGAGCGCCTTTGCGCCGCTCGCTGCTTCCAGCGCTTTGCGCTCGGTCTCGATCACAGCGGGATCGCCGAAGCCATTGATGACGAGATTGACGCCCTGCGCTGCCAGCGCCTTGGCGTAAGCGAGGCCGATACCCGATGTCGAACCCGTGATGAGCGCTGTCTTGCCTGCGAAACTCATGCCTGCTTCTCCTTGATCTGTCCGCTGAGCGAGAGGTCGAAGGTCGCGCTGCGGCCCTCGTTGATATTGCTCGCAATAAGCTCGTTGCCCTTGGCGATGACCGAAGCGACCGCGGCGCGGCCCTGCGCCCAGTGATCTGTCATGGTCGAGCGCGAGAATTCAAAGTCGCGCGCGCCGCTTTCCCAGGCGCGCGTGCGATAGATGAGGTGGACGATATTGACCGCGCCTTCCTCGACCATATCCGCCAATTCCTTCGCAGCAGGGCTCTGCGCGAGATCCTCCGGCAGGCTGTCGAGCAGCTCGCGGATCGCCTTGTGTTCGCGCCGCTCGCGCAAATACTGGTCGGTCACCTGCCGCGTACGGCTCGAATACTGGATATCCTTCTGGCGGGACCAGGCACCGGTCATGCCCTGCGGCATCGGCCCTTCGGCGGGAAAAAGATCGACCTGGAACACGAGCAGGTCGCCGCGATGATGATCGAGCACATGAGCGAGCGGGGTGTTCGAAACGAGGCCCCCGTCCCAATAATGCCGCCCCTCGATCTCGACAGGCGGAAAACCCGGTGGCAATGCGCCGGACGCCATGACGTGGCGCGCATCGATGCGGCCCTTCCAGTGCGGGTCGCGATTGTCGAAATAGATGAAATTGCCGCTTTCGACGTCCACCGCACCGACCGAGAAGCGCATAGGCCCGTGATTGAGCATGTCCCAGTCGATCAGGCTGTCGAGGGTCTCCCGCAGCGGACCGGTATCATAATAGGAGAGCGCCTGCGCGGATCCCGCCGGCGCCAGCCAGCTTGGCAGCAGGTTCGGATGGAAGAAGCCGGGGACGCCCCATAGGGCGACCATGGCGGCCGCGCCAAGATGCACGCTTTCGCGCAAAGTATTTTCATCGGGGAGCGTCAGTGCAGGGAGGCTGCCGCTGACCAGCTCCCAGAAGCGCGTCAGCTTTTCCACCCTCTGTCCGGGCCTGTTGCCGGCGATGATCGCGGCATTGACCGCGCCGATCGAAATGCCCGCGACCCAGTCGATTTCGATGGAAAGCTGTTCGAGACTCTCGACGACCCCGGCCTGGAACGACCCGAGGGCACCGCCGCCCTGCAGCACCAACGCCACCTCGCCAGGGAGGGGCAAGGGCGCATCGCCGCTCCGTCGGGGCTGCTTCGGCATGTCCATGGTGCAGCGCAATAAACGCTTTGCTGGCGTCATGCCATCGCCGTTCCGAGGCAGGCGACGATTTTCGTCGCGCGGGGCGGGCGCGTCGCCCTTTCTTCCGTCTCGTACGTTGCCTAGACTGCAGATGATCAAACCGGATGGGAGCGAGCGGCCATGCGCCTCGACGAGGAACAGGAAAGCAGCAACTTCGAGGTCCAGCGCGGCGGCCGCGGCCTTGGGGGTTTCGGCGGTGGCGGCGGCCTGTTCGGGATGCTCATTCCCCTCATCGCCAGCCGGTTCGGGATCGGCGGGATCGTCGTGGCCGTTATTGCCGTCGCATTGTTCAACGGAGCCGGCGGCTTGCTTTCGGGTGGCGGACCAGGTGGCTCCAATCCCAACGGCTTTCAGGCACAACAGGCCCAGCAGCAGGGTGAGCTGACGGACGTCCAGCATCTCTCGCTCAAGGTTCTGGGTTCGACCGAGCGCGTCTGGGGTCAGATCTTCCAGGAAAATGGCCGACAATACACGCCGACGGTCCTCTCCTTCTATTCGAGCGACGGCCAGTCCGGCTGCGGCGCGGCGCAATCGGCCATGGGCCCGTTCTATTGCCCCATCGACAAGAAGATCTACCTCGACACCGATTTCTACAACGAGCTGCGCCAGCGCTTCGGCGCGCCGGGCGACTTCGCCCAGGCCTATGTCATCGCCCATGAGGTCGGCCACCATATCCAGGACCTCGCCGGCACGCTCGATAGCGCGCACGAGCGCCAGCGCCAACTCGGCACGGCCGGTGCCAATGCCGTCCAGGTGCGGATCGAGCTGCAGGCTGACTGCTATGCCGGCGTGTGGGGGAAGCGCACCGGGCTCATGGAAGCCGGCGACATGGAAGAGGGGCTGCGTGCAGCCCGCGCAATCGGCGACGACACGCTGCAGCGCCAGGCCGGCCAGCGGCCGATGCCGGACAGCTTCACCCATGGGACGAGCGAACAGCGGATGGCTGCGTTGCGCAGGGGGCTTGAGAGCGGCGACCCGGCGGCGTGCGACGCCTATCCCGCAGGTGGCTGAGACTCGGGTGGAGCCGATTCGGCGAGTCGCTTGACGTGTTGGGAAAGAATAGCGCAATTCAGCCATTTCCGGCTTTCCGGCATTCAAAACTGGTTCAAAATAGAGACAGTTTCGCACAGAAAATGCGTCGCGCCGCACGCTCCTCGCAACTTTCTTATTCCGCCGTTGCGATTTTGCTTTCGCGAGAAAAAATCAGCAGCTGACGAGAGTCAGATCCCGCTTCAGGCTGATGAAGAAATTTTTCTATCTATTTCTGCTACTTATTTTACGAATGCATAAATTGCATGCGGGTTTAGGCTTTTCGCACTTGCAGCAAATTCACGATTTGCTAAATGGAAAGGGCCTTTCAGGCATCCTCTCCTAAGACTCAAGGGCCGGCCTTTTCGAAGGTCGGCCTTTTTTTTCGCTTTCAATTGCACTAACAAGCCGCCGTCGCCTGCGCAAAATATAAGGGATATCGGGAGAGGTGCCGCCGGTGAGAGTCCGGCAGCGCAAAGCGACCGCGGAGGATCGAGCGCCCCAGGGCTGCTCTCCTCCGCGTTTCTTTTTCAGGGCATCGTCATAGGCGCTGGGCGAGCCGGCTCAGCGTTTGAACTGCGCCGACGCGTTCAGATAGCGCAGGTAGAGCGGCACCTTGCTCTGCTCGCCGCTGCTCACCGGCTTACGCGCCCGCTGCGGGTCAACCTCCCGATCGAAATGGAAGCCCATGCGCATCGCATTGTTCCAGACGACGGTACCGGGGACGGGGCCGATTCCCCGAAGATCGATGACGAGCCGATCCCCCTGCAGAAATGCGAAATCGCAGTCCGCCATGAGGCCCGTTGCAGACAGGTTGCGAACCTTCGCATGACCCATGGGCTCGCCTGTTTCGCGAATGACTTCGGCGAGCAGGAAGAGACTGTCTCTCTTTGCCCTCTCGGGTGGGTTTGGTGCGACCTGTCCGGCGTTGTCGTTGTTAAGAGAATCCGCCATTTCGGCACCCTAGCAGATTTTCTCCAACAAACCCTAAACCGACAGGGCTAATCCCGGCCCTGCGGGCCGTGATGCCACCGCGCGCGAAATCCGCAAGCAGCGCTTTGAAAATCGCCCGAAAACCGGATGCCGGTTGGGCCTAGAACCGGCGATGCGGCCCCGTATGCCCGAGATAGCGGACATAGAAGGGAATGCCCTTCGAAGGATCGTTGCCCACGGGCTTGCGCGCCATGCGCGGATCGATCTCGTGCGCGAAGGCGATGCCGATGCGAATGCCCTTCGCCCAGATGACGCGGGCCGGGACATCTCCGACGCCGCGAAGCGAAATGATGATTTGCTCATCGGCGCGCAGGGCAAGCTTGCTCTCCGCCATCAGGCCGCGTGTCGAGAGATTGCGCACGCGCACTTCCCCGAGGAGCATGCCGTTCTCGCGATAGACATTGGCCTGAAGGAACAGGCTGTCCCGCACCGCGCGTTGCTTCATCCACCCTTCGACCTGCTCGGCGCCTTCCGGAGGCGTCGCGCCGCTCGTGATCACCTGCCTTGCGAACTTGGGATCGTTGAGCAGGTGCGCGAGGCGTGGATTGAAGACGCTGTCAGTCGTCACGCGATACCTTTTCCTGGCGTTCGTGACGTTCCTGGGCCTCAACGGTCATGGTGGCGATGGGGCGGGCCTCGAGCCGGCCGAGCGAGATCGGCTCGCCGGTCACTTCGCAAAAGCCATATTCGCCATCGTCGATGCGCCGCAGCGCCGAATCGATCTTGGAGATCAGCTTGCGCTGGCGATCACGCGTGCGCAGTTCGATCGACCAGTCGGTCTCGCTGGACGCACGGTCGTTGAGATCGGGTTCGCGCAGTGGCTCGGACTGGAGCGTGGCGAGCGTGCCTTCCGCTTCCGAGAGAATCTGCTTTTTCCAGTCGAGAAGCCGGCGCCGGAAATATTCCAGCTGAAGCGGCCCCATGAATTCCTCATCGGGCGAAGGGCGATAGCCGTCGGGCAGTTCAACCCGCCCGCCCTGCGCTCCACCATTTTTGTCCGCCGCCGAATCCGCAACCGAGGCCATTAAACTCTCCAGCAAACCAATCGAAACCGCCTCGCCGGGGCGACCCGCTTGGCCGCGCCTATACTGCCCGCGTCGGAGCGAAACAAGCGTTCGCTTCGGCATTGGGAAAACGGCGTGCACTCCCGCTTGGGCACTGATTTTCGCCGAGAAAGGTTACCAAATCGTCCGACATCCTGCGCAAGTCCCGGTGAAGCGCGGCTGAACCGCGGGCAGAGTCGCGCTTGATCGCCCCGGAGAGGCAAGGCATAGGCTGCGCCCCATGCACGACATCAAAGCCATTCGCGACAATCCGGCCGCCTTCGACGCGGGCCTCGCCCGGCGCGGGCTCGAGCCGATGGGCAGCGAGATCGGGGCAGACGACACACGCTGGCGGGCTGTCTCGACGGCGATGCAGGAGAGCCTTGCCCGACGTAACGAGGCGAGCAAGCTGATTGGCGCGGCCATGGCGAGTGGCGACAAGGACGCGGCCGAGGCGCTGAAGGCCGAAGTTGCCCAACTCAAGGCCAGGCTGCCCGAACTGGAGGCCGAGGAAAAGGCACTGGCCGACGCGGTGCAGGACCGGCTCGCCGCCATTCCGAACCTCCCGGCCGCCGACGTCCCCGAAGGCGCCGACGAAACCGAGAATGTCGAGCAGCATCGCTGGGGCAAGCCGCGCGATTTCAACTTCGCGCCGCAGGACCATGCCGATTTCGGCCCGTCGCTCGGTCTCGACTTCGAGGCGGCCGCCGCCATGTCGGGCGCGCGCTTCGCGGCTCTGCGCGGCCAGGTCGCGCGCCTGCATCGCGCGCTCGCCCAGTTCATGCTCGACACGCAGACCGCGAAGAACGGTTATGAAGAGGTCAATCCCCCGCTGCTCGTGCGGAGCGAGGCGCTGTTCGGCACGGGACAACTGCCCAAGTTCGAGGAAGACCTGTTCCAGACCACCGATGGCCGCTGGCTGATCCCCACCGCCGAGGTCAGCCTCACCAATCTCGTCCGCGAGCAGATCCTGCCCGAGAGCGCATTGCCGATGCGCTTCACCGCTCTCACCCCCTGCTTCCGCTCGGAAGCGGGTTCCGCGGGCCGGGATACGCGCGGATTCATCCGCCAGCACCAGTTCGAGAAGGTCGAGCTGGTCTCGATCTGCACGCCCGAGCAGGCAGCCGCCGAGCATGAGCACATGGTCGCCTCTGCCCAGGGCATTCTTGAGGCGCTGGAGCTGCCCTATCGCCGCGTGCTGCTGTGCACCGGCGATATGGGCTTCTCCGCGGCCAAGACCTTCGACCTCGAAGTCTGGCTGCCCAGCCAGCAAACCTATCGCGAGATCAGCTCGATCTCGACCTGCGCCGACTTCCAGGCGCGGCGCATGAACGCGCGCTTCCGTCCCGAAGGCGAGAAGGGCACGCGCTTCGTCCATACGCTCAACGGCTCGGGCCTTGCCGTGGGCCGCACGCTGGTCGCCGTGCTGGAAAATTATCAGCAGGCCGATGGCAGCGTCACCGTACCGACGGTTCTCCTACCCTATATGGGCGGCATCACGGAGCTTAAGCCCCGCTGATGCGCATCCTCCTGACCAATGACGATGGCATCCACGCGCCCGGCCTCAAGGTGCTCGAGGAGATCGCCCGGGCGCTCTCCGACGATATCTGGGTCGTTGCGCCGCAGGACGAGCAGTCGGCGGCCGGACACAGCCTCACCATCTCCCGCCCGCTGCGGATCCGTGAGTATGACGCGCGGCGCTTCGCCATTTCCGGCACGCCGACCGACGCGGTGATGATGGCGGTCGGCCATCTCATGAAGGACTGCCGGCCCGACCTGATCCTCTCCGGCGTCAATCGCGGCGCCAATCTGGCCGAGGACGTGACCTATTCGGGCACCGTTTCCGCCGCCATGGAAGGCGCGATCATGGGCATCCGCTCTATCGCGCTCAGTCAGGTCTATGCGCGCGAGGGCATGGGCGATTCGGTCTCCTTCGCCGCCGCCCAGGGCTGGGGCGAGCGCGTCGTGCGCGCGCTCCTGGCGCAGCCCGATCGTGGCAAGACGCTCATCAACGTCAACTTCCCCGCCCTTCCCGCCGACCAGGTCAAGGGGATCAAGGTCGCGCGCCAGGGCTTCCACGATGTCGAGCGCAACCGCATCGTCCCCAGCGTCGATCCGCGCGGCTATCCCTATTTCTGGTTCGGCCTCGATCATAGCGACGCCGTACCGCGCGGCAGCGACCTCGAAGCCAGCGCGCAGGGCTATGTGACCGTAACCCCGCTGCACTTCGACTTGACGCACTATGAGCTTCTGGCCGAGCTGGACACCGCGCTCAGCGACCAGACCGACGACCTTAAGGACCGCGCCGCTTCATGAAGACCGAACTCGACGCAACCAAGGCCGTGCTCGGCGAACTGGCGCGGCATCTCGACGTCGACATCTGCATCGAGCTGTGGGACGGGACGATCATCCCGCTCGGGCAAGGCGCGCAGGAAGAAGTGCGCTTCGTCATCGCCTCGAACCGGGTGATGCGGCGCCTGCTGATGGACCCCTCGCTGGTCACCATTGCCGAGCTCTATGCCGCCGGCGATCTCGATATTCGCGGCGCCGACCCGATCGACGCGATGCGCCATGTCGATCATCTCCAGTTCCGCTTCCTGCCCGGCAAGGTGAACAAGGCCAGGCTGCTGCGGATGGCGCTGCCCATCCTCGTGAAGAGCCATCCCTTCACCTCGCTGGTCAACAAGTTCACCGACAAGGTTGGGTTGTCGCCGGCGCAGGGCCGCAACGACAAGGAACTGATTTCATTTCATTATGACGTGTCGAACGCGTTCTACGAGCTCTTCCTCGACGAGAACATGGTCTACAGCTCGGCCTATTTCGACAAGCCGGACGACACGATCGACGCGGCCCAGCTCAACAAGCTCGACCTCATCTGCAAGAAGCTGCGCATCCAGCCCGGCGACAAGCTCTGGGATCCCGGCTGCGGCTGGGGTGGGCTGCTCTGTCACGCCGCCCAGCATTATGGCGCTGTCGCTTACGGCACCACGCTCAGCACCGAGCAGCACGATTATGTGAACGCCAAGATCGCGCGCCTGGGCCTCGGCGACCGGGTCAAGATCGAACTGCGCGACTGCCGCACGCTCCCCGAAGACAGGATCTTCGACAAGGTCGCCCAGATCGAGATGATCGAGCATGTCGGCATCGCCAATCATCACGATTTCTACCTGATGCTCGGCCGGCACCTTCGCCCGCGCGGCCTCTATCTGGGGCAGGCGAGCGCCCGCCGCATGACCGCCAAGGTCGAGGACTTCCCGATCCTCACGCCCTACATGAAGTTCATCGTCCAATATATCTTCCCGGGCGGCGAGCTCGATCATATCGGCATGACTTGCGCGGCGCTGGAGCGCGCCGGCTTCGAGGTTCATGAGGTCGAGGCGCTGCGCGAGCATTTCGGCCTCACCTGCCAGCATTGGGCGAAGCGGCTCTACGCCCGCCAGGACGAAGGCGCAGCGCTGATCGGCCTGCCCAAGACGCGCCTGTGGCTGCTCTATCTCTCGCTCTGTGCCCTCTCCTTCCAGCGCGGCGCGCTCAATGTCTTCCAGGTCGTGGCATCCAGCCGCCGCGTCGGCGCCTCGGGCGTCGCCTTCGACCGCAAGGCCGATTACGGCGTGCAGCCCATCGACGCGCCAGCACCGGTCAAGGCAAACGCCTAGTCCCTCCCCGGAACCTCCAGCGCGCCGGGGACGTTTTCCGGCCATGGATCCCAAGGAATTCGATCCGAAGCGCTCGGCGCAAGCCCTGCCCGTTCACGGGATTGGGGGTCATACGCGCGCGGCCTACGACCGATGGCGCCGCCTGAATTGGCCCTGGCGCGCGCTCGCCTGGATCCTTGTCGCAGTCCTGGCAGTCTGGCTGGTACTGTTCGTCACCAAGGGCCGCTTCCTGAAGCTCCCGGCCGAACGGATCATGACCGGCATGCTCGGCCGCGACGTCAGGGTCGGCGGCGACTTCAACCTCTATTTCAATCCAATCGCTATCCAGTTCCGCGCCGACAGCATGACCATCGCCAACCCGAAATGGGCGGGCGCCAAGCCCTTCTTCGCCGCAAGGTCGCTGGACATGCGGATTTCGTCCTTTCCGTTGCTCTGGGGGCGACGCATCATCCGGGACCTCCGTCTCGACGGCGGCGCAATTGACCTCGAGTGGACGCGTGACGGCAAGGCCAATAGCTGGACCTTCGGCAGCGGCCCTCCGAAAAAGCTCGAATTGCCCGACATCCGCCGCGCCGCGATCACCGGCACGCGCGTCCACTATGCCGATCCGCGGATGCTGTTGTTCGGCGATTTCGCCATCGGACAGGTCAATGCCCGCAACACGAAAGTTGCCGACGACACGGTGACTTTCACCGGCGGCGGCACGCTGCGTGGCCAGCCCTATGTCGTCGGCGGCAGGCTGCTCAGCCCCAATGCAACGATCGCGGGCGGCGAGAACCGCATCACCTTCGCGGCCAGTTCGGGCGCCACGCATCTCGACGTGAGCGGGACCTTGCCGGGACCCACGCAACTTGAGGGCAGCAAGCTTCAGGTCGCCGCACGCGGCCCCAATATGAGCCGGCTGTTCGATTTTCTCGGCGTCGCGGTGCCGGATACGCGCTTCTACAATCTGCGCGCCGCGCTCACCAAGCAGGGTGACGAATGGCGGTTCACCAAGCTTGCCGGCCATTACGGCGACAGCGATCTGGGCGGGCAGATGACGATTTCCCGCCCGAAGGATCGCGTGCTCATCGAGGCCGATCTCAAGACCGACCGGCTCCACATGATCGATATCGCCCCCTTCGTGGGATACCAGCCTGACCGGATCGAAACGGAAGGTGCCGGCGGCCTGATCACCCGTGTCAACGGCACGCCGCGCATCCTGCCGGACGCGCCTCTGCGGATCGACGCCGTCCGTGCCTTCGACGCTAGGGTGAATTACCAGATCCGTGACGTGGTCGGAAAGAACATCCCCATTTCCGACATCGGCCTCGCACTCGGCCTCGATCACGGCAAAATGACGCTGTCGCCCCTCACCTTCATGATGTCCGGCGGACTCTTCGCCGCTGACGTCGTCATCAATGCGCGCGGTACGCCCGTAACGACCGACTATGA
>DASWYL010000030.1:0-67751 GCA_036404995.1 Sphingobium sp. | reverse complement strand
GCGGCCTTGAGATGATCGGCGAGTGCAATCAATGGTTGGATCAGGCGCCGGCGGCTGAGTCGATAGAGGCCGTAGCCGGCGACGCACGCGATCAGGGACGCCAGCACAAGCATAACCTGCGCGATCAGATTGACCCGGCGCAGCGTGAACCGATCCTGCGAGGCCGTGGTGCGGAGTGCTGCGACTGCATGGCCGAGATGCGCAATCAGCGGGTCGACACTGCTGTAGAGCTGGCCGGAGAGGAAGAAGTCCAGCCGGTCGCGATCGTCCGCGACGAGGATATTCGAGAGATTGGCGAGCGCCGTGTCGGCCGAATCGCGCTCGGCCGCAAACTGCGCCGCAACATCGGGCGCCATCACACGCAGCTCGTGCCAATCCATCGACATCTGCACGCGAAGGCTCGCGATCGCGGCCGCGCCGCCGCTGGCGCCCATGTTGCCGGTGCGCACCTTGTCGGCAATGGCCCAGCTCGACTGATAACCCGAAGCAATGATCTGGAGCTGACTCATGGGCGCGATGCGCTGGTCGACGAGACGACCGGTCATGGCGCGATCGAAGCCGAGCGTCGCCGTCTGCGCAACGATCAGGAGGAGCAACATCGCGCCCGCGCCGGCGAGCACGAGCCTGAGTTGGCTCGCGATCGAAGCATGCCAGCCCAACGCAAGGCGCGACCGGGCGGCATGCGACCAGAAGCGAGAAAAGGACATGTAACCCGATCGCCCCAATGACAAAGCGTCGAGACAGGTCGACGCACCCCAAAGCCAGGCCCCTCTATTCGGGCAATCCTTGCCAAATCGTGTTGAAATCCAAGAACAACTTCAGATTATATTGTAACAAAAATGACTCATTACTGTAACAATCCAATTCCCCATAATGGAGTGACCGAATAGCACTGCATTTTCATGGCCTCTACTCCGCGTACTTAGGCACGCGAGGAATGTGGCGGACGGTCCTGTGTGGGACGGGGGCCTGACCGCTCGCCGCAAGGGCCTCCTCCCGGCTTGCATCCTATCGCGGCCCCTGCTAACCGCCCCCGCGTGTCAGGGGGCTGCGTGCCGTTGCCCCCTCTTTCGGCGCATATTCAGTTACGATGAGAGGCAAGACGCGCGTGGAGAATTCCGGCGGTATTCAGGCTAGCCTAGCGGGGCGCTACGCAGTGGCGCTCTTCGAGCTCGCTCGCGAGGCCAAGGCGCTCGATTCGGTGGCGGCGAGCCTGGCGACGCTCAAGGCGGCGCTGGCCGAATCGACCGATTTGAAGGCGCTGACCCAGAGCCCGCTGGTCGGGCGGGAGGCCGCGGCGAGGGCGATTGCAGCCGTGGCGACATCGCTCAAGCTCGACGATCTCACTGCCAAGACGCTGGGCGTACTGGCGCAGAATCGTCGTCTCTCCCAGATTCTCAATGTCATCCGCGCCTATGAGACCCTGCTCTCCGCCCACAAGGGCGAGACGCGCGCGGAAGTCACCTCGGCCTTTCCACTCAGCAAGACGCAGGTCACTGCGCTCAGCAAACAGCTGAAGGCCCGTACCGGCCGCGACATGGCGCTCGACCTCAATGTCGACCCCGCCATCATGGGCGGCCTCGTCGTCAAGATGGGCAGCCAGATGATCGATGGCTCGCTCCGCACCCGTTTGAACTCGCTCGCCCAGGCAATGAAGGGCTGAGGCCCCGCAAGGGACCCAAGAAAGGCTAGAAAATGGACATCAACGCCGCAGAAATTTCCAAGGTCATCAAGGCCCAGATCGCCAATTTCGGCACCGAAGCGCAGGTCAGCGAAGTCGGCACCGTGCTGAGCGTCGGTGACGGCATCGCCCGCATCCACGGCCTCGACAATGTGCAGGCCGGCGAGATGGTCGCCTTTGCCAATAGCGTGCAGGGCATGGCCCTCAACCTGGAAGCGGACAATGTCGGCGTCGTGATCTTTGGCTCGGACAGCGAGATCAAGGAAGGTGACGTCGTCAAGCGCACCGGCACCATCGTGGACGTGCCGGTCGGCAAGGGCCTGCTCGGCCGCGTGGTCGACGGCCTCGGCAATCCAATCGACGGCAAGGGCCCGATCGTCTCCGACCAGCGTTCGCGCGTGGAAGTGAAGGCGCCGGGCATCATCCCGCGCCAGTCGGTGAGCGAGCCGGTGCAGACCGGCCTCAAGGCGATCGACGCGCTCGTCCCCGTCGGCCGCGGCCAGCGCGAGCTGATCATCGGCGACCGCCAGACCGGCAAGACCGCCGTCGCCATCGACACCTTCATCAACCAGAAGGGCGTCAACGCGGGCACGGACGAGAGCAAGAAGCTCTACTGCATCTATGTCGCCGTCGGCCAGAAGCGCTCGACCGTCGCGCAGATCGTTCGCCAGCTCGAAGAAAACGGCGCGATGGAATATTCGATCGTCGTCGCCGCGACGGCCTCGGAACCCGCCCCGCTGCAGTTCCTCGCGCCCTATACCGGCGCTGCAATGGGCGAGTATTTCCGCGACAACGGCATGCATGCCGTCATCGTCTATGACGACCTCTCCAAGCAGGCCGTCGCTTATCGCCAGATGTCGCTGCTGCTGCGCCGCCCGCCGGGCCGCGAAGCCTATCCCGGCGACGTCTTCTACCTGCACAGCCGCCTGCTCGAGCGCGCCGCGAAGATGAACGACTCGCTGGGAGGCGGCTCGCTGACGGCGCTGCCGATCATCGAGACGCAGGCCGGCGACGTGTCCGCCTACATCCCGACAAACGTGATCTCGATCACCGACGGCCAGATCTTCCTCGAGACCAACCTGTTCTACCAGGGCATCCGTCCGGCCATCAACGTCGGCCTTTCGGTGTCGCGCGTCGGTTCCGCCGCGCAGACCAAGGCGATGAAGAAGGTCTCTGGCTCGATCAAGCTGGAGCTGGCCCAGTATCGCGAAATGGCGGCCTTCGCCCAGTTCGGTTCGGACCTCGACGCTTCGACGCAGAAGCTGCTCAACCGCGGCGCGCGCCTGACGGAGCTGCTCAAGCAGCCGCAGTTCTCGCCGCTGCCGTTCGAGGAGCAGACCGTCTCGATCTTCGCAGGCACGGCGGGCTATCTCGACAGCGTCGCGACCACCGATGTCGTCCGCTACGAGGCCGCGATGCTCGCGCATTTCCGCGCGCATCATGCCGACATCCTCGCCGAGATCCGCGACAGCAAGTCCTTCGAGGACAGCACGCGCGACAAGGTGAAGGACGTCCTCGCCGCGTTCGGCAAGACGTTCGCGTAAGGAGCTGACGCCGCAATGGCATCCTTGAAGGAACTCAAAGGGCGGATCGCCTCGGTCAAATCGACCCAGAAGATCACCAAGGCCAAGCAGATGGTCGCCGCCGCCAAGCTCCGCAAGGCGCAGGCTGCCGCCGAGGCCGCACGCCCCTATGGGCAGCGGCTGGAGAAGGTAGTCGCGAGCCTCGCCGGCAAGGTGACAGGCGACAGCGCGCCGCGCCTGCTCGCCGGCACCGGCAAGGACGACACGCACCTGCTGCTCGTCGCCAATGGCGACAAGGGCCTGTCCGGCGCGTTCAACGCGAACATCGTCAAGGCAGCCATCGTAAAGGCGCGCGAATTGATCGCGCAGGGCAAGACAGTGAAATTCTACCTCGTCGGCCGCAAGGGCCGCGCGGTGATCGCACGCACCTTCCCGGGCAAGATCGTGGGCGAGTTCGACACGACCAACGTCCGCACGCCCGGCTATGACGAGGCGCACGCGATCGCCGAGGACGTCTCCGCGCGTTTCTTCGCCGGCGAGTTCGACGTCGCCCATCTCTTCTACTCGGCGTTCCGGTCGGCGCTCGCTCAGATTCCGACCGAGCAGCAGATCATCCCAGTCAAGGTCCCGGCCGATGCCCCCGCTTCGTCGGGTGCTGCGGTCGAATATGAGCCGGACGAGGAAGCGATCCTCGCCGACCTGCTTCCGCGCAATGTCACCGTCCAGATCTTCAAGGCGCTGCTCGAGAACATGGCGTCCGAGCAGGGCGCCTCGATGACCGCGATGGACAATGCGACGCGCAACGCGGGCGACCTCATCAAGCGTTTGACGATCGAATATAACCGCAGCCGCCAGGCCGCGATCACCACCGAACTGGTGGAAATCATTGCGGGCGCGGAGGCGCTGTAATTGACGAAGCGAAGGATCGTCCTTGCAGGGCTGATCCTTCTGATCGGCATCGGCATCTGGGCCAAGGGCGCCCGGTGGACGGAAATAGACAGGTGTCTCGACGGCAGTGGCCAATGGGACAGCCAGACAGGCAAATGCCGGCACTGAGCCGGCCACGAATTGAAGAAGGCAAGGAACGGAACCATGGCCAAGACCAATAATGTCGGCAAGATCAGCCAGATCATCGGCGCCGTCGTCGACGTCACCTTCGAGGACAAGCTTCCGGCGATCCTCTCGGCGCTCGAGACGAGCAACAACGGCCAGCGCCTCGTGCTCGAGGTCGCCCAGCATCTCGGCGAGAACACCGTGCGCACGATCGCCATGGACTCCACCGACGGCCTGACGCGGGGACAGGACGTGACGGACACCGGCGCACAAATCTCCGTGCCGGTCGGCCCGCAGACGCTCGGCCGCATCCTCAACGTCATCGGCGAGCCGATCGACGAGCGCGGCCCGGTCAACACCGACATGCGCGCGCCGATCCACGCGCAGGCGCCGCTCTTCACGGACCAGGCGACCGAAGCCGCGATCCTCGTCACCGGCATCAAGGTCATCGATCTGATCGCACCCTATGCGCGCGGCGGCAAGATCGGCCTGTTCGGCGGCGCGGGCGTCGGCAAGACCGTGCTCATCCAGGAACTGATCAACAACATCGCCAAGGGCCATGGCGGCGTGTCCGTCTTCGCTGGCGTCGGCGAGCGCACCCGCGAGGGCAATGACCTCTACCACGAGTTCCTCGACGCGGGCGTCATCGCGACCGATGCGGACGGCAACCCCACGAGCGAGGGCTCGAAGGTGGCGCTTGTCTTCGGCCAGATGAACGAACCCCCGGGCGCCCGTGCCCGCGTTGCGCTCTCGGGTCTCACCATGGCCGAGTATTTCCGCGATCAGGAAGGCCAGGACGTGCTCTTCTTCGTCGACAACATCTTCCGCTTCACCCAGGCGGGCTCGGAAGTGTCGGCTCTGCTGGGCCGCATCCCCTCGGCCGTGGGTTATCAGCCGACGCTCGCAACCGACATGGGCGCGCTGCAGGAGCGCATCACCTCGACCACCAAGGGCTCGATCACCTCGGTGCAGGCCATCTACGTGCCCGCGGACGACCTGACCGACCCCGCGCCAGCGACCTCGTTCGCGCACCTTGACGCCACAACCACCCTGTCGCGCGCCATCTCGGAGCTCGGCATCTACCCGGCCGTGGACCCGCTGGACTCGACTTCGCGCGTGCTGACTCCCGCCGTCGTCGGCCAGGAGCATTACGAGGTTGCCCGTCGCGTCCAGCAGACGCTGCAGAAGTACAAGTCGCTGCAGGACATCATCGCCATTCTCGGCATGGACGAGCTCTCGGAAGAGGACAAACTGACGGTCGCGCGCGCCCGCAAGATCCAGCGCTTCCTCTCCCAGCCCTTCCACGTCGCCGAGGTCTTCACCGGCATCCCGGGCAAGTTCGTCCAGATCGAGGACACGGTGAAGTCGTTCAAGGCTGTCGTCGACGGCGAATATGACCACCTGCCCGAAGCGGCCTTCTACATGGTCGGCGGCATCGAAGAGGCGGTCGAAAAGGGCAAGAAGCTGGCTGCGGAAGCGGCATAAGCTCTTTCCTTCTCCCCTTGAGGGAGAAGGATACAAAGCCTTGGCGCCGCAAGGCGCTTAGGCGCAGTTGGATGAGGGGGAAGCGCCGCCGCACCTCTCACCCAGCTTCGGCTAGGCAGCAAGCTGCCAAGTCTGCGCAACCCTCTCCCGCAAGGGGAGAGGGAAAGGGAAAGTTGATATGGCACTGCATTTCGAACTCGTGACCCCGGAACGCCTCGTCCTTTCCGAAGAGGTCTACATGGTCGTCGTGCCCGGCACCGAGGGCGAATTCGGCGTGTTGCAGGGCCACGCGCCCTTCATGTCGACGGTCAAGGACGGCGAGCTCAAGGTCTACGACCGCGACGGCGCCACGCCGCGCGTCATTCGCGTCGAGGGCGGCTTCGCCGAAGTCTCCGAAACCGGCCTGACGGTGCTCGCCGAAAAGGCCGAATAACACCCCCTACGGGCCGCAGCGTCGCGCCCCGACGGCGCGCCGTCATGCGCAATTGACGAACCGTCTCAAAAAGATGAGATTGCCCCTGCACAGCCGCTAAGCGGCGGCACGAAAAGGGGAGGTTGCCTGTGAAAGCTTATGTGCTTCTGGGCGTTGCTATTGCCATACCGGCATTGGCCCAATCGTCGACCGACCGATCGGTCGAGGATGCAACCAGGTTCGCAATCGAAGCCTGCGCCAATCATTCGAGCGGCAGTGTACCCATCGAAGGCAAGAGCGGCAGCCAGTTCGATGCCAAGGGCCTCAAATATCAGCTCAACCCGCCTGAATTTCTTGCCTCGACCAAGATGACGACACTCGGCAAAGGCGAATATCTCAAGTCCCCCTCCACCGAAGGCGAGATCTGGGCGATTGGCTATGACTCAGGCGGCTGCATGGTGATCGCCCTGGCTGCCCCGACCGCAGAGGTCGAAAAGGGCCTCGTCACCTATTTCACACAGACCAAGGGCTGGCGTTCCGACAGGCCCACCGCGCGCGCGCGCCCGGGCGAGCGCCTCATCGGTTATGCATGGAACCCGCGGCGCAATCTCAAACTGGTGGTCGCGATCGGCCTCCGTGATGCCGAGAATACAACTACCGTGACGATCACGCGCTCGAACGGCTGACACAAATGGGGGAGGAACGCATGAAGACGCTCGCATTCGCCGCACTTGTTCTCGCGGCACCCGCAATGGCCCAGTCCGTCCTGCCGACCGACAAGGCAGCGGAGAAAGCCCTGAAACAATGCGTCGAACACTCGCTGGGCACACTGGCAATCCAGAATGTGAACGCCAAGCAGCTCGACGGCCTTGGCTTCAAATATCAGCAGAACCCGCCCGCCTTCCTGGCGTCGACCAAGTCAACGGAGATGGGCGAGGCCGAATATCTCAAGTCCCCTTCCGATGAGGGCGAAGTCTGGGACGCGGGCTATAACAAGGGCCACTGCCTTCTCGTGACCGCCGCCGCGGTCGTTCCGCCGATCGAGAAGGCATATGTGGACTATTTCGGCCAGGCGGGTGGCCTCTGGCGCCAGGAGAAGGTTCCGAGCGGCGCTGCGAAGGGCGAGCGGAGGTTGCAATATACGATGTCGCAGACTCGCGTGACGAGCCTGACGGCGATCATCAGCCTCAAGGAGGATGAAGGCGTCACTTCGGTGACAATCATGCGCAAGACGCGCTAGTTCCGAACGCTCCGGGCTGCAGCAGACGTTAACGAACACGCGCGGCGCGAACCAGTTGTTTACCAAATCCTTCTAGGTCTTTCCCGACACGTCATCGGGGAAGACCTTTTCATGTACGAGCCGGATCGGGCGCAGTTTTCCGTCGCTTCCGTCGACGTGACGATCCTCATGCCTTGCCTCAACGAAATCCAGTCGCTGCCGCATTGCCTGACCAATGCGCACGCGGCCCTGCGCCGCATCGAGGCACAATATGGCTTCACCGGCGAAATCCTTGTCGCCGATAACGGTTCGATCGACGGCAGCCAGGCCCTAGCCCTCTCGCTCGGCGCGCGCGTGGAGCCCGTTCCGGTGCGCGGCTATGGCGCGGCGCTGATCGCCGGCTGCCATGCCGCCCGCGGTCGATTCATCCTGATGGGCGACGCGGACGGCAGCTATGATTTCAACGACGGCGTCGCGATGATCGGCAAGCTCGCTGAGGGCTCTGCATTGTGCATGGGCTCGCGGTTCGACGGCGGCATTACGCCCGGCGCCATGCCGTGGAAGAACCGCCATATCGGCAATCCGCTGCTCACGGGCATGCTCAACCTCTTCTTCCGCTCGGGCATCAACGATGCGCATTGCGGCCTGCGCGCGATCCGCAAGGAGAGCTTCCAGCGACTGCGCCTCTCCGGCACCGGTATGGAATTCGCGAGCGAAATGGTCATCAAGGCGGCACTGCTGAAACTGCCGATCAGCCAGGTACCGGCCAAGCTCTTGCCCGACCTGCGCGACCGCGCACCGCACCTGCGCCCCTGGCGCGACGGCTGGCGCCACCTGCGCTACCTGTTGATGCTGGCGCCCAACTGGCTGTTCGGCCTGCCGGCGGTCGCCGCACTCATCTTCGGCATGATCGTGCTGGCCAAGTCGGCCATGCAATATTTCATGCCGGGCAGCTTTCCCGCCGTGGGCGACTATTGGACGATCATCGGTTCCGCTTCGTTCATGATCGGTCACCTTGCGATGATCCTGACCGGCGCCAGCCAAGTCTATGCGCTGCGCACGGGTTATCGCGAACCGGGACGCATCTCACGGGCAATGGCGCGCCTCGCAACGCTGGAGAATGCCCTGATCAGCGGCCTCGCCAGCATGGCGGCCGGCATGGGCGTGCTCGCCGTCGTCTACGCCCAGTGGGTCGCCCGCAACTACGGCATGGCCGACAGCATCTTCCTTCCCATGTTCGGTACCCTGCTGCTGACCGTCGGCATCCAGAATGTGATGGGCGGCTTCTTCCTCGCCATCCTTGGTGGCCACGAGGCGCAGTTCCTTGCTGCATCCGCCGCCCAGGCGGACCGCTCCGCAAGCGAGCGGGTTGAACAGCTTTTTCCGGCCAGTACCGGGCGCTGAAGGCATAGGCATGCGCTGGCTTTCCATGGCCATGCGCGTCTAGAGTAAAGCATGCGCATCCTAACCGTCTCGGCGTTCTTCGCGGGCCATGGCGGCGGCATCGAGCTCGTCGCCGGCAATCTTGCGCAAGCGCTGGCGGAACGCGGCCATGACAGCTTCTGGGCAGCCGCCGATCTCGACCCGGCGCCAGCCCTGGACGGCGTAACAGCGGCACCGTTGCGATCCTTCGACCCGATCGAAAAGCTGGCTGGCCTGCCCATGCCGCTGATCACGCTCGCCGCGCGGCGCGAATTGGACAGGCAGGTGGCTGCGGCCGACGCGGTCATCATCCATGATGCGCTTTACATGCCCTCGCTGGCAGCGGCATCGAGCGCGAGGCGGCACGCCAAACCCTGGCTCCTCATCCAGCATATCGGCGCTATCCCATATTCAAGCATGGCCCTGCGACTCATGATGAAAGCCGCCACACGTCTGGTGACTCGCCCCATGCTGCGTCGCGCACCCCAGCTCGTCTTCATCAGCGATGCCATTCACCGCGAGTTTGCCGATGTCGCTCGTGCGCACCCCGCTCAGGTCATCTTCAACGGTGTCGATAGCAATCTATTCCACCCCGGGATGGCCGAGGAACGTGCCACGCTGAGAAACACCCTGCACGCGAGCGGCTTCAGCGAGATTTTATTGTTCGTCGGTAGGTTCGTCGAGAGAAAGGGTCTCGCCGTGTTGGAGGCGCTGGCCCGGCGTAGACCGCAAAGCCTGTTCCTTCTGGCCGGAGGCGGACCGATCGTCCCTGACGGATGGGCGCTCGACAATGTGCGCACGCTCGGCAAATGTTCGCAAAGCCAACTCGCCGACCTGTACCGGGTCGCTGACGCATTGCTCTTGCCGAGCACGGGAGAAGGCTTTCCGCTTGTCATCCAGGAGGCGCTGGCATCGGGGCTTCCGGTCATCTGTGGAGAAGACAGTGCCGCAGCCGATCCTGGCGCCGCGTCTTACCTGAGAAGCGTCGCGATCAATCTCACACAGCCGGCGTTGACGGCGGACCGCTTCAATGACGCCATAAATGCGGCGCGCCTTGGACCAAATTTTGAAGCGGCCTCTTATGCGGCCGCCAATTATAACTGGGCTGTCGGTGCCGAACGGATCGAAGCGCTGTTGGCTGAACTGGGACAGAGTTGACAAGCTTGGCGCCGCCGGGTTTGCGAGCGATCCTCCGCCAAACAATTCAGCCGCCGGCTTCCTACTTCCAAGGTCGCGCCAATGACACCAGTTCTTTAAACAGCGGGTGTCGGGTCGCGTAGAGCGCGAACATCCAGAGTGCGCCGCCTGCCACGACTGCAATCGCGATCTGCCCCATTGGCACCGCCGGAGACCATCTGGAAACAACCATCAGACCGATCGCCGGTCCAATCGCCAAGGGTGTGAGGACCAGACTCCCGTTATTGGCATCCCCTATTTCCGCAGACGTCGCTCCGGCCATATCGGCCATTCTGGGCCGATAGATCAGGTAGCCGAATACGGCGTCGACCACACGCCCCAGCGCCGCAGCCGGAAGGCTGAGCAGGGCGCCAGCGGCAAAAGCCGCAAGCCCGATCACGGCGCGTGTAACCTCGGTTCGAGCCTGCCATGCTGTGCGATTGGTGAGCACGCACAATTCCCAGTTCATGGCAAAGCCGATCATGACGAACTGTCCAGCCATGAGGATCGAAAGCGGCAATGCAGCGCCCTCCCAGCCCGCGCCGTAAAGGAGCTGGATGATCGGAGCTGAGAGCACGGCGATACCAGCCATGACCGGCCACATGACCGCGGTGAGCAGCTTTGTCGCGCGAAGGAATGTCTCCCTAAGCGAGCCCGTGTCGCGCAGCTCAGCAGCCATCTGAACGTAGATGATACGGGTGGAGAGGCCGTAGGCGCCGTCCCAAACCATCGCCGCCAGACCGGACGCTCGCGTGTAGAGCCCGAGTGCACTCAACCCAAGGAACTGAGCGATAATCAGTTCTGCGATGCGCGCCGCCACGAGCGGGATGCCGCCGGCTGAAATCATCTGGGCCGAAAATACGGCCAACACGCGCGCGCCCTGCAATGACAATCTCAACCTGACATGCCGACGGCCCACAATGCTATACCCCAAGGCCCCGAATGCGGCACCAATCACCGCGCCGAAGGCCGGGCTGAGATAGCTCCAGCCTTGATGGGCAAAACCGACCACCCCAACTGCGTTGAACGTCGCCTTGCCCAGTTGCAGCAATGATGTGCGGCCGAACTGCATCTCGCGCGTCAGGAGCGTCGCGGGTAGGAACTCGAAAATGCCTATCACTGGAACGAGGGCCAGCCAAAGTAACACCCTAGGAATCGCAGGATC
Source organism: Sphingobium sp. (assembly GCA_036404995.1). Classification (GTDB taxonomy): domain Bacteria; phylum Pseudomonadota; class Alphaproteobacteria; order Sphingomonadales; family Sphingomonadaceae; genus Sphingobium. The sequence continues at coordinate 56,615 of DASWYL010000030.1, read as the reverse complement.
GGAGAACAGTGGCTGTCCGATCGTGCCGAGCTGCCAAAGTATGGCCCCCACGACGAGGCACATGATCGCATTGACCGTGAAGCCCGTGGCGAGGGTTTGTTCGGAGAGCGCTTGGTCCCGGATGAGATAATTGGCGACGCCGAAATAGGACAAAGTGCCCAGAAGGCCCGAGATCGCGATGCCGACGCTAAAGATGCCGAGTTCATGCGGAGTGAGAAGACGCGATACGACGATGGTGCTGCCGAGCGTGACAGCAAACACCAGAAAATGGGCCCCGTAATTCCAGACGAGAGACTTGCGCATCGACATCGTGATTGCGGTCGCCTCCTCGCCTAGTACCAACCGACCAGAGTCAATCCTCTCAACGCCGCGGCGTCCAGGAAATGTCGATGCACGATGTCTCTCGACATGGCATATGCCGCGCGGGACAGACATGAGCGTTTCGAGGAAACCAAACGCTCGAGGCGAGCACGGTGAAACGCCGGCATTCGATCACCGAAAAGCCTCAGTAGTTCCACGGCCTGGGCATGGATCGGATAAAATGACCGCCGTTCCCGAACCAGACGGGCAACTTGCCTCATCTTTTGCGCAGCCCTGTTTGCCTGTAGCCCAAGTGTGTTCGCGCCATGCTGTCGATAGAATATGCTTGGCTCCGGATCATAGATTACGCGTCCGAAGATCGCGATGATCAGGATGCTCCACCAGTCATGCATTACCATCCCCTGCGACGGCGCTTCGCTGTTGATCAGCGCACGCGCAGCAGGATTGAGCACGATTGTGCAGCCGGCCGCTATATTCTCGAAAAGCAAATGCTCGAAATCAGGATTGCCATGGGCAGCGGGTACGCCAAGCACCCGGAGATCGTCACCAACGCAGGTCACGTTCGAGCAATAAAGGGCAGGCTCCGTTTCACCCGCCAACTCCGCGGTGGCGCGCGCCAGTTTCTCGGGAAGCCAGACATCGTCCTGATCGCAGAAGGCGTAATAGTCTGCATCATCGGGCGCCGTTCGCAACAATTGCATGAAGCTGGCCGCCGGTCCAAGATTCGGACCCGATGACGCATCGGCCAATTCCGGCCAATCCGCAGCGTATTCGCGTAGAAGCGCACATGTGCCGTCGGCCGAGCCGTCGTCACGCGCGTGTAGGCGGACATGCACGTGCTCCTGCGCGCGAAGGCTTTCAAGCTGTGCCTGGAGGTAGGTCGCACCGTTATAGGTCGACAACAGCACTGCCACGCTCGGCGGCCTGGCCGAACGATCACAGGCCGCTTCAGAAAGCCGCCTTTTCATGGCAATGCGGCTTCAGGATTGCGGTCCGTCAAGGGGGCCTCCTCCGGCTCCTGATCCAACGATCGACCGCTACCAGCCCATGGTTAACAAGATACTGCCAAGCTACCTCGGAAGGCCCTATTTCAGCAGCTTCACGCTACATCCGGCAGCCAGCAGCGCCGGCCGGTCACGCCGCACGGCCGCAGCGGCGATCTCGCTCCGCTGAATCTCGAGCGCGCCGGCTATCGGATCGAAAAAGCTATCCTCGAAAAGTGCGACGGTCACGCCCCGGCGGCAGATCCGCCGCGCAAGATCCTCGGAGTCGGCAACGAGCGGCTCGATCAGCCGGATCGGCCGGTTGCTCAGATCGGGCCGGTTGAGGACGAGATCGTGCAGGACCGCAAGATTGCCCTCGGGGATCAGTGCGTAATCCGCACCACTCGCGTCGATGCGGGCGCTCGCCAAGGCATTGGCGGCATAAAGCTGGTGTGTCATCCAGCCCTGCACCGGCAGCAACACGACCAGGCTCACCGCAGTCGCCCGGACCAGCGCCGAGCGCAGAGCCACACTCCCCTCGAAACGGTCCCAGCCATAGCCGGCGAGCAGCACCGCATTGCCGAGCACCCCGTGAAGATAGCGATAGCCGAAGCCGAAGCCCTGACTCGGCAGGATGATCGTGATCGCCAGCACCGGCAGGACAAAGCCCAGCGCCAGCGCTGCGGCCATCCCGCCCCGGCGCACGATGGGCCAACTCGCCAGCAGCAATGGCAGCAGCAGTATATTCTGCCAGGTGACGAAGCGCAGCAGATTGGCCGCCATGGTCGAAAAAGCGTCACGATTTTGGCTGAGCGCTCCAAGCAGCCGCGCAATATAGCTGCTGTCGCTCGCCCGGCCCACGCCGCTCGGCCCGGCAATCAGGTCCGCAACATGCCCCGGCCAATAGAGCCAGAAGATGCCGATGAGCGCATAAAGCGGCACGAAGATGACGAGGCGGCGCCAGTTCCACTCGAGCAGCAGCATCAACATGAACGGCGCAACGAACATCGGATGGAAGAGCGGCTGGTGCAAGCCAGTCGCGATGAAGCCGATCGCAATGGCGCCCAGATCCGTCCTGCGCCGGTCCGCGAGGAAGAGCCGCAACCAGAGGAGGTTGAAACAGAGATGCGCGGGCATGGCATAAGCTGTCATGCCGGCCATGACGAATTGGCCCGCGCCCACGAGGAGCAACACGCAGACGGCCGCCGTTTCCGGCTTGTCAGACCACAGGCGACGCGCACAACTCCAGAGCAGGATGACGGAGGCCGCCAGATACACCGCGCCGGCAAATGCCGGATCGCCGAGCAAGCCAAACAGCGCCCTGATCGCCGCGTTCATCGGCAGATAACCGGAGACCCAGGCCAGCTGCTGGTCACCGGCGCGAGGCATGAAGCGCAGGTTGAGCTCGGTGGCATGTGCTTGCCAGTCCGACGGCAGCGGCCAGACGAGATGGCCCGCGTTGAAAATAGCGGCGTCGAAATTCGCCATTTGTTCGTCGCGCGTGAAATCGTAGCCGAGCAGGAGCCAATGGTGGCCGGCATAGGCGGCGACCGCCGCGATCAGGGCAACCGATGCGGTCATACGCCAATTGAAAACCAGTGGCCGCCGCGCAGGAAGGATCGGCAGCAGCGCGGCGCCGGCCAAGAGCAAGGCAAGGCCAAGCAGGAAGATGTCCTGCTGGCGCAACAGCACCGCCGCGATAATATCCGACGTCGTGCTCGCGGCAGCAAGCAGCAACGCGACCAGCGCCAATGATGCCAGGATCAACGGACGCCATGGAAAACGCTGTGAAGCGACAATTACTTGCTGTTGCTCCGCCTTGCCGCTCCCCATGCGCCCCTGCCTGTCTCGCCACCTCCTAACTGCCCGTTCGTGAACGATCTGCCAACAGGTAGGCCGCGCAGTAAATCGACCGGACCAGATTTGGTTAGCAATTTGTCAAAGCTCACTCGCCATGTTGCGCGGCACGCAAAGGCCATCCAGCCGATGTATAAGGACCGGAACGACTCATGAGCGCAATTCAGGCCAAGGAAGAAGCGGCGCTGATCGCCTCGTCGGCAGTCCTGTCGGGCACCGCGCAGTTTCCGCCTGTCACACCCGACGCCTTCTCCCCTGGTCGAGCCGTGGCGGGTGCGCGGTGGAAGACGGTCATCCTCACGCTCGCCTATCTCGGGTGTTCGGTCGCGTTTGGCCTCGCCGTCTATGTGGCGCTGTTCCTGACCCCACTCTTCGCGGGCCAGACGATCCTCTTCTATCGGGGCATCGAACTGGCTTTTATCGCCGGCGCCAGCCTCGCGGCAGCTAGCGCAGCGCTCGCGCGCGTGCTTTGGCGCTCGCTGGACTGGACGTTGATCCTGGCCGCGACCTGCATGTCACTCGCCTTCAATCTCTGCTTCCTCACCGTGATCCCGGTGACGCTCGATCGCTCGATCTCGGTCTTCCTGCTCGCCCGCATGGAAGCGGCCGGTCCGCGCGGCCTGTCGCCAGCCGAAGCGCGCAAGCTGTTCGTCGACGATTATGTCGTCGGCATGGACCAGATCGGCCGCCGCTATGACGAGCAGCTCAAGTCCGGCAATATCGAACTGCGCGATGGCCGGGCCGTGGTGTCGCCGCAGGGTGCGCGCTTCCTGAGCTTCGCCCGCACGGTGTCGCAAACGATGCACACCGATCCCCGCTTCGTGAACCTGGCCAAGCCCGACGGTTCACGCAACGAGACGAAGTGACGCTGTTTTCGGGTCGAAAAACAGCCTTTCGGCGGTTGGTTAGCAATTTGTCAAAGCTTGCGCCCCTATTCTGCCCGTTGGACGGGAAGAGCGTCCACATGAGGCAGAGGTGGGGCCGGAACGACTTATGAGTGCATTTGGACGCAAGAACGGACCTGGAGGCAAGGCTTCCTTTGGCGTGGCGCGCCCGATGCATGCACCTTTCGGCTCGACCGCTCCGGGGCAGAGCGCGCCGCAGTCTGAGGCCGCACCCGCCGATCCCGACCAGCTTTCCAGCGCCGGCCAGTTTCCACCCGTGACGCCCGAGGCCGTCGCCGGCCCCGGTTCGATTGCGGCGCCAGCAGCACCCTCGGCCCAGAACGCCGCGTCGAATGCCGAAGCGATGCAGCGCCTTTCGGACCGCATGAACTCCGATCATGCCACGGCCGACCACAGCCAGGGCTTTGAGGCGAGCGTCCACAAGATCAAGGAGCAGGTGCTGCCGCGCCTGCTCGAACGCGTCGACCCAGAAGCCGCTGCCACGCTCAGCAAGGATGAACTGGCCGAGGAATTCCGCCCGATCATTACCGAGGTGCTGGCCGAGCTGAAGCTCAACCTCAATCGCCGCGAACAGTTCGCGCTCGAGAAGGTGCTGGTTGACGAACTGCTCGGCTTCGGCCCGCTGGAGGAGCTGCTGGCCGATCCGGACATCTCGGATATCATGGTCAACGGCCCCGAGCAGACCTACATCGAAAAGAAGGGCAAGCTCACGATTGCGCCGATTCACTTCCGCGACGAGGAGCATCTGTTCCAGATCGCGCAGCGCATCGTGAACCAGGTCGGCCGTCGCGTCGACCAGACCACGCCCCTCGCCGACGCCCGCTTGCCCGACGGCTCTCGTGTGAACGTGATCGTGCCGCCGCTTTCGCTGCGCGGCACTGCCATCTCGATTCGTAAATTCTCGGCCAAGCCGATCACGCTGGACATGCTCGCCCAGTGGGGGGCGATGAGCCAGAAGATGTGCACCGCGCTCAAGATCGCCGGTGCATGCCGCTTCAATATCGTCATCTCGGGCGGCACCGGCTCGGGCAAGACGACGATGCTCAACGCCCTCTCCAAGATGATCGACCCAGGCGAGCGCGTGCTGACCATCGAAGACGCCGCCGAACTTCGCCTGCAGCAGCCGCACTGGCTACCGCTCGAGACCCGACCCGCGAACCTTGAGGGCCAGGGCGCAATCACGATCGGCGATCTCGTCAAGAACGCGCTGCGTATGCGCCCGGACCGCATCATCCTGGGCGAAATCCGTGGTGCCGAGTGCTTCGACCTGCTCGCCGCCATGAACACCGGCCATGACGGCTCCATGTGTACGCTCCACGCCAACTCGCCGCGCGAGTGCCTCGGCCGTATGGAAAACATGATCCTGATGGGCGACATCAAGATCCCCAAGGAAGCGATCTCCAAGCAGATCGCCGAATCGGTGGACCTGATCGTCCAGATCAAGCGCCTGCGCGACGGCTCGCGCCGCGTCACCAACGTCACCGAGGTGATCGGCATGGAGGGCGACGTGATCGTCACCCAGGAGCTGTTCAAGTTCGAATATCTGAGCGAAGACGCCGACGGCAAGATCATCGGCGAATATCGTTCCTCCGGCCTGCGCCCCTACAGCCTTGAAAAGGCGCGCAGCTTTGGTTTCGACCAGCCGCTTCTGGAAGCCTGCCTCTAAGGCGAGCAGGCCGGTGGCCGAAACTCAACGGGCCATTAACCAACATCTGCGATTTTGCTGCGCATGAGAGGCGCGTCACGCCATAAACCCGCCAAGGGCAGACCGATGCTGGGGCTCGCGCTGTTGATCGGCTGGAGCGCGATCGCGCGCGCCGAGCCGGGCGGCACCGACCTGTTTTCCCCGGAGACCGTGACGGCGACGGCCGACTTCCGCCTGACGGCCGGAGACGGCGAGCCAAGCTGGACGATCGGCGGATTCGGCAAGACGCGCTATGGATCGGACGGCCCCAACCTTTCCGTGAAGCCCCGCTTCGCCGAGGCAAACATCGTCTGGCAACCTCGCCTCACCTGGTCGCTCAGCGGCACGGTGGTGGGTACGGTCCAGGGCGGCAAGACGCTCGAGCCAGGCCTGTCTGAAGCCTATTTGAGCTGGAAGCCCCTTGCCGGCGGCAATGTCCGCCTCTCCGCCCGTGCCGGCCTCATGTGGCCGCCGGTCTCGCTGGAGCATGGCGGCGGCGAATGGCCGGTCAACGAGTCCATCACGCCATCCGCAATCAACAGCTGGATTGGCGAGGAAGTGAAGGTCGTCGGCGCAGAGGCAACGGCATCGTTCACGTTGGGCCAGCACAAGATCGCTGTCACCGGGTCGATCTTCGATATGAACGACACGTCGGGAACGTTGCTCGCGTTCCGCGGCTGGGCGCTGCACGACCGCAAGGCGATGGTCTTCCGTGCGCAGCCGCTGCCGCCGCTCAATGGCTTCATCACAAATATCCAGCCGCGCTATTCGCATCCCGTCATCGAGATTGACGGCGGTTATCTGAAGCGGCCGGGCTACTACGCCAAGCTCGCCTGGGATCCGCCGATCCCAATACATGTCGAATATCTTCACTATGACAACAACAGCGACCCGATGTCCGTCGACGAATATATGGAATGGGGCTGGCGCACGACCTTCGACAATGTCGGCATGATCGCGAGCCTGCAGCCGAACACGCAGCTGCGCATTCAGGGCATGTCGGGTGGCACAGTCATGGGTTGGGTCATGGGCGGACGTCGTATCGTCGATATGCGTTTCCGCTCGGGCTATGCGATGCTCACGCAATATTTCCAGCGAGGCTCGATTTCGGCGCGAATCGAGACATTTCGAACACGAAATTCCGGCAGTGCGCTGACGAGCATCGACGATGAGGATGGCTGGTCAGCGATAATCGCGGCGCGCCGCACCCTCGGTCCGAAGCTGACCGGGTTGGTCGAGCTGTTGCACATCGAGAGTGACAAGTCTGCGCGCTCGCGCGTTGGACTTGCAGCGGATCAGTCCACTACACAGATCCAGACCAGCTTACGCCTGCGCTGGTAGGGGCATAACCCCGCCTTTACCTTCATTTGCTACATGCAGAGCATGCGACATGTCGTCCCATGCGTCATTGCGTCCGCAGCACTGCTTGCGCCCGCCGTCCAAGCGAGCACATTGAGCGTCCGCGTGACCGGCAGCGACGGAAAGCCGGTCGCCGACGCGGTCGTCTCGCTTGATCCAGCGTCAGGCCAGGCGCCCGCGCCCCGCATGCAGGGCAAATACGAGGTCACGCAGAAGGACACGATGTTCCACCCCTTCGTGACGGTCGTACCGATCGGCGCGACGGTTTCGTTTCCGAACCTCGACCCCTTCCGCCACCATGTCTATTCCTTCTCGCCAACCAAGCGCTTCGAGCTGAAGCTCTTCGCCAAGGACCAGACGCGCAGCATCACCTTCGACAAGGCGGGGATCGTCGCGGTGGGCTGCAACATCCACGACAGCATGTCGGCATTCATCTACGTGACCGATAGCGTGTGGACTGTGCGGACCGACGCAAGCGGCAATGCCGTCATTCGAGATGTTCCCGCACAGGCGATGAAGCTTACCGTCTGGCACCCGTATTTGAGTGCTCCCGGCAATCAGATCGCCGAAATGCTGCCCGCAAGCGCCGCCGACCGGGCCAGGACGATGTCCATCAAGCTGCGTCCCTCGCCGATGAACCATATGAGCAGCTACTGATGCTGAACCTGCGCTTCCGATCCCTGCGGACGCGCCTTTCGGTGCTCTACGCGGGCCTGTTCGCGGCGGCGATGCTCTGCATCTCGCTCGCTCTCTATGTCGCCATCGAAAGCATTGCCTCGGTGCAGGTCGGCCGCGAACTCGTCGCAAGCGGCGCGATTTACGAGCGTCTGTGGCAGGCGCGGTCCGACCAGCTGCAGCAGCAGGCGACCTTGCTCGCGCGTGACTTCGGTTTCCGCGCGGCCCTCGCGACCGGCGACAAGGCGACGGCACTCTCAGCCCTCGGCAACCTGAAGTCGCGGATGAACGTGAACGAAGCCTATGTTGTGGCCATGGATGGATCGGTTCTCGGAAGCGGCAATCCGTCGGTTAGCAAGGAATTGACCGGGCTTTGGGGTGCGCTCGATTCTGGCAAGCTGGTCGGCGTTGCGACGATCGGCGGTCGCCCCAAACAAGTCGTTGCCGCGCCCATATTGGCGCCGAACCTGTTCGGCTGGGTGCTATTCGCGGTCGACTTAGACGCAAGGCAGATGCGCTCGCTCGAGGGCCTGTCGCCGATCGTTCTCGACGCCGGCATCGTCGCCCGCCAGCCGGGCGGCGCATGGGTGCGCGTTGCGGGCAACTTCGCACAGCTCGACAAGAATTCTGCCGCAGCCGTCAATGGCCATCTCAACGCCAAGGCGTCGTTCGAACTCAAGCTTGGACCCGAGATATCGTTCAGCTTTGCTAAGTCCCTGCCGACGCTGGAGGAAGGCGAACAGGCGGCGCTGCTGCTGCTCTATCCCAAGTCTGCTGCCATGGCACCCTATCGGCCGATGCAGGCCATCGTCGCCCTGCTTGCACTCGTCGCCCTCGGCATCGTGGTGCTAGCAACATGGCGGACGGCCGCGCGCATCACACGGCCGCTGGCACAGCTTGATGACGCTGTCGGCCAGTTAGCCGCCGGCGCCCGCGCCGAAGTGGTGATCGAAGGCGAGGATGAGCTGGCGCGCCTCGCCAACAGCTTCAACAACATGGTCCGCGAGATCGACGAGCGCGAGAAGCATATTGCGCACCTCGCCTTCAATGACGTGCTGACCGGCCTGCCGAACCGCTCGATGTTCCAAAGACAGACCGAACAGTTTCTCTCGATGGTGCGGTCGAGCGGCCACGGGCTGGCGTTGTTCTGCATCGACCTGGACAACTTCAAGTCGGTCAACGACACGCTCGGCCATCCCGTCGGCGACGCCATGCTCGTCGCCGTCGCCAACCGCCTGAAACAGGCCGCCGCCGGTTGCTTTGTCGGCCGTCTGGGTGGCGATGAATTCGTGATCGCACAGCTCGGCTCGGGCGAGCGCCAGGAGACCGATCAGCTCGCACGCGCAATCATTGCCGCGATCCAGGAGCCGCTCGTCATCGACGGCCACGAGATCGTGCCGGGCGCCAGCATCGGCATTGCACTGGCCGACAGCGACGAACTCAGCGTCGACACGCTGCTGCGCAATGCCGACCTCGCCCTCTATCGCGCCAAGGACGACGGGCGCGGCATCTACTGCTACTACGAAGCGCATCTCAATGACCGCGCCCAATCGCGTCGCCAGATCGAGACGGACCTGCGCAAGGCGATCGAGGCTGGCGAGTTCGAGCTCTATTTCCAGCCGCTGTTTGACCTCAAGGCCAATCGCATCGGCTCGTTCGAAGCATTGATCCGCTGGAACCACCCCGAGCGGGGCATGGTGTCGCCGGCCGAATTCATCCCGGTTGCGGAGGATTCGGGTCTCATCGTGCCGATCGGCGCGTGGGTAATGCGTGAAGCCTGCTCGCGCGCCATGCAATGGCCCGAACATGTCCGCGTGGCCGTCAACGTCTCCTCGATCCAGTTCCGCCGCCGCGGGCTCAACGAGGTGGTGCTGCAGGCACTGACCCAGAGTGGTCTCTCGCCCGACAGGCTGGAAATCGAGATCACCGAGTCCATCTTCCTCGACAGTGGCGAGGATACGCTCAAGCTGCTGCACGGCCTTCGCGCGCTCGGCATTCGCATTGCGCTCGACGATTTCGGCACGGGCTATTCGAGCCTCAGCTATTTGCAGGCCTTCCCGTTCGACAAGATCAAGATCGACCGCTCCTTCATCCAGAACCTGCTCACCCGCACTGGCGCCGTCGCCGTGGTGCGCGCCATCACCGACCTTGCCGACGCGCTGGGCATGGAGACCACGGCAGAGGGCGTGGAGGAAACGGGCCAGCTCGCCGAACTGCGCGCACAAGGCTGCACGTCGGTGCAGGGCTTCCTGTTCAGTCGTCCGGTCGACGGCGCGGCAGTGCTGGAGATGCTGAAAGCCGGCTTCAGCGACAAAGCCACGCGCGCCGCCTGATTTTCGGCGCTCGGGCTGAGCGCCGGCTTGCCGCGGGGTGCCACTTCAGTCATCTTCCCGCCAATCATCACGACATTGGGAGATGCTGCCATGGCTCATGTTCGACCCCGTTTGACATTTGTGGCGGCGCTGCTTCTCGCGGGCGGCATGATCGCATCGCCGCTGCAGGCGCCGGCCGCCGAGACCGTGAACCCCGCGCTCAGTGCCGCTGTCGCGGCGTCCACGCGCAGCCCCAACAACGTCCTGCGCGACCGGTATCGCCACCCGGCGGAGACTCTGGCCTTCTTCGGGGTAAAGCCGACTGACACCGTCGTCGAGATCTGGCCGGGGCCGGGCTGGTATACGGAGATCCTGGCGCCCTATCTCAAGGGCAAGGGCACACTCTACGCAGTGGATTTCTGGCCCAATGACCTGCGCGGGATTCAAGCGCTGCAGGCGAAAGACCCGGCGCTTTATGGTGGCGTCAAGCTCGCCGCCTTTCCGGCAATCGCAGCGGGCGATCCGGTCGTACCGCCAGGGACAGCGGACGCCGTGCTGACGTTCCGCAACGTGCATAACTGGCAGATGGGCTACAAGCGGCAGAATGTCCCCTATGCCGAGGAAGCCTTCCGGCAGATGTACGCCATGCTCAAGCCCGGCGGCGTACTCGGCATTGAGGACCATCGCCTGCCGGAAAGCGCCGACGCGGCGCGCGAGAAAACCAGCGGCTACATGAAGGTCTCGACGATCCGGAAGCTCGCCGAACAGGCCGGCTTCGTCTTCGAAGGCGCGTCCGAAGTGAACGCCAACCCCAAGGACACGGCCGACTATCCCAACGGGGTCTGGACGCTGCTGCCCGGCCTGCGCGGCGGCGAGCAATATCGCGCGATCGGCGAGAGCGACCGGATGACGCTGCGATTCAGGAAGCCGAAGAAATAAGCGCGGCACAGCGCATGAAGAAAGGCGCCCGGAGCAATCCTGGCGCCTTTCTTTTTTGTTTGGTCGTCTCAGGCGAAGACGATGCGGCGGCGCGTCCAGCGCGACAAGCCGCCGATCAAGCCGAAGCCGCCGATCATGAGCGCCCAAGTGCCAGGCTCGGGCACAGCGTCCTCCTGCACGGGTGTCAGCAGGAACGCATGGCCGTTGCCATTGTAAGATCCGGTCCCAACGATCTGGCCGGCATCGTTGATGCCCTTCGCGAAGCCGAGGCTCCAGCCGGATGCCGGATCGATCAGGTCGTTAAGGTCGGTCAGAACACCACTCTCCCAGAGGATGGCGTGAATGCCGCCCGATCCGAAATTGCCGGCATAGCTGTATCCGACCACCTGGCCGCTGGCGTTGATGTCGTTGGCCGAACTTCTGTTGTTGAAACCGGCCAAGACGCCAATTTCGGTCATGACGCCGTTTTCCCAGAAGAAGCCGCGCTGGGAGAAACCATTGTTGCTCAGGAAGCTCGTTCCGGCGACCTGACCGTTTTCGTTGATGGCCGAGGCGATGCCGATCGTACCGCCGAGCGTACCGATGTCGGTCATGACGCCGTTTTCCCAGACAAACGCATGCCTGCCGCTCCCGTTGGCGGTATCGCTCTGCCCGACGATCTGCCCGATGTCGTTGATGTCATTCGCGCCGCTGAAATAGGGGCCGCCGAACGCGCCCAGATCCGTCATCACCCCGCCATCCAGCAGAACGGCATGACTGGCAGAGCCGAAATTGCTCGACCCAACCATCTGTCCGCTGTCGTTGATGCCGGCACCGCCGAAGACACTCGTATTGAACGTGCCGATGTCGGTCATGACGCCGTTTTCCCAGAGGAAGGTGCGCGTGACATTGTCAGCCGTCTTACTGGATCCGATGACCTGGCCGTTGTCGTTGATGGCGTTCGCATAGGTTTCGGTGCCGCCAAGCGAGCCAAGGTTGGTCTTGACGCCATTGTCCCAGATGAAAGCGCTGACAACGCTTCCGTCCCAGTCATAGCCAATGACCTGGCCCTTGTTGTTAATGGCATAGGCTTCGCTCGAGCCTACCGCCGTCCCGAGGTCGGTGACGATATAGCTCGGCGCCGCGTTCGCGGCCGTCGCGAGCGCGACCAAGGACAGTCCGATCGCGGACGCGCCGGATAACGCTTTCGAAAACATGCTTTCCCCCATCGTGCGGCAAATCCTGCCGTACGGAACTGGCTAAGAAAAGTTTGTATCGGATTCAATATTGACGTGCATGGGGTCATCCCAAAGCGGGACGAACACTTTCTCAGATGTGAAGTGTAGTGAATATTACTACCACAAAAGAAAACGGCGCCCGATTGCTCGGAGCGCCGTCTTTTTATCTTCGCTCGGATCAGGCCGCGAGCTTCCTCAGCACATAGTGCAGGATGCCGCCATTCTTGAAATATTCGATCTCGTTGGCGGTATCTATGCGGCAGAGTGCCGTGAAGAGCAAAGTGGTGCCGTCCTTGCGCGTGACCTTCACCTGCACGTCCTGGCGCGGCTTCAGCACGCCGACGCCCAGGATGGTGAAGCTGTCGTCGCCAGTGAGACCGAGCGACTGGCGCGTGTCGCCGTCCTTGAACTGCAGCGGCAGGACGCCCATGCCGACCAGATTCGAGCGATGGATGCGCTCGAAGCTCTCGACGATGACGGCGCGTACGCCGAGCAGGTTGGTGCCCTTGGCCGCCCAGTCGCGCGAGGAACCGGTACCATATTCCTTGCCGGCAATGACGACGAGCGGGGTGCCCTGCTCCTTGTACTTCATCGCGACGTCGTAAATCGGCAGGACCTCTTCGCCATAGCGGCTCATGCCGCCCTCGATGCCGGGGACCATCTCGTTCTTGATGCGGATATTGGCGAAGGTGCCACGCATCATGACCTCGTGATGGCCGCGACGCGAGCCGTAGCTGTTGAAGTCGGCCTTGGCGACCTGGTGCTCCATCAGCCACTTGCCCGCAGGCGAATCGGCCTTGATCGACCCCGCCGGCGAGATGTGATCGGTGGTGATCGAATCGCCCAGGATCGCAAGCGGCTTGGCATCGATAATGTCCGCAACGGGAGCGGGCGTCATGCTCATGCCCTCGAAATACGGCGGGTTGGCGATATAGGTCGAGCCGGCGCGCCATGCGTAGGTCTCGGACCCGACGACGTCGATCGCCTGCCAGTGCGCGTCGCCCTTGTAAACGTCGGCATATCGCGCCTGGAACATCGCACGGTCGATGCTGCCGGACATGACCCGGGAGACTTCCTCGTTGGTCGGCCAGATGTCGCGCAGATAGACATCCACGCCGTTCTGGTCCTGGCCGATGGGCGTCGTCGTGAAATTCTCGGTCACCGTACCCTTGAGCGCATAGGCGACGACGAGCGGCGGCGAGGCGAGGAAGTTTGCGCGCACGTCGGGCGAGACGCGGCCCTCGAAATTGCGGTTGCCGGACAGGACGCTGGCGGCGACGATATCATTGCCGTTGATCGCCTTGCTGATCGGCTCGGCGAGCGGGCCGGAATTGCCGATGCAGGTCGTGCAGCCATAGCCGACGAGATTGAAGCCGATCGCGTCCAGATGTTCCTGCAGCCCGGCCTTGACCAGATAGTCGGTCACGACCTGCGAGCCCGGCGCGAGGCTGGTCTTGACCCAGGGCTTGGGCTTCAGGCCCTTTTCGTTTGCTTTCTTGGCGACAAGGCCGGCGGCGACGAGGACGGACGGATTCGAAGTGTTGGTGCAACTTGTGATCGCGGCGATGACGACATCGCCATCGCCGATATCATGCACCTTGCCCTCCACGGGCACCCGCTTGAAGCCATCATGCTTGTAGATGTCGGCCAGCTCTTTGTTGAACACATCGTCGACATCGTCGAGCAGCACCTTGTCCTGCGGACGCTTGGGACCGGCGAGGCTCGGCTTGACGGTCGACATGTCGAGCTCAAGCGACGAGGAAAAGATCGGATCGGGCGCGTTGGGATCGAGCCAGAAGCCTTGCTTCTTCGCATAAGCCTCGACCAGCGCGATCTGATCTTCTTCGCGGCCGGTAAGACGGAGATAGTCGAGCGTTTTGTCGTCGATGCCAAAAAAGCCGCAGGTTGCGCCATATTCCGGTGCCATGTTGGCGAGGGTCGCACGGTCGGCCAAGCTGAGCGAGGCGAGGCCCGGGCCATAATATTCGACGAAGCGGCCGACCACGCCATGTTTGCGCAGCATCTGCGTCGCGGTGAGCACGAGGTCGGTGGCGGTGATGCCCTCAGAGAGCTTGCCCGTCAGCTTGAAGCCCACGACTTCGGGGATAAGCATCGAAACCGGCTGGCCGAGCATGGCAGCCTCGGCCTCGATACCGCCGACGCCCCAGCCAAGCACGCCGAGGCCGTTGATCATCGTCGTGTGGCTGTCCGTTCCGACGCAGGTGTCCGGATAGGCAACCGTTTCACCGTTGACGTCCGTGCTGGTCCAGACGGTCTGCGCGATATTCTCGAGATTGACCTGGTGGCAGATACCGGTGCCGGGGGGCACGGCGTAGAAATTGGCGAGGCTCTTCGATCCCCATTTCAGGAAGTCGTAGCGCTCGAAATTGCGCTGATATTCAATCTCGACGTTCTGCTCGAACGCCTTGGGCGTGCCGAACTCGTCGACCATGACAGAGTGGTCGATGACGAGATTGACCGGCACCAGCGGGTTGATCTTCGTGGTGTCGCCGCCAAGCTTGGCGATCGCGTCGCGCATTGCAGCGAGATCGACCACGCAAGGGACGCCGGTGAAATCCTGCAGAAGCACACGGGCCGGGCGATACTGGATTTCGCTCTGCGATTCCGTCGGACTCTTCTGCCAGTCAACGATCGCCTGCACGTCGCCGGTCGAGACCGTGAAGCCGCCATCCTCGAAGCGCAGCAGGTTCTCAAGCAGGACCTTCATAGAGAAGGGCAGCCGCGAGATGTCGCCCAATTTTTCGGCCGCCTTGGCGAGCGAATAATAGGCGTAGCTTTTGCCAGCGACCTGCAGCGTGTCGCGTGTACCCAGCGTGTCCTGTCCGATCGCCGTCATCTCGTCATTCTCCCGAAGTCATGTGGGGCTCCCGCGCCCTGTCGCGGGACGAGGGCCGGGCGCTCGCATTTCGTTTGCAGCCGCACCGGCATGGTCCGATTTTGCGCATAACGCATGGCATCGGGCTGTCAACGGTGCGCACCGCGCCCTTTGCTGCTTTGCAAATCGCGATCGACGCAACGAAAGCCTCTCTGCTCTTCTATCCATTATGGAGCTTGTTCACTTGCCCTTCCGCACGTTCAGAACGGCCTTCGCGCCGAATTGGAACAAAAAGGGTTCAAATCGGTCTCCAGTTCGAGCATAACTAGAACAAAGGAAGTACAGGGGTGCAGTCATGGAATGGATTGGCAAGCAGGGGAGCGAAGGACAGGACTTGGGCGGGGACGCGGGACTCACGCAAATGCCCGCTTCCGAAATGCCGATGGAGGCATTGACTGCCATCGAGCGCGATGAACGCCCGACTTTACTTGTCGCTGCACCAAAGGCGCGTGCAGCGGAGTTGGCTTGCTGGGCCGCTCGCGCGGGTTTCCGCAGCCTCGGCGTGATCGAACCGCATCGCTTGGCGGAGCGGCTCGCCGCCACAATCGCGGTCGATGTCATAGTTGCCGATCTTCGGGATACCTGTCTTGACCCGGAAAATGCCCACGCCCTGGCCATGCGGCACGGGTTCCCGGATACGCGCATTGCCGTCATCACCGATCTGGCCGGACTGGATCGCGCCCTGAGCCAACTCGACACGCCCGGCAGCGAATTTCTCTGCGACCCGGACGCCAATGACGTCGTGAGGTCCCTGGTCAATGCCGCAATCACGGCGGAGCAGCAGCGAACCAATCCGCAGCTCCAGGATAGTGGAAGGGAAAACGAGACGTGCCGCATCGAGCAGTTGAGCGAGGAAGTCCGCCGGTTGGCGACGATGGTGGAGCGGCTGGCCCTGCCCGGTGAGACCAATGGCCATGTGAAGCCGTCCATTGAAACGCCCTCGCCCTTTCGAATGGAGACGATAGCAGGCGATCACGGCGCGGAGCGGATGCAGGCCCGCATCGACGGAGCAACGGTCAATGCCGTCGCGACGACGCATGGCGAGATCAAGTCGCTACTCCGCGCCCGACGCATGCGGGAGCAATTCCTGCCCGCCGACCTGTTTGCGGATCCCGCATGGGACATGATCCTCGACCTCATGGCGGCACGCCTCGCCGGACAGCGCGTCTCCGTCTCGAGCCTGTGCATCGCCGCCGCAGTGCCGCCGACGACGGCGCTGCGCTGGATCCGGCAACTGACCGACCGCGGCGTCTTCTCGCGCATCGACGATCCAGCCGACGGGCGCCGCGTTTTCATCGAACTCACCGACAGTGCTGCCGAAGCTGTGATGGCCTGGTCGCTTGCGGTGCGCCGGACCGGCGGACTGCTGCGGCCGTCTTGATCTGCGCTTGACCCGCCGATGCGCACGCCGATATGGGGCAAGACGCCCATAGCGGCCCCGCTGGAGCGGGCGATTAGCTCAGTTGGTAGAGCGCTTCGTTTACACCGAAGATGTCGGCGGTTCGAGCCCGTCATCGCCCACCAGTCTTTTGACTTTGCTGCCCATGCCGCCAAGGCGCTCGGGCATATGAGCCGAAAACGTCGCAGTTCTGCGCCATTCCTGACCTCGACAGCATCGCGTTCAATGCCGCAGAGACTTTTTTTGGCGACGAATTTTGCGTCACCCTGCTCAGTTTTCTCTGGAGGCGAATGTTGCGGTCGGCAGATGCGATTCACAACAACTACGCAGCCGATGCTGGGGATCAAGCGAACCCGACCCGGGCATCTCCAAGCGACAGCTGCTTCAGGTTGTCTGGCGGAATTCGCAGAACGCCTAGATCGGCTCGAGGATCGCTGCCCACAAACTGGTCCTTCCCCTGGCGGTTTCCGATGCCGACCGCAATCACCTGGGCATTGGCGATGACATGATGGTTCGTGACCACCAGACGCGAGCGGCATCCACGATAGAGCCGGACCCGGCCGGAATGCGCGGCGCCAGCGCCTCATCCGGCAAACCCATGAAAAGACGATAATAGGGATCGCGCAGCAGCGGATTCTGGAAATAGGAAAAGGCCTGCAACACCGCGCTGTTTACGACGCCCGGCGCTACGCGCTCGACGAGCGGAGCGAGCGTCAACTGATTGAGCGGTACTGATCCGACGGGGATCAGGGAGAGACCGTCGCCGCGCGAGCTTGTTCCTGCGTCGCCATCGCGGAGACCAAGGCGCCCCCTGCGAAACCAAACAGGGCGCAGATAGCGAGCAAGGCGATCATGAAGGGCGAGGCAGACCTCGATGCTGAGATTTGTGGCTCATCGATTTTCCACGGATCGATTTGGTCGCACGGTGTCGTATCGGGTTTGGCGCCATTCAAATGGAGGGCCGGCGATTGGCCGGCCCTCCCCACTGGCACATGTCAGTAGTCCATGGCCGGCATCGGCGAGGCCTTGTCCTCCTTTGGCAGCTCGGCGACTAGCGCTTCTGTTGTGATCAGCAGCGAGGCCACCGAAGCCGCATCCTGGAGCGCAGTGCGAACGACCTTGGCCGGATCGATCACGCCCGCCTGGACAAGATTCTGATACTCCCCGGTCGCAGCGTTGAAGCCCCAGTTATAATCCTGGCTCTCGAGCAGCTTGCCGACGATCCAGGCACCGTCCTCGCCGGCATTGTCGGCGATCTGGCGCGCCGGTGCGCGCAGAGCGCGGCGGACGATGTCGATGCCGGACTGCTGGTCGTCATTGGCCGCCTTGAGGCCATCAAGAGCACCGATCGCGCGAAGCAGGGGCACGCCGCCGCCCGGAAGGATGCCTTCTTCAACAGCGGCCCGGGTGGCGTGCAGCGCGTCGTCGACGCGGTCCTTCTTCTCCTTGACCTCGACCTCGGTCGCTCCGCCGACCCGGATCACCGCGACGCCGCCCGCAAGCTTGGCAAGACGCTCCTGCAGCTTCTCGCGATCATAGTCGCTGGTGGTCGTCTCGATCTGCTGACGGATCTGCGCGACGCGCCCATCGATGTCGGCCTTGCTGCCGACCCCGTCGATGATCGTAGTGTTGTCCTTGTCGATCGAGACCTTCTTGGCCCGGCCAAGCATGTTGATCGTGACATTCTCCAGCTTGGTGCCGAGCTCCTCACTCACCACGTTGCCGCCGGTCAGGATCGCGATGTCCTCAAGCATCGCCTTGCGGCGATCACCGAAGCCGGGGGCCTTGACCGCCGCGACCTTAAGGCCGCCGCGCAGCTTATTGACGACGAGCGTCGCCAGCGCCTCGCCTTCGACATCCTCGGCGATGATGAGGAGCGGGCGGCCCGCCTGCACGACCTTCTCGAGCAGCGGCACCAGCGCCTGCAGGTTGGAAAGCTTCTTCTCGTGGATGAGGATATAGGGATCATCCAGCTCCACCTTCAGCTTCTCGGCGTTGGTGATGAAGTAGGGGCTCAGATAGCCGCGATCGAATTGCATGCCCTCGACCGTCTCCAGCTCGGTCTCAAGGCTCTTCGCCTCCTCGACCGTGATCACGCCCTCGTTGCCGACCTTCTCCATCGCTTCGGCGAGGATGCGGCCGACCTCTTCGTCACCATTGGCGGAGATGGTTGCGACCTGCGCGATCTCGCTGTTGGCGCTCACCTTTTTCGAGTGGGCCTCCAGATCTTTGACGACAGCGCCGACCGCGAGATCGATGCCGCGCTTGACATCCATCGGGTTCATGCCGGCAGCCACAGCCTTGGCGCCCTCGCGGACAATGGCCTGTGCCAGCACGGTCGCCGTGGTCGTACCATCGCCCGCCTTGTCGTTCTGCTTGTTGGCGACCTCGCGCAGCATCTGCGCACCCATATTCTCGAACTTGTCAGCCAGCTCGATCTCCTTGGCGACGGTGACACCGTCCTTGGTGATTCGCGGCGCACCGAAGCTCTTGTCGATCACGACGTTGCGGCCCTTGGGACCCAGCGTCACCTTCACTGCATTCGCAAGCGTATCCACGCCGCGCAGCATGCGATCACGCGCGTCCGACGCAAATTTCACTTCCTTGGCAGCCATATCGGCTTACTCCTTTCTTCCTAAGCTTCAGGGATTGTGTGGCGATCAGGCCGCCTTCTTCAGCTCGGCGGTGGCCTCGATCACGCCGAGGATGTCGCTCTCCTTCATGATGAGCAAATCCTCACCGTCGATCTTGACCTCCGTGCCCGACCATTTGCCGAACAGGATTCGGTCGCCGGCCTTGACGGACAGCTCGACAAGCTTGCCATTGTCGTCGCGACCGCCGGGGCCGACGGCTACGACTTCGCCTTCCTGCGGCTTTTCCTTGGCGGTGTCGGGGATAATTATGCCGCCCGAGGTCTTCTCCTCAGCTTCAATGCGGCGGACGACCACACGGTCGTGCAAGGGGCGGAAATGCATGCATAACCTCCAGATGCAAAAGCGTTATGGATATGCCCGTCCCTCCCAGGCCGGGCGAGCGCTGAGCTAGGAATCGGGAATTTAACGTTCAAGAGGCCGCACAAATTTTTTGGCACTCGACAGTGAAGACTGCCACCTCGCTGGAATGAAACCATTTTATCGCCGAAGAGTGCCTCTTGACGTCGACGCGGCGATCCCCAAAATTTCTGGATCGGCCATGCCGACGCATGAGAAAGGAGCGACAAGAGGAAAGGAGACACAGCTATGTCGCAGCCCATCTCCCGTTTTCTGCATCCCTTCGATGTTGCCTGCCATCCCAGCCTCGAGCCGGAGGTCAAGCGCGCCATATTGGCATCTTGGGCGTCCGACCGAGCCGCGGTCGAAGGCAAGCCTGCGCTTCGCAAGCCGCCTGGATTGAAACGTCCCATCCCCGTCGACGATGTGCTCGCCGCCCTGCG
Organism: Sphingobium sp.; assembly: GCA_036404995.1. Lineage (GTDB taxonomy): Bacteria > Pseudomonadota > Alphaproteobacteria > Sphingomonadales > Sphingomonadaceae > Sphingobium. Next base: position 36,635 of record DASWYL010000030.1, on the reverse strand, counting down.
TTCACTTGATCGCGACGATCAGGATCAGGCCATCCAATGAGCGACCGCGCTTTCATCGCACAGCTGCAAGGCTATGGGCTAACCACGGCGGAGATTCACTATTACCGCCCCGACGCCCCCTCGCTGCTGCAACTGTTCGTGTGGCAGGAATACGATCTCGCGCCGGATTTTCCGATTTTGTTCGACTTCCTGGACTACTGGCGGCGCGAGATCGAGGCGGCGCTCCACTCGGTGCGGATCGCGCATGACCGGCTGATCCGGCCGACCGAGTGGCGCGCCGTTAAGGGGGAAATCGACTTTTACTGAGGCTGCGCCGGGGGACCTCATCCCAGCCGGAATGGTGCGTCGGTCATCCTGCCGAAGACGAATTGCATGGCCAAAGCCGCGAGCAATATCCCAGAAATGCGGCTGACGACGTCCGCGCCGGTCTCGCCCGGCAGGCGCAGCCGCTCCGCTGCGGCGCGCTCGGGAGCACTTCCCAGTTCGATGATGATCCCAGCCCGCGGCGCCCAAGCTTCAGTCAAAGGCGATTTTCGCCTTAGTTTCCCTGCTTAGCAGGAAACTCCACGGTCGAGACTGGTTCAGCGTGCTGCGTCCGCCACCAGTCCGTCACGCGGCTTCGTAAATGCGAGTCGCGCAGGCGGCCACAGCCGAGCCGCGACAGTCCTGCACCCGCCTCACAGAATTTTCGCGACGGCGGATTTCCGCCGATCCGCTCAGTGTATTGACCCATTGCAACAGCGCTACAAATGTAGTAGCGCTACAAATGTAGCACAGAGAGGATTGCCATGCTGAACCAGTTGCCGCCCCGCGAACGCCAGATCGTCGATCTGCTTTATCAAAAAGGTGCGCTGACGGTTTCGGAAGTTTGCGACGCGCTTCCGGTGGCGCTCAGTGGTTCAGCGGTCCGGGCGATGCTGACGCGCCTTGAGGCCAAAGGCTTCGTCAACCGCGCCGACAGCGAGCGCGGCTTCGTCTTTTCCCCCACCGTCTCCGACAGCCAGGCGCGCCGCACGGCACTGAGCCAAGTCGTACGCACCTTCTTCAATGGCTCGACGGTCAGTGCCGCGAGCGCCCTTCTCGGCATGGCCAAGCAACTCGATGAGGAAGAACTGAGCGAGCTCGAGACGATGATCGCCCGCGCCCGCAAGGAGAAGGAAGCCGGCCAATGACCGCCACCCTCTTCATGCTGGGTCTCAAATCCCTCGTCATCGCGGCGATCGCGCTTGCAGGGCTGCGGTTCACCCGAAAGCGCTCCGCTGCCGAGCGGTCGACCATCGCCCACCTTGGCTTGTTCGCGCTTGTCGCCCTTCCGCTTGCAAGCCTGTTCCTCCCCTCGCTGTCGGTCAGCCTCCCCGAGGCGCTGGCCAAGCCCGTCGCCTATGACGAGCCGGCAGCGCCCGAAGCCATATCTGTCCCGCTGCCGTTTGCACCGGAAACCGGGCAAGTCCCCACCGTCACGAATGAACCCGCCGTCACGCTCGCGCAATCTCCCTCAATCGCCGAGCGTGCGGCGGCCCTGGCCCGTTATGCCTATGCCGTGCCGGCGCTGGCGCTGCTGTTGCTTACCGGCATAGCGTTGTTGCGGCTGGTCGCGCTGCGAACGCGCGCCCAGGTGCTCGTCGACCCACATTGGGTTGGTGCGCTCGCCAGGGCTCAACATCGCATGGGTTTCAAGAACGGTACGGCCTTGCTGACCAGCACCGAGCTGCACTCGCCGATCAGCTGGGGCCTCCTGCGCCCCACCATCCTGGTCAACGAGAGTGCGCTCGACTCCGGCGGACAGGCCGAGGCCGTGCTGGCTCATGAACTGGCTCACGTCATCCATGGCGACTGGGCGAAACTCATGCTCTCCCGTGTGGCGACGGCAGCCTTCTGGTTCAATCCGCTCGCCTGGGTGTTGGCCCGCGAGGCGCACCAGCTTCGCGAGGAAGCGGCCGACGACGCAGTGCTCGCCGCCGATATCGCCGGCACCGATTATGCCGAACTGCTGGTTGGCGTGGCCCGCCACGAAAATCGCGGACTGCTGTTGGGCGCCCATGGCGTCGCACCGGGCCGCAACTCGCTGCGCCGTCGCGTGGCCCGTGTCCTCGACAAGACGCCCGCGCGCGGCCCTTCGGGTGCGTCCTGGGTGGCGGGCTTCACCGCCGGCATGCTGGTCATGGCGGCGCCGCTCGCGGCCGTGACCTTTGGCCCGGCGCGCATCGAGGCAGAGCCCATACTCGCGCCAGTCACGAAAGCGACGGAACCCGCCAAGTCCTGGTCGCCCCGAGCCGGCGAAGGCCCCAACCAGATCCTGTCCGAGCCGGCCCATCCGACGCGGGCCCACAGTGCCGCTCTGGCGAGCGCCGTCAACGGCCTCCACGGCGACGACTGGTCCATGAATGCCGACGGCAATGGCAACGCGGATGTCAACTATGACGACTCGATCGTTCCAGGCTCACCGGAATGGAGCGCCTATTGGACAAAATATGGCGCGGCGATGGGCGAGCGCTATGGCCGCGCCTTTGCGAATGCCGCCCCCGCCGCCCGGCCGATGCCGAAAGCATCGCCGGTTGTGCCGAAGCACTTCAACTTCGATTTTTCCGGCTTCTCTAACTTCAACCCCGGCAAGAAATACAGCGAGCGCGAACTCGATGCGATGGTTGGCGTCACGGACGACTATCGCAAGGAAATCGCCGACGCCGGCTTTGCCAACGCATCACGCAACGACCTGCTCCAAGCCCGGTCGATGGGTGTCACGGGTGAATATATTGCCGACATGCGCAAGGCCGGTATCAACGGATCGCTCGCCATCTATGCGCAAGCCAAGGCGCAGGGCATCTCGTCAAACTATATCGAGAGCCTGCGCGATGCGGGCCTTTCGGGATCGCTTAACGACTATATCAAGGCTCGCAACACGGGTGTGACCGGCGCCTATGTCAGCGCGCTCAGGGAAGCCGGCATCAAGGGCACGTTCGACGACTATGCCAGAGCCCGCAGCCTCGGCGTCACCGCTGGCTACGTGGCCGCCATGACGAGCCTCGGCGTGACCGGCAGCATCGAGGACTATCAGCAGATGCGCGCGCTCGGCATCACCTCCAGCTACGTCGTGGCGCTCCATCGCAACGGCACGATGGTCACAGATCCGCGCCGCCTCATCGAGATCAAGACCAAGGGCTGGCGCGATCGCGACCGAAGCGACGATCCGTAATCGCCTGAGCGCTCCAGCCCCCCTTGCTTCGACCCAGATTGCTTCAACCTGCAACGCCGAACCGGCGAACGGCCTCGGCTTGCCTAACGAAACGGGAGACCCCTCATGTCCCGCACTGCCCTGATTGCCCTTTCCCTCCTCGCCTCGGCCACTGCCAGCCCCGCACTGGCTGACGCCAAGCCCGAGATCAGCTTCACCGTCCGCAGCCAGGACGACGACACCGTCCGACTGCGCATCCACCGCGAGGAAGAGGACGATTGGAGCGGGCGCGGCGACTATAATTGGGGCCAACGCCTCTCCATGTCCGACCTCAACGGCATTTCGCGCGCAGCGATCGACCGTGGTGGACCGATCAGCTTCTCGCTGGTCCGTCCTGCCGGCCGGTTCGACTGCAAGGGCACCGCACGCGACGGCGAGGCGAAAGGCGATTGCAGCTTCACCTCCAACGAAGCATTCGACCGGCTTCTCGCCAACCGGGGCATCGAGAAGCCGACGCGGCGCCAGCAATATGGCCTCGCGATCAGCGGCGTAGACAGCGACGTCATCGACGCAGTCATTAAGGAAGGCATGGGCACGCCAACGCCCAACCAGTTGGTCGGCCTCGGCATCTTCAAGGTCACGCCCGATTTCGTCCGCGCCATGGCGCATATCGACGGCATGCCGGTGCGCATCAACGATCTCATCCAGTTCAAGATATTCAAGATCACGCCCGAGACCGTGAAGGGCTTCGGTGCGCTCGGCTATCACGATCTCAAGGCGCGCGACCTTGTGCAGTTCAGCATCTTCAAGGTGACGCCCGAGTTCGTGCGATCGATGGCTGATGCCGGCTACAAGGACGTGCCCGCGCGCGACCTCGTTCAGATGCGTATGTTCGGCGTCACGCCGGAATTCGCCAAGCGCATGGCGGAACGTTCCGGCGGCAAGCCCAACGCGCAGGCTCTCGTCAAAATGCGTATTACCGGTATAAGGCCCCAAGACAGCTGGCGGCGTGATTGGCAGCGGAACTGGCAGCGCAATTGGAGATGGAATGACGAGCGGGACAATTGAGTCCGCGAAACAGCCTCACCAAAGCCCCCTTCGCTCACGGAGTCGTACATGACCCTGTTTCGCTGCCGCACCTTCGCTTTCCTCAGCCTGACAACTGCCCTGCCGGCTCAGGTGCTCGCCCAGACACCGGCCCCGGCACCGGTTGAACCAGATACCAAATTTGCGGAAGGGGTCGCGGAGAAGCGTGTCTTCCTGCCGGAAGACTTCGCCAAATTCGCGCCGAAGACCGCGGCGGACATGATCGATCAGTTGCCAAGCTTCACCGTGAACAGCACCAGCAGCGACCGCGGTCTGGGCCAGGCCTCGGAGAATGTGCTGATCAACAGCAATCGTGTGACCGACAAGTCGGGCGGTGCCATGGATCGGCTCCGCAATGTGCCGGCATCGGACGTGGTGCGCATCGAGATCAACGAAGCCGCGGCACTCGGCATCGCCGGGCTGACCGGCCAGGTCGCAAATGTCATCCTCAAGGAAAACCGCAAGGCGAGCGGGAGGTTCGAATGGACGCCGCGCGTACGCCCGGACTATGCGAAACCGGCTCTGCTACGCGGCAAGCTGAGTTACACAGGAAGCGAGGGCAAGCTCGACTATACGCTCAGCCTGCAGAATTTCGGCAATCGCGGAGCGGTCGGCGGGCCGGATTATCTCGTGTTCGGCCCCAGCGGCACACTGATCGAGCAGCGCGAGCAGCAGGTGCAGTTCAACTACGACAATGTGCGCACCAACCTGCTGCTCAAATATGGCGGCAAGGGGCCGGTGCAGGCCAATCTCAATATCGTCTACAACCCCTATTGGCAGCGTAACTGGAACGGCCAGCGGCGCGAGCGCACCGACGGCAACGACAATGACTGGAAGACGAAAGCCCGCCTCTCAGGCTTCGCTTTTTCGGCGTCGGGCGATGTCTCTCTCCCCCTCGCCGGCGGCACACTGAAGATGATCGGCCTGCGGCGCTATGAGCACGCGCCCTTCACCAACCTCCAGACAACCGAGTTCGACAGCGGCGCGCCGGACCAAGCCACACGCTTCATGAGGGATTCCCGCACCGAGGAAACGATCGGCCGCGCCGAATTCCACTGGAAGGGCGGGAAGAACGACTGGGAACTGAGCCTTGAGCGCGCTTATAATCGTCTCAACCAAGTGGGCTCGCTCGCGGTCCTGCAACCCAGCGGCCAGTTCCAGGATGTGCCGTTCAACGGCAGCGGCATTGTGACGGAAAAGCGCTACGAAGGCGTGCTCTCGCTCAGCAGGCCTCTGAGCGACAAGCTCGATCTCCAACTTGTGGGCGGGGGCGAATTTTCGAAGCTCGGGCAAACCGGCGGCGTCAATCTGTCGCGCGAGTTCTTCCGTCCAAAAGGCAGCATTTCGCTCGCCTGGCATCCCGCCAAGGGTTGGGATGCAAGCCTCAAGCTGGAACGCAAGGTCGGCCAGATCAACTTCAGCGACTTCCTGTCCCAGGCCGACCTCGCCCTCAATCGCCAGAATGGTTCCAATCCGGATCTCGTGCCGCCGCAAAGCTGGCAGCTAACCGGCGAGATCAGCCGGAATTTCGGGGCTTGGGGCAAAACAAGGCTGAAGGCATACGCCCATCGCATTGACGATATCGTCGATTTCATCCCCATCGGCACGGCTGATGTCGCCGTCGGCAATCTGCCGAACGCCAACCGCTACGGCATCGAGTCCGTCAGCACGCTTCAGGGCGAGCCGATCGGCTGGAAGGGCGCCAAGGTCGACATCACGCTCGGCCGGGAATGGACGAGCGTGCGCGATCCGCTGACGCTCACCAACCGCCCGATCAGCAACACGCGCGATTACTGGGCCGCCGTGAACCTGCGGCACGACATCCCGGGATCACAGATCGCCTGGGGAGCCTATTTCAACGTCGACCACTTCAGTTCGGCCTACTATCTCACTGAGGTCAACCGGAACTGGGAAGGCCCCTATTTCGGCCTGTTCATCGAGCACAAGAATCTGGCTGGCATGAAGGTGACGCTCGACGCCTTCAACATCACCGACGCGCGCAATCATTTCGACCGCGTCGTCTATACCGGCCGACGCAACAGTGCGCCGATTGCCTTCACCGAGTTCCAGAACCAGCGTGTCAGCCAGATCTTCACGCTGACGGTCACGGGGAATTTCTGAGAATACAGGGGGACGTGGTCGCCTAATCCTCGTCGATAAGATCGAGATAGGCGATCACGTCATTATCCGTGGCAATGAAGAGGCCGGCTTGTACTGACCCATCCTGCTGCGCGGCGAGCGCCAACGCCTCTTCGAGTGTACCGTACAGAAGCGTGGTCGCGCCGCTGCCGCCCACTTCGCTATCGAGATGATAGAGGCGGACCGTGACGGCATCCGAGGTGGAACGCATGGGTCTAGCCCGCCATGCCACCCGCAGCGAGCACGGCCAGGGTCACCAGCTCGGACGCCGTCGTGGACATGGTCGCGATCTGGACCGGATGCTCCATGCCGATCAGCATGGGGCCAATCACGCTGTCGCCGCCCAACTCGCGGAGCAGCTTGGCCGAAAGATTGGCCGACTGGAGGCCCGGCATGATAAGCACGTTCGCCGGCCCCGAAAGACGGCTGAACGGATAGTTTTTCATGACGGTGGGATTGAGAGCCACGTCCGGTGCCATCTCGCCCTCATATTCGAAGTCGACGCCTGCCTCGTCGAGGATATGGACGGCCTCGCGGATCCCCTCGAGCCAGTTGCCCGACGGATTGCCGAAGGTCGAATAGCTCAAGAAGGCAACGCGCGGCTCATGGCCCATGCGGCGCGCGACGGCGGCAGTCTCGATGGCGATGTGGGCCAGCTCCTCGGCATTCGGCCGTTCGTTCACGGTCGTGTCCGCCATGAACACCGTGTGGCTCTGCCCGACGAGAATGTGGATGCCGAATGGCGTGCGGCCCTCTGCCGGATCGATGACGCGGCGCAACTCGCGCATCGACTGCGCATAGGTGCGCGTGACGCCGGTGATCATGGCATCGCCCTCGCCCAGCTTCAGCAGCAGGGCGCCGAAGATGTTGCGGTCGCGGTTGACCATGCGCTCGCATTCGCGGCGAAGATAGCCACGGCGCTGGAGGCGATCGTACAACAGGTCGACCATTTTCGGGACGAGCGGCGAATTGACGCTGTTGTGAACCTCAAAGCTCTCCGGATCCTTGACGCCCATCTCGCGCAGCCGTTCATGGACGCCCTCGCGGCCAACCAGAACGGGAATGCCATAGCCGCCGTCGCGGAACTGGATGGCAGCGCGCAGCACGACCTCTTCCTCGCCCTCGGCGAAGACAACGCGCTTTGGCGCAGCCTTCGCGCCTTCATAGGCAAGTGTCAGCACCGACGTCGTCGGATTGAGGCGCGCGCGCAGCGACTGGCGATAGGCCGCCATGTCCTCGATCGGTTTTTGCGCAACGCCGGAATCCATCGCCGCCTGCGCTACCGCCGCCGGCACCACTTCCATGAGACGCGGATCGAACGGCGCGGGAATGATGTAATCCTCCCCGAAGCTGTGAGTTTTGCCATAGGCACGCGCAACTTCCTCGGGCACCTGCTGGCGGGCCAGCTCGGCAATGGCCCGGGCAGCAGCGATCTTCATAGCCTCGTTGATCGCCGTTGCACGCACGTCGAGCGCGCCGCGGAAGATGAAGGGGAAACCAAGCACGTTGTTGACCTGGTTCGGATAGTCCGAGCGGCCGGTAGCGATGATGGCATCCGGACGGACGGCCTTGGCCACAGGCGGCAGGATTTCGGGATCAGGATTGGCCATGGCGAAGATGATCGGGCGCGGGGCCATCTTCTCCAGCATTTCCGGCTGCAACGCGTCCTTGGCGGAGAGGCCGAGGAAGATATCGGCGCCGACCAGCGCCTGAGTCAGGGTGCGCGCCTCGGTTTTGGCGGCATGGGCGGACTTCCACTGGTCCATCTGGTCGATGCGGCCCTGATAGATGACTCCGGAGCGGTCGCACATGATGACATTGTCGTGCGGCACGCCCATCGCTTTGATCAGCTCGGTGCAGGCGATGGCGGCGGCACCCGCGCCGTTGACCACCAGCTTTACGTCACGGATATCTCGCCCAGTGAGATGCAGCGCATTGATGAGCCCCGCCGCGCAGATGATCGCGGTGCCGTGCTGGTCGTCGTGCATCACCGGGATCTTCATGCGCTCACGCAGGGCCTGCTCGATGATGAAGCATTCCGGCGCCTTGATGTCCTCAAGGTTGATACCGCCGAAGCTCGGCTCAAGCAGGGCAACGGCATTGATGAAGGCTTCCGGGTCCTCGGTCGCTAGTTCGAGATCGATCGCGTCGACATCGGCGAAGCGCTTGAAGAGCACAGCCTTGCCTTCCATCACCGGCTTCGACGCCAGTGCGCCAAGATTGCCCATGCCCAAGATGGCCGTGCCGTTGGAGATCACGGCAACCAGATTGCCCTTGGCAGTGTAATCATAGGCCGTCGAAGGGTCGTTCGCGATCGCCCTGACCGGCACGGCGACGCCGGGCGAATAGGCGAGAGCCAGATCGCGCTGGGTTGCCATCGGCTTCGAAGGCACGATCTCGATCTTGCCCGGCCGACCGGACGAGTGGAAGAGCAGCGCCTCGCGCTCAGAAAATTCAACGTTTGCCTTATCGGACATGGCCTCTGGCCTCTTATGGATTTTGAGTTGCCCTAGCGGGAACACGGTGCGCTTCACAAGGGGGGTGGCAGTAAGGTTGCACAGGGCGCGCCTTTCGCGAGCTGCGCGGCCCTGCTAACGAATCGGCGTGAACAGCAAACCCCTCTCCAAAGGTCCCGGCGATAACGCGCCTACACCGATGATGGCGCAATATCTCGATCTTAAGCATCAGGCGGGAAGTGACCTGCTTTTCTATCGCATGGGCGACTTTTTCGAACTGTTCTTCGAGGATGCGAAAAAGGCTGCGGCGGTTCTCGACATCGCCTTGACCGCGCGCGGCGAGCATGACGGCGAACCCATCCCCATGTGCGGCGTCCCCGCACACAGCATGGACGCCTATCTCGCACGGCTCATCAAGGCCGGCCTGCGCGTTGCCATTGCCGACCAGACCGAAACACCCGAGCAGGCACGGGCCCGTGGGGGATCCAAAGCGCTCGTGGCGCGCGCCATTGTCCGCTTCGTCACCGCGGGCACGCTGACGGAGGACACGCTGCTCGACAGCCGCCGGGCGAACATCCTCGCTGCGGTGGGGGAAGCGGGCGGAGCGCTGGCCGTAGCCGCGGCAGACATTTCGACCGGCCGGCTGGAGGTGGTTGCGCTGGATGGTGGCGGACTCGAAGCTGAACTGGCGCGAATCGGCGCGAGCGAGGTTATCGCACGGCCCGGACTCGCCGAACGCGTTCCGGATGCCCTTCCCTTCGAAAGCCGCGGGTTCGACAGCGCACGCGCCGAGGTAGATATCTGCCGCCTGTTCGGGGTGGCGACGCTCGACAGCTTCGGCGCCTTCTCCCGCGCCGAACTCTCCGCACTGGGCGGGCTGCTCGCCTATCTCGATCATGTCGGCCAGGGGCGGATGCCGTTCCTCGCCGCACCGGTGCGTGCGGGAAGCAGCGATCATCTCTCGATCGACCCGGCCACGCGAGAGAGCCTAGAGATCGTCCAGACGATGAACGGCCAGCGGGCGGGAAGCCTGCTCGCAACGGTCGACCGCACGGTAACGGGCGCCGGGGCACGCATGCTGGCCGCTGACCTTTCGGCGCCGCTCATGGACCGGTCGAGGATCGAAGCTCGCCACGCGTTCGTGCAATGGCTCTACGATGATGGCCCGCTGCGGGAGGAGATACGCGCGCGCCTGCGAGCGCTGCCGGAGATCGGGCGGGCGCTGGGGCGCATCGCGATCGGGCGCGGCAGTCCGCGCGACCTCGGCCAACTGCGCGACGGCCTCGACGCAGGCCGAGCGCTGCGCGAAAAACTGGGGCGCTGCGAGGATATCCCCGCCTTGCTGGCAGCGCTGCTGCCAGCGCTCGACGGCCACGGCGCACTGGTCGACGAACTCAAGCGTGCGCTCGTGCCCGCACCGCCGACCGAGGCAGCCAATGGCGGCTATATCGCCGACGGCTATGATGCCGCGCTCGACGAGTTGCGGACACTCGCAAGCGACGGGCGCCGCGCGATCGCTGCGCTGGAAGCGAAATATCGCGAGCAGACCGGCATCGCTGCGCTGAAGATCCGCCACAACGGCGTGCTCGGCTATCACGTCGAGGTCCCCGCGCGCCACGCCGACCAGCTGATGGCGCAGGATAGCGGCTTCACCCATCGGCAGACGCTCGCCGGTGTCGTTCGCTTCAACTCGGTCGACCTGCACGAGCAGGCTAGCCGCGTCACACAGGCCGGTGCTCATGCCCTGGCTGCGGAAGCGGTGCATTTCGAAGCGCTGGTCGCGCTTGTCACGGGTCGGCGCGAACCGATCGCGCGCGCGGCCGACGCATTGTCCCGGATCGACGTCGCAGCGGCGCTGGCCGAACGTGCAGCGGAAGGCGGCTGGTCCCGCCCGCATTTCGAGGACCACGCCTGCCTCGATATCAGGGGCGGACGTCACCCAGTGGTCGAAGCGGCGCTTACCAAGGCTGGCGAAGCCTTTGTGGCCAATGACTGCTCACTTGCTCCGGACGACCGGCTGTGGCTCGTGACCGGCCCGAACATGGGCGGCAAGTCGACTTTCCTGCGCCAGAACGCGCTGATCGTGATCCTTGCCCAGGCGGGCAGCTTCGTCCCCGCGCAATCCGCGACGCTCGGCCTCGTCGACCGCCTGTTCAGCCGCGTCGGCGCCTCCGACAATCTCGCACGCGGGCGCTCCACCTTCATGGTCGAGATGATCGAAACCGCCGCTATCCTCGCGCAGGCGACCGAGCGCAGCTTTGTGATCCTCGACGAAGTTGGGCGCGGGACATCGACCTATGACGGGCTGGCGCTGGCTTGGGCCGTGGTCGAGGCGATCCACGACGTGAACCAATGCCGCTGCCTCTTCGCAACCCATTATCATGAGCTGACCCGCCTCGCCGAACGGCTGGATTCGCTTTCGCTCCACCATGTCCGCGCGCGCGAATGGCAAGGCGACCTGGTCCTGCTCCACGAAGTCTCCGAAGGTCCGGCCGATCGCAGTTACGGTCTTGCCGTCGCGAGGCTCGCCGGCCTGCCGCCCCCAGTGATCGCGCGTGCCAAGGCTGTGCTCGGCAAGCTGGAGGCGGGCAAGGCGCAGACGGGCGGCATCGCGGCGGGACTCGACGACCTGCCGCTTTTCGCTGCGACCATTGCCGCCGAACCAGAGACGGTCGTCGACCCGCTGCGCGAGCGGCTGGACAACGTCGACGCAGATGCCTTGTCACCCCGTGAAGCGCTCGATCTGATCTACGAACTGAAGCAAATTGCTTTAGGCAAAATCGGTTTGGGTAAATGACACCTTCGCTTCCTATATCAGGCTCATGACCGGCATCTTCGATTCGCTGCCCAATCGGCGCGCCGTCATCGACCGGCGCAAGGTTGCCGATGCACTCAACGAGACGCTCGCGCCGCTGCGCGACGCGCAAGCCAAGCGCGCAGCCATTGTCGAGGCCATGCGTGACGCGCTCGCGGCCGGCCGGATCGAAGCGAACAAGCGGCTCGACAAGCACCCGACCAACGGCCGCGAATCCGTGACAGCGCAGGCTTTCCTGATGGATCAGCTGATCCGCATCCTGCACGATGCCATTGTCGGACACCTCCACCCTGCCAACAACCCGACCTCCGCCGAGCGGCTCTGCATTGTCGCTGTCGGCGGCTATGGGCGCGGCGAGATGGCGCCCTATAGCGACGTCGATATCGGCTTCATCACGCCCTACAAGTCGACCGCCTGGACCGAACAGGTTACCGAGAGCATGCTCTATGTGCTCTGGGATCTCGGCCTCAAGATCGGCCATTCGAGCCGTTCGATCGACGAAACCATCCGCATGGCGAAATCGGACCTGACGATCCGCACGGCACTGCTCGAGTGCCGCTTCATATGGGGCGACCGCGATACGTTCGAGGAATCGCGCAGACGCTTCCTCGACCAGGTCATGCGCGACACTGGCCGCACGTTCGTCACCGAAAAGCTGGCCGAACGCGAAGCGCGCCACAAGCTGATGGGCGACAGCCGCTACGTGGTCGAGCCCAATGTGAAGGAAGGCAAAGGCGGCCTAAGGGACCTCCACACCTTGTTCTGGATCGGCAAATATCTGAACAAGGTGACCTCGGTCGCCGACCTGGTGAATGTCGGGTTGCTGACCAAGGCCGAACTCAGCCAGTTCCAGCGCGCCGAGAATTTCCTGTGGGCGGTGCGCTGCCATATGCATAATGTCGCTAAGCGCGCCGAAGATCGCCTCACATTCGATCTTCAGATCGAAGTCGCCAAACGCATGGGTTTCACGGAGCGGCGGGGTCGCTCGCCAGTCGAGCGCTTCATGCATTTCTACTTCCTCACCGCCAAGACGGTGGGCGACCTGACGGGAGTCTTCCTCGCCCATCTCGACGACAGGCTGGCCAAGCGCGGGCGGCGCTATGTGCCCAGCTTCTTCGCCAAGCCGCGGAAGCTCGATGGTTTCGTGCTCGACCGGGGCCGCATCACGCTTCCTACCGACGAATTCCTTCGCGAGGATCCGGTCCGGATGATCGAGATCTTCGCGCTCGCCGACAAGAACGAGCTCGAAATTCACCCCAATGCGATGCGCGCGCTCAATCGCGACGCCGTGCTCATCACCGCCAAGGTACGCAACGATCCCCGCGCAAACGCGCTGTTCATGGATGTGCTGACAAGCCCACGCGACCCGCAAACGGTGCTTCGCTGGATGAACGAGGCGGGTGTGTTCGGCCGCTTCATTCCCGATTTCGGTCGCGTCGTCGCGCAGATGCAGTTCGACATGTACCACCACTACACCGTGGACGAGCACACTATCCGCGCCATCGGCCTGCTCGCCACGATCGAGAAGGGCGGCTTCCGCGAGGACCATCCGCTCGGCACGAAGATCATCCACAAGATCAACTCGCGGCGGGTGCTCTATCTCTCCGTGCTGCTGCACGACATTGCCAAGGGGCGCGGCGGCGACCATTCGATCCTCGGCGCTGAAGTGGCGATGAAGCTGGGGCCGCGGCTTGGCCTCACCGCTGCCGAAACCGAGACCGTTTCATGGCTGGTGCGCTGGCACCTGCTCATGTCAGCGACTGCCTTCAAGCGCGATCTCTCTGACTACAAGACCATCCTCGACTTTTGCGAGATCGTGCAGAGTCCAGAGCGCCTGCGCCTGCTTCTGCTGCTGACGGTCGTCGATATTCGCGCCGTGGGTCCGGGCGTATGGAACGGCTGGAAACGGCAGCTGCTGACGGATCTCTATGACGCCGCCGAGGAATTGATCCGTCCCGGCCACAAGCAGCGCGGCCGGCAAGAGCGGATCGAGGAGAAGCGCCTCGTCCTGCGCGAAGCACTTGGCGTTGGCGACAAGGTGTTCGACAAGCTCGTCCAGCGCTTCACCCAGGCCTACTGGATCGCCGAGCCCGATGACGTGCTTGAGGAGAATGCACGCCACCTGCTCAAGGCCGACACCGCCGAGCTATCGATCACGGCCAAACCCTATCCCGGGCGCGGCGCGACATTGGTCACTGTCTACGCCGCCGACCATCCGGGGCTGTTCTACCGCATTGCCGGCGCCATCCATCTTGCCGGTGGCAACATCATCGACGCGCGCATCCACACGCTGCGCGACGGCACCGCGCTCGACAATTTCCTTGTGCAGGATCCGTTCGGGCGGCCGTTCGACGAACCCGGCCAGATCGAGCGCATCGAAACCTTCATTCGCAATGCGCTCGACAACCGGCAGCAGTTGATGAAGGGTCTCGACAAGAAGCCGCTGCCGCGAACCCGGGCCGAAGCCTTTGACGTGGTCTCGCAGGTCATCATCGACAACAAGGCATCGAACCGCTTCACCGTGATCGAGATCACGGCGCGCGACCGGCCGGCGCTGCTCGCCAGCCTCGCCTACGCCCTCTTCCAGTGCAAGCTGATGGTGCACAGCGCGCACATCGCCACCTATGGCGAGCGCGCCATCGACACGTTCTACGTCACCGACTTGTTCGGCGACAAGATCGAGAGCAAGACGCGGATCGCGACCATCGAGCGGCGCCTCCTCGAGGCAGCAAGCAACCAGGCAAGCGAAACCTTCTCCGCACCGGAATTCGTCTGAAACTCAGCCCCTGAAATTGCCCGGATACGCGATCTCGTCGAGCGGTTTGCGGCCGCTCGGGACCTCCCGCGCCTGCAACGCTTCGGAGAGGGTGGCGGGATCGCCCATCCGGCCGATCGCGATCGCGGCCTCGACCTTGAACGTTTCCGGGACGCCCAGTTCCACGGCCACCCTGGCAAAATCGACGCCCGCCATGCCATGACTGTGATAGCCGAGCATCGCCGCCTGCGTTGCCAGCATGCCCCAGGCCGCGCCCGCGTCGAAACTATGGGTTCGGCTCGGCCGTTCGCCGCTGACCGTCTCGGACAGAACGTAGAGCAGGACCGATGCGTTGACGGCCCAGACCGAGTTGCCCGGCATCAAAAAGGAAATGAAGCGCTCCCAGCTCTCGTCCCCGCGCTTGGCATAGAGGAAGCGCCAGGGCTGGATATTCATCGCTGACGGCGCCCAGCGGGCGGCATCGAGGATCGTCGCCAGATCGGCGTCGGGCATGTCCGACCCATCGAAGGCGCGTGGCGACCAGCGATGCAGGAAAATATCGTGCAAGCCCGTGTCGGTAGTGCGATTCGTCATGCGGCAACGTCCCCTCAGCTTGGATCCGCTGCCGATATAGAGTGCGTTGCCTGCCTGGCAACGCGCGGCGACGTCAGTGCGACACGAACAGCGGGATCGGCGCCTTGGCGAAGAGCGTCCGGGTCGCGCCGCCGAACAGGAACTCGCGGAGCCGGCTATGGCCATAGCTGCCCATCACGCACCATGTCGCGTGCGAGCGATGCATGGCGTCGATGATTTGCGCCGAAACATCTCCGGTCTTTGGCACGCGCCGCGCGGTCACCCGGCAGCCATGCCGCGCCAGGTAGGTGGCCGCTTCAGCAGGATCGGCATCATTTTCGGTATCGCCGACCGTCAACACTTCGACCTCGCTCGCCAGTTGCAGCAGCGGCACCGCGGCACGGATCGCCGAATCGTTGGCGCTTGAGCCATCCCACGTAACCAGCGCCTTGCCGGACAGATCGAGCGATTTCTGTTCGGTCGGAACCAGCAGGATCGGCGCCGAACTGAGCTCGGCCAACCGCGCCGCCATGTCACCGGACTCGGCGAAATCGCCAATCCCGCGCCGCCCGACGACCAGCAGGTCGACGAGCCGGGCCGCGTCCGTAATCGCGACATCGCTGTTGGTGTGAATCCTTGACCAGTCATAGCTCACCCCCTCGCCGGCAAGACGCGGCGCCAGGGCATCGACATTCTTGTCCTCGCGATCGCGCTCGTCGACGATCAGCATCGCGGACGCCGTGCCAACGCCAAAGCCATCCGCCACTACAGGCAGTTGCACGACATCAAGGCAGACCAGATGCCCCTCCACCGCGCGGACGACATCCAGTGCGCATTGTAGCCGCGCTTCCTGCCCAGCATCATCGTGAATGAGTACCATGACCGTCTTCATGGGTAGCCTCCTTGGGTTTGGGTCGGCCAGCGACACTTCTCCGGCCACTTTTCCATCATCACCGGAATTCGGCGCCATGTCTTTGACGCCCGTCAACGGATCATAGCATATCTGGCGATCGGGTTCTCCCATGGATCCGCCAAGCGCAGCGAATCATCTTGCTTTCCGGCGGCCTCGTGCCTATACGCGCGCCCTTCCATGCCTCATGGAAATGCAGTGGGACGGGCCGGCCAGTAAGGGCTGCCGTGTTCGTCCGCAATCGTCTGCGGCTTCGCTCCGGCGGAATCGCGAAAGACAAAGGAGACGAAAATGCCCAAGCTCAAGACCAAGAGCGGTGTGAAGAAGCGCTTCAAATTCACCGCCACTGGCAAGGTCAAGCACGGCGTCGCTGGCAAGCGTCACCGCCTGATCAGCCACAACGCCAAATATATTCGCCAGAACCGCGGCACCGAAGTGCTTTCGGACGCCGACGTTGCCCATGTGCGCCTCTGGGCGCCCTACGGCCTGAAGTAAGGAGTAGGGTCACATGGCACGCGTCAAGAGGGGTGTTACCACCCGCGCCAAGCACAAGAACATCCTGGAACAGGCGAAGGGCTATTATGGCCGTCGCAAGAACACGATCCGCATCGCGCGTCAGGCCGTCGAAAAGGCCGGCCAGTACGCCTATCGCGATCGCAAGGTTAAGAAGCGCAGCTTCCGTGGCCTCTGGATCCAGCGCATCAACGCCGCCGTTCGCGCCGAGGGCCTGACCTATGGCGTGTTCATGCACGGCCTCAAGCTGGCCGGCATCGAGCTGGACCGCAAGGTGCTCGCCGATCTCGCCATGAACGAGAGCGCAGTGTTTAGCGGCATCATCGCCCAGGCCAAGGCGGCGCTCCCCGCGGCCTGAGTGATCAGCACATGACATCAAAGGGCGCCGGGGACCTCTCCGGCGCCCTTTTGTTTTTAACGAGCCGCAAACCCGCGGCCAAGGACGAAGGAGGCAGGCCATGGCCCTGCACACTTGGTGGCTCTACGTAATGGCAGTCTTCCTCATTTCCTCGACACCCGGGCCCAATATGCTGCACGTGATGACGCGCTCGGTGCAGTATGGACTCGGACGCACGCCTCCGACCATGGCCGGGTTGCTGACTGCCGTCGTCCTGTGCCTGATGGCGTCGGCCGCCGGTCTGGGCGCCATCTTGCGCGCCATGCCGGAGTTGTTCAGCGTGCTTCGGATCGCCGGCGCGGCCTATCTGATCTATCTGGGCTGGAAGGCCTGGCGCGCCCCGGTCGCCACGCCGGGCGATGAGCCGGCGGAGCCGGTGCGCGCCCCTTCCACCCTCGCGCTCTATCGCGCGGGCCTCCTCACCGGGCTTTCCAACCCGAAGCTGATCATTTTCGCCGCAGCGCTCTTCCCGCAGTTCATCGACACGCAGCGGGCCTACGGCCCCCAGCTCGTCATTCTCGTCGGCAGCTTCGCCGCGATCGATACCCTTTGGTACGGCATCTATGCGCTGGGCGGGATGCGTCTGGCGGCCTGGCTGCGACCGGTGCGGCGGCAGCGAGCCTTCAACCGCGCGACGGGCGCCATGTTCTTGGGCTTCGGCGGCCTGTTGCTGGCTCGCGACTGAACCTCAGGGACAGCGCAAGCACCTTCCCGTCTTCATCGATTTAGGCTAGCGGACCCGCCAATGTCAGAGATCATACACCTGAGGGACGGCCTGCTGGCCGATATCGCCGCGGCGCAGACCGCCGATGCCATCGAGGCCCTGCGCGTCGGGGCTCTGGGCAAGAGCGGCGTGGTGACCGGACTGCTCAAGACGCTTGGCGCGATGACGCCCGACGAGCGGCAGCGCAAAGGCCCGGAGATCCACGATCTTCGCGAATCCGTGACCCATGCCATCGCCGCGCGCAAGGCGGCGCTGGAGGGCGCGGCGCTAGAAGCGCGCCTCGCCGCCGAGCGGGTCGACATGACGCTGCCGGCCGAACCGGTGCTGCAGGGCAGCATCCATCCGGTCAGCCAGGTCATGGACGAGCTGGCCGAAATCTTCGCCGACCTCGGCTTCGCCGTCGCTACCGGTCCCGAGATCGAGGACGACTGGCATAATTTCTCGGCACTCAACATTCCCGAGACACATCCCGCCCGCGCGATGCACGACACCTTCTATTTTCCTGACAAGGATAGCGAAGGGCGCGACATGCTGCTGCGGACGCATACCTCGCCCGTGCAGATCCGGACGATGACAGCGACGCCCGCACCCGTTCGCATCATCGCGCCGGGCCGGGTCTACCGCTCGGACAGCGACGCGACGCACACGCCGATGTTCCACCAGATCGAGGGTCTTGTCATCGACAGGGCGATCCACATGGGTCACCTGAAGTGGACGCTGGAGACCTTCCTCAAGGCCTTCTTCGAACGCGACGACATCGTCCTGCGCCTGCGCCCCAGCTATTTCCCGTTCACCGAACCCTCGGCCGAGGTCGACGTCGGCTTCACATGGGAAAAGGGCAAGCGTGTCATAGGGGGCAGCGAGGGCTGGATGGAAGTGCTGGGCAGCGGCATGGTCCACCCCAAGGTGATCGCCGCCTGCGGGCTCGATCCCGATGAGTGGCAGGGCTTCGCCTTCGGCTGCGGAATCGACCGGCTCGCCATGCTCAAATATGGCATGGAGGACCTGCGCGCCTTCTTCGACGGCGACCTCCGGTGGCTCAAACATTACGGCTTCTCGGCGCTGGATGTGCCCACGCTCAGCGGGGGAGTCGGCGCATGAAGTTCACCCTTTCATGGCTCAAGGAGCATCTCGATACGACCGCGTCGCTGGACGAGATCCTCATCGCGCTGACCGACATCGGCCTCGAGGTCGAAGGCGTCGAGAATCCGGCGGAGAAGCTCAAGGGCTTCAAGGTCGCCAAGGTGATGACCGCCGCGCCGCATCCGCAGGCCGACAAGCTGCAGGTACTGACCGTCGACCAGGGCGACGGCAATCCGTTGCAGGTCGTCTGCGGCGCCCCCAATGCGCGCGCGGGCCTGATCGGCGTGTTCGGCGTCGAGGGCGCAACCGTACCTGCCAATGGCATGGTGCTCCGCAAGGCGGCGATCCGCGGCGTTGAATCCAATGGCATGATGTGTTCGACGCGCGAGCTGGAGCTGGGCGACGATCATGAAGGCATTATCGAGCTGCCGGCCGACGCGCCGGTCGGCACGGCCTTTGCCGATTACGCCCATCTCGACGATCCGGTCATCGACGTCTCGGTCACGCCCAACCGGCAGGACTGCATGGGCGTGCGCGGCATTGCCCGCGATCTTTCGGCCAAGGGGATCGGCACGCTGAACCCGCTCGCCGCTGTCTATCGTATGGCCAGCCTCAACCCGATCGCCGGCGATGGACCGGCGCCGGACGTGCGCACGGACGATCCCGATGGTTGCCCGGCCTTCTATGCGCAGGGGGTTTCTGGCCTCAACAACATGGCCTCACCTAAGTGGCTGAGTAATAAGCTGAAAGCGATCGGACAGAAGCCGATTTCTTCCCTTGTCGATATCACCAATTTCGTCTCCGTCGACCTCGGCCGGCCGCTGCATGTCTACGACAAGGCCAAGCTCAAGGGCGGCCTCGTCGCGCGCAAGGCCAAGGACGGCGAGCAGGTCCTGGCGCTCAACGGCAAGACCTATACGCTCGACGCCACGATGACGGTGATCGCCGATGACGAGGCGGTCCATGACATTGGCGGCATCATGGGCGGGGAGCATTCAGGCGTCTCCGAAAGCACCACTGATGTCGTCATCGAATGCGCCTATTTCACGCCGGAAAGCATCGCGCGGACCGGACAGAAGCTCGCGCTCACCAGCGACGCGCGCCAGCGCTTCGAGCGCGGCGTCGATCCGGCCTTCCTCGAGGACGGGCTCGCCATTGCGACCAAGCTGGTGCTCGACCATTGCGGCGGTAAGGCAAGCACGATCGCGCGCGCCGGTACGCCGCCGACAGCGCCCAATATCGTCGTCGGCTACCGCCCGGAGATGGTCGATGGCCTGGCGGGGATGAGCGTTCCCGCCGAGCGGCAGCAGGCGATCCTTGCGGCGCTGGGCTTCGCGGTCGAGACGGGCGAGACATGGACCGTCACGGCCCCGACATGGCGCCGCGACATTCACGGCACGGCCGACATCGTCGAGGAAGTGGTGCGCATCGAGGGGCTCGACAAGCTTCCATCCACGCCGCTGCCCCGCGCCGAAGGCGTCGCCCGGCCGACTGCTACCCCGCTGCAGATGATCGAGCGCCGCGCCCGGCGCGCGGCGGCTGCACGGGGCCTCAACGAGGCGATCAACTGGTCCTTCATCAGCGAGGCCGAGGCCGCGCCCTTTGGCGGCGGCGACTGGATACTGGCCAATCCGATCAGCGAGGACATGAAGGTGATGCGGCCCACGCTGCTCGCCGGCCTGCTCTCGGCGGCACGGCGCAATACGGATCGGGGCGCGTCTTCGATCCGGCTGTTCGAGATCGGCCGGCGCTATTTCCGCGCCGAGAATGGCAGCAGCGACGAGCATCCGACGCTCGGCCTCGTGATGGCCGGCGAGAAGCGCGCACGCAGCTGGCAGACGGGCAAGGCGCAGGGCTTCGACGCATATGACGTGAAAGCCGAAGTGCTCGCGATCCTCTCCGCAGCGGGTGCGCCGGTCGCCAACCTGCAGATGATGGGGGAAGCGGGCGAGGCCTATCATCCCGGCCAGTCCGGCACGCTGCGCCTGGGCCCCAAGACGATCGTCGCGCGCTACGGCGCGCTGCATCCGCGCATTGCCAAGGCGTTCGATCTTTCCGGTACGATCGTCGTGGCCGAGATCATGCTCGATGCCATCCCGGCGAAGAAGAAGGCCGGCTTCATGCGGCCGCTCTATTCGCCGCCTGCGCTGCAGGCGGTGACGCGCGACTTCGCATTCCTCGTGCCGGAGACGGTGGAGGCCGACGCGCTCGTGCGCGCTGTGCGCGGTGCCGACAAGGCCTCGATCGTCGAGGCCCGGCTGTTCGATCTCTTCGCCGGACAGGGCGTGCCGGAAGGCCAGAAGAGCCTGGCCGTCGAGATCACGCTCCAGCCGGGCGAGAAGAGCTTCACCGACGAGGAGCTGAAGGTCGTTGCCGACAAGGTGGTGGCCGCAGCGACGAAGCTGGGCGGCGTGCTGAGGGGATAGAGGCGTGAGCGCGGACTGGATCGGCATCGCGAACGAATTCCTGTCCGCGGCGATCAATCCGCTGGGTGCCGAACTTTCCAGCCTGAAGGACGCCGAGGGTCGGCAGCTCATGACGAATGCCGACCCGGCATTCTGGACCGGGCGGGCGCCGCTCCTGTTCCCCATCATCGGCGAGCTCGCGGGGGGCCACTACCGGCTTGACGGAGGGACGTACGCGCTGCCGCGCCACGGCTTCGCGCGGCGCCAGCCGTTCGAACTGCTTGAGCGCGCCACCGATCGGCTCGTCCTGCGCCTCACCGACAGCGACGAGACGCGCGCCGTCTATCCCTTCGCCTTCACGCTCGACGTTGCTTTCACGCTGGCCGACGCCACCCTATTCATCGACGTCCGAGCGACCAACGACGATGACACCGACATGCCGGCAAGCTTCGGCTTCCATCCCGGCTTTGCCTGGCCGCTGCCCTATGGCCAGCCGCGCGAGGCCCACGCTGTCACATTTGCGCAGGACGAGCCCACGCCGCTCAGGCGCCTTGCCGACAATCTCATCGCGCCCAACACGCGACCCAGCCCGCTCCAGGGTCGGCGCCTGGGCCTCCGCGACGATCTCTTCGCCCACGACGCGCTCATCTGGGAACATGTGCACAGCGACCATGTTGATTATGGCGCTGACGCGGGACCTAGCCTGCGCATCGCGTGGAAGAATACGCCCAATCTCGGCATCTGGACCAAGCCCGGCGCGCCCTATGTCTGCATCGAGCCTTGGGCAGGGATTGCGGATCCGGCAGGGTTCGCAGGCGAGATCTGGGACAAGCCGGGCATTGTCCGGATTCGTCCGGGAGAAGCGCAAAGCTGGAAGATGAGTGTCACGCTGACGACAGGCTGACGGACATTACCCCCGGGCAGGCGGGTTGGTCGCCCAACGAGACCTTGATCAAGCAGGTTAAGGACAAAGGGCAACGCTTAAAGAAAAAGCATCTAAAATCAATTATATAGATCGAACCGTTAACCATGTTGATCGGCATCAATGCGGCAATGACACATCAGCTTAAGCTCGCGGCCATTCGGATTCCCGAACGACAGGAGACCTGCCATGCGTCGTATATCCAAGCCTTTGTGCCTACTCGCCCTGTCGGTATCGGGCCTCGCGCTCGCCGCGCCCGCCCAAGCGGGACTCACGCTTAGGCAGGGCGCGTTCATCACGCCCACCCATTTCAACGGCTTCGAGGCAGCGGGGGTGCATGAGGCGCCGGGCAGCCTGATCTACGGACCCTATACGGAGGGCGGCATTACCGTCGAACGGATCGGCGATACCGGTGCCGCCACGGTCTTCCAGGCGGAAGGCAATTATAGCTGGTACACCGGCTCGGTGAATCTGCAGGGACAATTGGCGCCCGGCTATACCAGCATTCGCGCTGCCGACTTCGGGGCGATGAGCGAAATCCAGTTCGACGCAACTACCGAAATCCTGACGGACTATGACAATTATCCCTTCGATTATCAGGTGCTCTACCAGGGTGCGGTGATCGGCACAGGCAGGGTCTGGGGCCTGTGCAGCGCCTATACCCAGTGCTTCAAAACCTTTGGCTTCAGCGGCGCACTGTTCGACGAGGTGCGGCTTCAGTCGAGTATCCTGACCTCAGAGTTCGATCCTCAGGGATTCGGCACCGACGTGATGGTGCTGGACAATATCTATATTCGCGAAGTGCCTGAGCCGGCCAGTTGGGCACTGATGATCGCCGGTTTCTGTGCGGTCGGCATCGCCGTCCGCCGTCGGCCGCACGTCCGCGTCGCCTTCGCCTGATCGGGGCGGGCAGGCCGCAACGGCAGTTCCCGCGTGAGGGCGCAGGAACTGCCGATCCCTCTGGCTGTTGCCGACTGCGGCAAGCCTATTTGCCGCTTTCATCCCTCACATCGTCTTCCTTCTTGCTGTCTTCCTTCCTGGCATCATCCTTCTTAGCCTCGTCCTTCTCAGCCTTGGTCGGAATGGCCGGTGGCGGTGGCGTCTTGCAGCCATGCGTCTTGGCAATCCCGCGCAGGAAGCCGCGCCGCGCGATGCCCGCATTGATCGCCGCGACCCTGCGCCGCTCGGCCGATGCGGCACCCGTGACCTCGCGGACCAGGCCGCGAAACGGAATGAGCATGCCGACGAGCGCCTCGCCGCCCGCCGAGGCGATCTGAGACACCTTGTCGCCCTTCACCGGCGGGCTGTCGAAATCGCGCCCGAGCGCCTCGTTGAGCTGGACAAGCTCAGCGACGACTGCCTTGCACCGGCTGGAGCGCAGGCCGTAGGGGCTGGCGATCGCCGCTTCCAGAATCGGCGGGATCTTGTCCTTCGACAGGCCGATGTCGCGCACGGGCTGAGTGACGATATGTTCCGCGCTCTTGTCCTCGGTTGTCTGCTGGGCTTGCGCGACACCGGCGGCCAGTATGGCAGCGGCGAGCGTGAATGCGGTTAACTTGCGGACCATGGTCATCCTTCCCTATAGGGGCGCGAATTCCCGGCGCCGATATCCATGAAGGTCTGCGCGCTTCAACCAGTTCCTGAAGATCCCCGCTTTCCATGTCCATTGCTTCACGCCGCACCTTCGCGATCATTTCCCACCCTGACGCGGGCAAGACCACGCTGACCGAAAAGCTGCTGCTCGCGGGCGGCGCGATTCATCTCGCCGGCGAGGTGAAAGCGCGCGGCGCGAACCGGCGCGCCCGCTCGGACTGGATGAAGATCGAGCAGCAGCGCGGCATCTCGGTCACCTCGTCGGTCATGACCTTCGAGCGCACCCAGCCCGATGGCAGCGTCATCACCTTCAACCTGCTCGACACGCCGGGCCACGAGGATTTCTCGGAAGACACCTACCGCACGCTGACCGCCGTCGACAGCGCGGTCATGGTCATCGACGCGGCCAAGGGCATCGAGCCGCAGACACTGAAGCTGTTCGAGGTCTGCCGGCTGCGCTCGGTGCCGATCATTACCTTCGTCAACAAGGTCGATCGCGAGGGACGCGACACCTTTTCCATCCTCGACGAGGTGGCCGACAAGCTGGCGCTCGACGTCTGCCCGATGAGCTGGCCAGTCGGCATGGGCAGCGATTTCGAGGGCATATACGACTTCGCGACCAACCGCCTGATGCAGCCGGTCGGGCCGAGCAAGGAGTTCGACGGCAGCTTCGCGCAGCTCAATGGCCTCGACGACCCCAAGCTCGGAAGCCTGCTCTCGGAGAGCGGCCTGGCGCGGCTGCGCGAGGAAGCCGAGCTGGCGCAGGGCGGCTACGCCCATTTCGACCTTGCCGCCTATCGCCATGGCGACTTGACGCCGGTCTATTTCGGTTCCGCGCTCAAGCGCTTCGGCGTCGGCGAGCTGATCGAGGCTCTGGCTGCCCATGCGCCGCCGCCGCGCACCCAGCCTGCCGAACCGGCGCCGGTGGAGCCAACCCGCAGCGACGTCACCGGATTCATCTTCAAGGTGCAGGCGAACATGGACCCGCAGCATCGCGACCGCATCGCCTTCATGCGGCTCTGTTCGGGCAAGTTCAAACGCGGCATGAAGCTGACGCCCTCGGGCAGCGGCAAGCCGATCGCGGTGCACTCTCCGATCCTGTTCTTCGCACAGGACCGCGAGATCGCCGACGAGGCCCTGCCCGGCGATATCATCGGCATTCCCAATCACGGGACGCTGCGCGTCGGCGACACGCTCTCGGAGAAGGCGGACGTGCGCTTCACCGGCCTGCCCAATTTCGCGCCGGAAATCCTGCGCCGAATCGCGCTCAAGGACCCGACCAAGACCAAGCAGCTCAGGAAGGCACTGGACGATCTCAGCGAAGAGGGCGTGATCCAGGTCTTCTATCCGGAGATCGGCAGCCAGTGGATCGTCGGCGTCGTCGGCCAGCTGCAGCTCGACGTGCTGATCAGCCGCCTCGAGGCCGAGTACAAGGTCGAGGCTGCGCTGGAGCCGGCGCCGTTCGACACCGCGCGCTGGCTGGGGGGCGACGCGCGCACCATCGAAAGCTTCGCCAGCATCAACCGGTCGAACATGGCGAAGGACCGCGACGACAATCCCGTCTTCCTCGCGCGCTCAAGCTGGGACGTGGGTTACCAGTCTGAACGCAATCCGGAGATTGCCTTCAGCGCGACCAAGGAGCGGTAATTGGGTCTTCCGGTGCTCTTGCGAAAGCAGGAGCACTTGATGGCGATCCTTATTCCGCAGCCGTCGACAGATTACGGCTCCAAGCCCGCGCCTCGCCGACCCAAGGCACCTGGCCGTTGATCCAGAGATCGACATAGACGCTCTTGAGGCGCCATTCGCCATCGGCCTCCTTCACCGCCAGCGTGTCCCACGTGCCCATGCCGAAGACGCGGTTCTCGAACGTGATCACGTCATGCTGGAGGATCGACCAGAAGCATTTGATGCGCACGCCGGGCCGGTCACCCTGCCCTTCGGCGCCGCTCTCGGGCGTCATCAATATCTGCGACATGCGGTGCTGGCGGCCGAGATAATGGTCGGGCTTGTCGTACCAGAGCGAATCCGTCGCGCGCTTCAGACCCTCGCGCCCGTGGCAACGGCCCTGCGGCCAATGCTCCAGCCAGCCATCCTCGGTGAAGCAGGCGGCATAGCCTTCGAAATCGCCGGTATCGAGCGTCCAGGCGTAACGCGCCATCAACTCCTCGATCTCGACCCGGTCTTCCAGCGATACTTTCGGCTTCACGTCAGTCCTCCCCGACCAGAGTCCCACCCAGGACGCCGCTCCGCCTCACATAGCGCAAGATCGACCAGGCCGCCAACACACCGGCGAGCGCCGTCAGAAGGGCCCACCAGGCGGGGCCCGCCAAGTCGCCGGTCGTGCCGACATAGGCGGTGATCAGAAACGGTCCCAGGCCGCCGAAGATGGCACCGACAAGATTGAAGACGAGGCCGATTCCGCTCGAGCGGACATTGGCCGGCAGCAGGCCGGAGATCACGAGCGGCATCGGGCCGGTCATCACACCGAGCAGCAGGGCCGAGACCAGTTCGACGATCACGAACGCCTTCAGGGACGGCGCATGGACCAGCCAGGCCAGCAACGCGGGGGCGACCAGCGCGTAGGCCAGGGCAGCGAGGAGAAGGACGCGTGGGGCACCCCAGCGATCCGCTGCCCATCCGGCCAACAGGACGACGGGCACCTCGGCGAAAGCGCACAGGATGACGGCGAGCCTGACTGCGCGCGGGGGAAGGCCGAGCTGCTGGCTGGCGAAGACGGGCATGAAAACAAGGATGAGATAGAGCGCCGCCGCGCTGATCACGACGATGCCGGCGATCTGCGCCAGTGCGCCGCCATGGGCGCGCAGCACGCTGCCGATGGGCACGCGACGCGCCTCGCCGCGCGCCTGCATGGCGAGGAAGACGGGCGATTCGGCTAGGCGTGCGCGCATGTAGAGGCCGAAGGGCGCGAGCAGGGCGCCGAAGCCAAAGACGAGACGCCAGCCCCAGCCTTCCAGCGCCTGGGGCGTGAGCAGGTCCGAGAGCATGATCGCGACGCCGGTCGCGAGGCCGATCGTCGCGACCTGCGCCGCCATCTGGGTGCTGGCGTAGAAGGCGCGGCGGCCCGGAGGGGCCAGTTCGACCAGCATCGCCGTGGCGCTCGCGAACTCGCCGCTGGCGGCAAAGCCCTGCACGAGGCGCGCGACGAGAACGATAAAGGGTGCCGCTATTCCAACCGCGGCATAAGTGGGCGCGATGGCGATGCCGAGCGTGCCGAGACCCATGAGCACGGCGATGGACGCCAGCGCCCGGCGGCGGCCGTAGCGATCGGCATAGACGCCCCAGAACAGCCCGCCGACCGGCCGCGCGACATAGGCTGCGCCGAAGCCGCCGAAGACGAGGAGCGCGCCGGACAGCGCGTCGCCCGCCGGGAAGAAGAGCTTGCCGATGATCGCGGCGAAGGCGGAGTAGGCGATGAAGTCGAAGCCCTCGAGGCAGACGCCGATATTGCAGGCGATGACGGTCCGCAGCCGAAGCGCGTCAGTCTCCTCCCCTGTCGCCCCCTTGTCCAAGCGGTTGCCTAGCCCCTTGCCCGCTTCCGGATCCCGCGCCGCTTGCGGTGACCGATCAGGCCGCCGCCCAGCGCCGCCGCCACGATCTTGAGCAGTCCGTTCACGACCTCCATGAACGGATAGGGCGGCTGGACCGCGATCAACACCGGCAGGTAGATGAGCACGGCGCACAAGCCAACGAAGAGGCCGTTGGCGGTGAAATGCGCCCTGGCGTGGCGCGAGACCCACAGGCCGGCGAGGAACATGATGAGCGCGATCGCGACGCGAGAAAGGATCAGGTCGCCGCGCACCCAGCCCAGCCAGGCACCGAGCGCGCTCAGCGCATAGTCGACCGGAATGAGCAAAGCCTGCGCGATCACTGCCGCGAGGATCACCCAGCCCCAGCGGACCGACGACAGGATTTCAGCCATTCTGCTCCATTCTCCGACAACGCGCGGACGCTGCCCAAGTTGCGCAGAGATTGCAATGCGCGGTTGGCGCGCCGCTCAGTTCTTCACGAGCTTGAGGTCGCCCTGCGTGCCGGGATCCTTGTGGGTGAGCGTGCCGTCGACCTGCCCGCCGGCGGCAATGGCGATGGTCTGGTAGGTGACGTTGCCGGTGATGCGGGCACTGCCCTCCACCACCAGCTCCTCGGTGGTGATCGAGCCTTCGATGGTGCCGGCGATGCGCGCGGTCTTGGCGTTAACATGGCCCTTGATGCGGCTTTCCGTGCCCTGCACCAGTGCGGCGCAGACGATGTCGCCTTCAACCCGGCCATCGATATGCAGATCGACGCGCGCCTCGATGTCGCCGCGAATGGTCACGTCACTGCCCAGGATCGAGAATGGGGTTTGCCTAGCCCCGGTCGCCACCGACGAACCGCCGCTTCGCGAGCTGCTGGATTTCGAGAACATCCTGACGTGCCTCCAAGAAGCGGCGTGGATTGACCGCATCGCCATGCACGCGCACTTCGAAATGGAGGTGCGTGCCGGTCGAGCGGCCGGTCGAGCCCATGCGGGCAATGGCCTGGCCGCGCGCCACCTTGTCCCCAACCCGTGCGCCGAAGCGCGAAAGATGTGCGTAGCGCGTTAAGATACCATTGCCATGGTCGATCTCGACCACGTTGCCATAGCCCGGTCGCTGGCCGACGAAGCTGACGCGCCCCGATGCGGCGGCGATGATCGACTGCCCATAGGTGCCCGGGAAATCGATGCCGGCGTGGAAGGCCGTCTGCCCGTTGAACGGATCTCGGCGGTAGCCATAGGAACTGGTTTCCATGGGCGCGGCGGTGGGGCGATCGGAAGGAATGGTTGCGAGCGTCGTTTCCATCGCATTGAGGCGGCTCAGCAAGGTCGCGAGATCGCGCAGGTCCGGATCGCTGGCGATGAGGCCGCTCACCGGCACATAGGGGCCGCCCATGCCGGCCCGCACATTGGTGAAGGCGGCAGGATTGAGGCCGAAGCCGCGGATCGCCGCCTCGACCTTGGCGAGACGCTGGCGCGCAGCGGTTGTCAGCCGGGCCTCGAACGCACCCTGCCTGGCACGCAGGTCAAGGAGGCGGGACGCTTCGGGTGAAACGGCGCTGACCTTGCCGGACTTTGCGGGAGCAGCGGCCGCGCCTTTAGCATCGGCCTTGGGGGCTGCCGGCACGTCGCCGAAATAGGCTTTCAGGAGGTCGTCAGACACCTTTTGCCGCGCCTCGATGTCGCGGGCGATGTCGCTGACCGAGCCCTTATAAGCCGCGACGCGCGCCTGGCCGTCGATCACGGCGGCGCGCTCGCGCGCAAGGGAGGCACGCTCGACGGAGAGATGGGCCTGGCTCCACAGCATCGAACCGGTCACGACACCCCAGCCGCCCAGGAACATGAGGATGAGGCCGGCCACGGCCAGCTGCAGGCGCGTGGTGATGCGCACGAATTTCACAGTCCCGCCCGAGCGCAGATAGATCTCGCGCTCCGGGGCCAGTGCCACGATCTTCTTCACGGCACCGCGCAGGGATAGATTTTTGATTGCCACCCGTTCTCGCTCTGTTTGTCACAGATTATCGGTCTCGATAGTGGCGCTAACAGAGCGGTTTCGCGGGAGTCGAATCGACTCCGGAGATTCAACGACGAGTCGACGACGAGTCGGGACGAGTCGAGTTCCCGTGAATTGTGCGGCGCACAATGTTCCTTTTTGGTTCCGGAACCACGCGCAACGCCGCGGCCTCCGAGTCGCGGAAGCGCGGTTACGGTTTCCCACGATCAACGCATCGGGGCCCGTTTCTGTTCCAGCCGGCCTGAATTCCGGCAAATCGGGACGTTGCCATGCCGCATGGCCGTCGCTATAGGCCGTCTCTCGCTGCCTCGACCAGCCTTTGGGCAGCGCGCGGAGACGTGGGTGAGTGGCTGAAACCAGCGGTTTGCTAAACCGTCGTGCCCTGAATGGGGCACCCCGGGTTCGAATCCCGGCGTCTCCGCCAGCCTTTTTGTGGCCATAGAAATCACGTATTTTCAGTACGTTATGGGAACACGTCAAGTCGCCGTGTACCCCATGATGTACCCCCAACGTGTACCCAAAATTATTTTTGGGATTATCGGACGGCCATTAGCTGGCTGGGATATGCGCATGCCAAGGGCAGCGCTTCGTCCAGATCAGCATGGAGCCATCTGTCGTAATCCTCGGGGTGAAGAATCACGGGGCACGCCTTGGGGTGGATCGCGCCGACCACGTGCGTCTTAGGGTCGCCGTCATATCCGCAGGTGAGGAAGGAGAACACTGGGTGTCCCTCGGTTGGCCTCCAGATGCCGGCGAAGGCGAAGACGGGCTGTGAGGGGAGAGCAAACCAATAGGGGCGCTTCTTTCCGGTTTCGGGGTCGGGTTCGACCGACCACTCCTGAAACTCCGTCACAGGTACCAAGCAGCGCCGCTCTGGGTTCTGCAGCGCCGAGCGCCAGAATGGGCTGGTATAGTTTCGGACGTTGGTGACTGGCTTGCCGTTGAAGGGGAAGCCCCAGATCATCGCAGACGAAACGCGCCGCCCCGCCTCCTCTCGGATCACGTATCCTGGCTTGCCGGGTGCGGTGTATTCCTTCTCGACCTCGACCTCTTTCCGCCAGTCATCGACTGCTTGGAAGTGGGCATTTAGCTCCCATCGGGAGACCTTGTGATTGTAGAGGTTGCACATGGTTAGATGATGACAGTGAACCGCTAGTGGCTCAATGTACGAAATGGAGCGGGGAGTGGACCG
Organism: Sphingobium sp.; assembly: GCA_036404995.1. Taxonomy (GTDB): domain Bacteria; phylum Pseudomonadota; class Alphaproteobacteria; order Sphingomonadales; family Sphingomonadaceae; genus Sphingobium. Next base: position 6,354 of record DASWYL010000030.1, on the reverse strand, counting down.
CTAGAGCTTCGGCGAATTAAGGCCTGCATTGCTCCTCTGAGTTGAAGGGTTCGAGAAGAATGGCCGTGAAGCTTTACATGCCTTTGCCATTCGATCGGTTCAAAGAAGAGGGTGATCTGATCGGTCGCATGGTCCTCGAATATGGCGAGCTTGAGTGGACGCTCTGCCTCATGGCCAGCCACGTTCTTGGGGATTTGGATACCGCTATTAAGGCGCTGTACCGCTCGCGCGGAGAGCTTCAACGGATGGAAGTAGCCGACGCGCTCATTCGACAGCGCATCGAGGATGACAAACTTAGGCAGACATACGAACAGACCTTTGCCCATATGGCGGTCTGCAAAACGCTCCGTAATCAATATGCGCACACGAATTGGGTGCACGCGGGATCGGATAAGCTCTGCTACATCGCTATCGAGGAGATGGCCAAGAGCAACGAGCCCATCCAGATGGAGCAGATGACACTCTACCATCTCGCTCTCGACACCGTGAAAGATCAGGCGCGTTTCTTCAACGAGGTGATGCAGAACATGGCCTACCTCAACATGGAAATACAATATGTTCTGGGAACCTCCACGATGACGGGGTTCCACTATGTCCCCAACATCCGTCGACCCAAGAAAGCCGAAAGGCTTGACGGATTGGCCTAGTCACCCGGTCGTTAGCTAATTAAGGGCGCTTTCGTCCGCCGTGGCTGCGAGATCCATCATGCTAAACCCCGTGCGTTCGTGTTCATCGCGAACGAGCTTCGCCATGATCGCCACAAGCTGCCCGACATAGGCGCCTGCCTCGCGGAATTGACTGGGCGCGGTGAGCGTGGAGTCAGTCTCCAAGACCATCCCCGCCATTAGTGCCAGTACCTTGTGAACGTCTTGAGCGTTCGCGGGCTCGTCCCCGACGGCAACCGCGCGGACCAGAGAATTCATGAGGGCAATTGCAAGCTTCTGATGATGCTCCGTTAGCTCGGCGTCCTTCGGGTTGATCATTGTGTGTCCCATCTAAGTTTTGAACCGGTTCAGGGCTCGCTTCTGTTCAAGCTGCGGCGGCGCGACGCCATATTCAACAGTCGGCGTAAGCTTCACATAACTGATCTTGCCGGGCCTGACCCGACCGCGCAGCTTGGCCGCGCACTTAGTGCAGAAGAAGTGCACGCCTGCTGCCCAGCGAGTGTCCTCCCAGCCCTTGCGCTGGAAGTGCCACCACAGCTTAGGCGCATCGAATATCGCCATGTGCGAACACCGACCGCAGTCCACTCGGATTGAGTAGCCCCACGCTGCCGCGTCCAAGAAGTTCGAAGGATGCCGCAGGCCGTCCTTGTTGTAGCTCATTCACCTGATCGACCTCAGGAAAACAGGTCCGCCACCGCAGGCTCCTCGGCGGGCTCGAAGTACCCCAGGTCGGTCGCCGTGATCGGCCCCGTCATGATATCCTCATAGAGCGCCGGCACCTCGTTCTTGAGGTCCACGCCTCCTGACAGGGCATCCACAACTGGATACGCTCGAACAAGGATCGCCTCGGCAGCAACGTGAGCGGGTTGCAGTCCTTCTTCCTCGACGAACGCACGCAGCGCAGCCAGCCTCACTTCATGGGACACGAACCCCGCGCCGATATAGACCTGATAGCCGCGCTCCACCTGTTCCGGCGTCAGCGAGACAGCACTGAGCAAGCTTGCGGCCTGTTCAAAGGTCGCCAAATCCTGCCCCGGACGGGGCATCTCGAACACTGTGTGGACGGTCACGACTTCCTCCATGAGAACGACTCGGGCGAGCGACCTTATTAGAACATAATGAGAACATTTCCAATGACGGAAGAGACGAGCGGAGTTACTCAGGCGGCATGCCCAGAGTCGCTAGCCCGCCCACTAGGGAACGCCTAACCGCCATTTCTCTGAGGATTCTGGAGGAAGCCGCAGCGCTGGCGTATCACGGACCTGTTCGTCGCACCTTGGCCCATCGCTTAGCGCTGGCTTGGCTCTCATACGAAGGCATCGGACTGCCTTGGCACTATGAAGCGTTCTGGAAGCGAATGGCGGAGCCGCTGTTCGGGCAGAACCCTGAATACCGCCTTCGATACCAAGGCCTGACAGGGCTGCTCGACTATTGGTATCGGCAGTTGGGCTGGGAAGCGCCCTGCAGCCTTCAGCGCGGCCAGTGGAAGAGGCAGCGGAGTGTCACCGGCACCAATCGTCAACCACAGGACGCTAAGAGCGTAGTCGATGAAGCAGCGGAACGGCCCCAGCCGGAAACCGAAGCTCCCGAGGGAGTGGCAGGTGCACGTGAATAGCCGCCGGAAGCCGAAGGGCTCCCGGAGCGCTCCCGCCTGGGCCTACGCGGCTACCGGGCTGGGCCTCGGGGGATTGCTAGGCCTCGCCGTGTTCTTCTGGCCTGCTGCAGGATCGCTAGAGGCCCGACAGATACCGGTTGCTACGTCTGCGCTCGTGCAACGCACCTTCAGCTTCTGCCACACAGGCGGCGGCACCAACTGCGTAGTGGACGGAGACACGATCTGGCTCGACGGGGTCAAGATCAGGGTCGCGGATATCGACGCTCCCGAAACCCATCCTCCCCGCTGTGCCCGCGAAGCCGACCTCGGCAAGCGTGCGACCGATCGGCTGCTCGCGCTCGTGAATGCCGGCGCGTTCTCGGCAGAGCCCGCCGGAGATCGGGATGAGGACCGGTATGGTCGGAAGCTGCGGGTGTTAGTGCGCAACGGACAATCGCTCGGCGATCAACTGGTAACGGAAGGCCTCGCGAGGTCGTGGGACGGCGCTAGGCATCCTTGGTGCCCTTGATCACGGTGTCACGCTAGATCGGCTTTCTGGGGTGGACCTACCTGACAGCGATTTTCGGCCTTCATAACCCAAGGAAAACTGCGGGTTTCCGAAGGCCGTTAGCGTGACAGGTAGATCCACCAGAACCGCCGGGGCCGAAAGCCTCCCGGCAGTGACCCTTCAAGTCGTCGGAATGGCCTCGGCAGTGAACGCATTCAGCACCTGCCCGGAGGTAATCACAGCGGACTTCCCCGTGATGATCGCGGAGCCGAGGAGTGCACCGACAGTGTTGCCCTTGCCTTCCTGACGGTGCTTGCCCTTGAGCGCGTACTGCTTCCCGCTAACCAGCACCGTGTTGAACGTGATCTCGAACTTCGCGGACTTGCCCACAATGCCCTTGCCGGTGCGCCACGTGATGGTCCCTTTGACCTGCGATCCACGCGGGATGACAACGACGCCATTCTGAGTGACGTCGCTGGCGACCTGCAGCGTCCGCACATCGCCTTCCTTCATTCCCTTCGAACTGATGTCGTCCACTGGCGTCACCGTGATCATGGTGTCAGCAGGCAGCACCACTGTGGTCTGAGCGATAAAGAAGCTGCTGACCTTCAATGAGAAGGGCGGAAACGTTGATTTCGTAGCACCTGAGGCTAACGAGACCGCAGATACCGAAGTCAGTGTCGAAGCGGAAAATGACCAACAGGGACACGCGCTAGCGACCTTGTCAGCTGCTCGCGAAGCCATCCACGATTACCAACAGCTTCGAGAGGACGTGAAAAGACTTTCTGATTTGCGCGCGGACAATGATGAATAGCCCTACTACTTCTCAAACTTCAGCAATCGGGCTGGAGAGGTTGAGGTTGGAAACAAAGCAGGGCAGCAGACTCGGACGCAAATTGTAATTAGCCTCCGGTCCGCGCCAGCAAGTTCCTTACGCTAGATGGGTGCCACCTCCCGCCTCTCGGGGTTTCCATCTTGCGCTCATTCAAAGCCCTCGCGAGCCCCGGTAGGGACAGGATGCCCCCTGAGCGGAGTTGATCGATAACGGGCGCGAGATCGGCAGCGTGTCGGTCCGCAGTATCCTTCAGCACCCCCACGGCTGCACTGTTGCCCTTCCCTGCCCTCCTGAGCGCCTCGGCACCATTGGGATTGCCCAGCTTGGTCCCGCGATCCTTCGCAGCCTGAAGAGCCGCCTTGGTCCTCACCGAGATCGCCTCCCGCTCCTGCTGCGCCACCAGGGCGAGGATACCCACGGTGAGATTGCTCGCCTCGGGCATGTCTGCCGCGACGAACTTGGCTCCGCTGTCCTGCAACTGGAGAAGGAAGGCCGCGTTGCGACTGAGCCGGTCCAGCTTGGCAATCACGAGCGTGGCTCCGGTCACCTTGGCATGGTGCAGGGCCTTGGAGAGCTCGGGGCGATTGTTCCGCTTGCCGCTCTCCACCTCCGTGAACTCAGCGAGCATGTCGGCCCCTCGTGAACGGCAGAACTGCTCCACCGCGCTGCGCTGGGCTTCGAGCCCTAGCCCGCTGCGCCCTTGGGCGGCGGTTGAGACGCGGTAATAGGCGACGGCCTTCATGGTCTAGGCTCCCTTACAACATGCCGTAACGAACGTTACGCAATCTTGTAATGGGCTATCGAGCGGGGCCTGAGCAAGGAACTGGCTAACGCTTCACCGCAAATTGGACTCGGCTGGACTCAGGGGTTTAGGCGGAGACCCGCAGGAATTCGTTCGCACCCTCTCGTTGCCCGGAATGTCCGGCTAACGAGGGTTTAATTCTGGTGACGACCGAGTCCGAGCCGCTTACTTGGTATGCCCCTAAGCAACACGACCAAGAGGACCGATCATGTCGGATTATGAAGAGGGGCAGCGGCAGGCGCTGGCGGTGAGGGAGCGCTTTGCGCGTGTGATGGAAAGCGTTCGTCGCGGGTATGAGGTAGAGCCAGACCACGCGACTGAGGAAGGAGCGGGCTAGCCAATCCGTCGAGGCCCCTGCAGGATCACCAAGAGGACCGTGGGATATCCTTCGGTCCTCTTTCTATATCCCACCCCCGAGAGTGCGGCCTAATCGCCCACCTCCCGGAAAATCCGCGCGCTACTGCGGTTTCGAGGGCGGGCCTTTGGCGCGCTATCGAGGCCCCGGTGCGTAAGACCGGCGGTGGTCTCCCGACGGCACCCCCACGGGGGGACTGGCGTGTTCGCGTGTGCGTATATGGGCCTTCGAAAATCTGTGGCAAAACTGAGGGATCGTTCCTGCTGTCACGCGAACGCAAGCTGCGAGATAGCCCCTGACATCCATGCCGGTGCCCAGTCGCCGAAGGCATCCCGGAAGGCGTCTTCGTCGTCAAGGTCGCAGGGCTCAGCGTCCGGTACCTGAGCGATCTCCAAGGGCGCTGCGACATTCTCCGGACTCCGTCGGAGCCCCTTCACCGCTCTCACAGCTTCCTCCCGCTCCGCATGCCGCTTGGCAAGCTCAGCCACGGTGATGAAGCCTCCCCCGTCGAGGGCCAGCTGGTGGATGCCCGAAGGCTCCGGCAGAACCGCTGTCAGTGCGCGCCACTCGCGCTCTGCGTGCATGCGAGACCAAATGAACGCTTTGGCTTCGCCTACGGGCAGATGACGTATCGATGCGTGGAGCGCGTTCCTGCGAGCGGCAGCTTCCTGCGCCAGCCTTGAACGGGCTTTGACGCCCGCGTTCCGAAGGACCAGGGCGGCGCCTTGCTCAGGGCGGTCCTCCGTTGAATGTCTCGACGACTTGCTTGGGCGACCGGGAGGCCGATCTGAGGAGCCGTGGAGCTCAAGCTTTCTCTGATACATCTGAGCGTTGCGGCAGCGCCTGCAAGAGGCCCGCTGGGGCTCGAATGCGTCGAGGGGTTTGGCCTGCCTGCATTGCCGGCAAGTCCGGGTCGCGGAGGCCGGCGCGGCCGTCTCTAAATTCATCTGATGCTCCGGTCTAATGAACTGGACGCCCCTGTCACGCTAAGGCGCTTCCTAGGCCATTGAAATGACGTCCATATTTTTCTCCAAAAAGTGCTGTCCGCTAGGGTCGACCCAGATGGCCCTTCTAGCGTGACATGTCGGAGCCAGAATTTGGCTCGGCTAGCTGCCCATCATCCGCCGCGCGGCATCCCGAACGATCCTCCGGCACTCTGCCTGCATCCGGCGCTGGGCCGTCATGCATGGGCGGCAGCGGGCGGAATGCCCATCGGGTTTCCGGTCGTTGATCTCAAACCCATCGATCCGCAGCGCTGTCTCGCAGCCGAGGCACCATTTATTTCCCGCAGGGACCGGAGGGGTCTTCCGCTTTGGCATGAGGACTCCTCCGGCCCCTGCGGGCCCATATTGCTAGTGTTCGCCGATCCACAGTACGACGGCCCCACCGCTGCTAAGCGATGTGACTTCCAAGGCGAGGTAGGGCAGAAAGCGCATGCTCTCGGCGAAGCCCGCGCTCGCGGGCGCGCGGACCTCGACCCACGGTGCGTCCGCAGACACTCGGCCCAGCAACCTGAAGGTAGCGGAGCCACCGGCAGGCACCACAGCCTGGAGCGGCAGTGATCCGGTGCCCCGGCGGTCACTCAGGGCCACCGG
>DASWYL010000029.1:0-20256 GCA_036404995.1 Sphingobium sp. | reverse complement strand
TGATCCGACGCCGTCGAAGGCGGCCGAAGCGCCGGTGCTGCTCTACCAGCGCGCCGTGCGCATCCAGCCGCGCCTCGCGAAGGGGCGATTCCAGCGCCTGCGCGTGGCCTCGATGCTCGCGCTGCTGGGCGCGTACTACGGCATTCCGTGGCTGACGTGGAACGGACTGCCGATGGTGTGGTTCGACCTTCCGCATCGTCGTTTCCACCTCGCGGGCCTCACGCTCGCGCCGCAGGACCTGATCCTGCTCGCCGGCCTGCTGTTCGTGTGCGCGCTGGCCTTGTTCCTGTTCACCACGCTGGCCGGGCGCCTGTGGTGCGGCTATGCCTGTCCGCAGACGGTGTGGACCGATCTTTTCCAGCATGTCGAGCGCTGGCTGGACGGCGATCGCAATGCCCAGATCCGGCTGCAGAACGCGCCCTGGACGATCGGCAAGCTTTACCGGCGCATACGCAAATGGGCGGTCTGGCTCGGCATTTCCTTCCTGACCGGCGGTGCCTGGATCTTCTATTTCGCCGACGCGCCGACGCTGCAGCATGAATTCTGGACCGGGCAGGCGGCGACCGTCGCCTATGCGACGACCTTCGTGCTGACCATGACGACCTTCATCTTCGGCGGCTTCATGCGCGAGCAGGTGTGCATCTACATGTGCCCCTGGCCGCGCATCCAGACCGCGATGATGGACGAGAAGACGCTCATGGTCACCTACCGCCACTGGCGCGGTGAGCCGCGCAGCCACGGCAAGAAGCGCGCGGAAGACGAGGTCACGGCATTCGGCGACTGCATCGACTGCCTGCAATGCGTGCAGGTCTGCCCGACCGGCATCGACATTCGCGAGGGGCCGCAGATCGGCTGCATCACCTGCGCGCTCTGCATCGATGCCTGCGACCGCGTGATGAGCCAGATCGGTCGGCCGCGCGGGCTGATCGACTATGCAACCGAGCTCGATGGTGAACGGGAGATGCGTGGCGAGCCGGCGGTGCCGGCGCTCAGGCGCCTCTTCCGGCCGCGCACGCTGGCCTATTTCGCGGTCTGGGGCGGCATTGGCCTTGCCATGCTGTTCGCGCTCGGCAATCGCACGCGCGTCGACATCAGCGCCAGCGCCGACCGCAATCCACAGTTCGTGCGCCTGTCGGATGGCGCGATCCGAAACGCCTATATGGTCCGGTTCAGCAACATGGAGAGCCGCCCGCGCGAGATGACGATCGGCCTCGATGGGCTCGCCGGTGGGGCAATGTGGGCGGAGGGCGCAACGCGTGACAGCGCGGCCCGCTCCATCCGCGTGACGGTCCCCGCCGACCAGGTCCTCAAGCGGCGCATCTATGTCGTTGCGCCGGGATCGGGTGAGTCGAACGAAACGTTCCACTTCACGCTGCACGCGTCGGGGGCGAAGGGGGACGAGACCGACAAGGACGACGAAAGCTTCATCAGACCAGAGGCGGGACAATGAACAGCGGCAGTTTCAACGGGCGCCACATGACCATGATCCTCGTGGCCTTTTTCGGGGTCGTCATTGCCGTCAATATGACCATGGCGACGCTGGCCAGCCGCACCTTCGGTGGACTGGTCGTCGAGAACAGCTATGTCGCCAGCCAGAAGTTCAACGGCTGGCTCGCGGAAGCCCGCGCCGAGAAGGCGCTCGACTGGGCACTTGACCTGAAACGCGGTGCAAATGGCCGGCTCGATGCAAGGCTCTCGGGCGAGGGCGGAGCTTTGGCAGACGCCCGGCTGACCGTCTTGGCGCGCCATCCGCTTGGCGGCATGCCCGAGCGGAATCTGCGATTCAGGTCGCTTGGCGGCGGACGTTATGAAAGCGTCGAAGCGCTTCCTGCCGGACGCTGGATTCTGCATGTCGAAGCGAAGGCAGGCAGCCATGCGATCAACCGGATCGTCGACCTGCAATGACCTATCAGCCGCCCGTGCAGGACTGGACCGGGGCGCCGGTCGAGACCCGCTTCGCGGTGCCGGACATGCATTGCGCCGGCTGTATCGCCAAAGTGGAGCGGCTGCTCCCCCAACAGCCGGGCATCGAGGGCGCGCGCGTCAATTTCTCCAACCGCACGGTCGTAGTGCAGCACCAGCCCGGCCTGACCGAGCCCGACCTGATCCGTGCTTTCGACGCGATCGGCTATGACGCACAGCCGCTGCACAGCGCGGCCGCCGCGCAGCGCAGCATCGCCCTGAAACGGCTGATCCGTGCGCTCGCGGTCGCGGGCTTTGCGGCGATGAACGTCATGCTGCTCTCCGTGTCGGTCTGGTCGGGCGCGGACGGGAGCTCCCGGGACCTCTTCCACTGGATCTCTGCACTGATCGCCATTCCTGCCATCGCCTACGCGGGCCGGCCTTTCTTCGCCTCGGCGTGGAAGGCATTGCGGGCGGGCACGACGAACATGGACGTGCCCATTTCCATCGGCGTGACGCTCGCCACGGGCATGTCGCTCTACGAGACGGCGATCGGCGGTCCGGAAGCCTGGTTCGATGGCGCGCTCATGCTGCTCGCCTTCCTGCTGGCGGGTCGGGTGCTCGACGAGATGATGCGCGGCAAGGCGGCGAGCGGCGCGGAAGCACTGGTGCGGCGCACGGCACCCGGCGCGATGCGCATCGATGCCGATGGCGCGAGCCACTGGGTCGCAGCCGATGTGCTGCAGCCGGGTGATCATATCCTCATCGCGGCCGGCGAGCGCCTCGCGGCCGATGGCACCATCGTCCACGGCACGAGCCGCTTCGACCTCTCGCTGCTCACGGGCGAAAGCCGCCCCGTTCCGCTTGGCCCCGGCGCGGGCGCTGCAGCGGGTACGCTCAATCTGGATGCGCCGGTGACGCTTCTCGTGACTGCCGTCGGCGAAGCGCGGGCCATTGCCGAGATCGCCCGGCTCATGGAGAGCGCAACCCAGTCCCGGTCCGCCTATGTGCGCATCGCCGATCGCGCCGCGCGGCTCTACGCGCCCTGCGTGCACCTGCTTGCCGCGCTCAGCTTCGCGGGATGGATGATCGCCGGCGCCGGCTGGCACCATGCGCTGCTGATCGCCATCGCAGTGCTGATCATCACCTGTCCCTGTGCGCTGGGCCTGGCCGTGCCGGTGGCACAGGTGGTGGTCTGCGGCGCGATGATGCGCTCTGGTCTGCTGGTGAAAAATGGCGACGCCCTGGAAAGGCTCGCGCAGGCGGACGAAGCGTTTTTCGACAAGACGGGCACGATCACACTGGGCCGCCCCGAACCCCGCGGACTCGATGCGCTGGGCGCGGAGGAGCGCGCGATTGCGCGCGGTCTCGCCATGGCCAGCCGTCATCCGCTCGCAGTCGCGCTGCGCCATGCGCTGGGCGGGGCCGACGTCGGCCCGGCGACGCTCTCCGCTGTCGTCGAAGTGCCGGGCGAAGGTGTCCACGCCCTGTTCGACGGCTTGCCGGTCGCCATGCGGCGGCCGACCACCGATGAGTTCAACGGCGTCGATGACGACAGCGCGATGAGCGTGACGCTCGACCTCGGCAAGGGCCGCATCCATGTCATACGCTTTGCCGACGCGGTCCGGCCTGATGCAGTGCAGGCGTTGGCGGACCTCAATGCGCTTGGCCTGTCCTCGTCGATCATGTCCGGCGACCGGGCGGAGGTTGTCTCCATGATCGCCGGTTCACTCGGCATCGATGGGCAGGGCGGCCTGCATCCCGCCGACAAGCTTGCCCGGCTCGAGGCGGAAGTCGCCGCTGGCAGGAAGCCGCTGATGGTCGGCGACGGACTCAATGACGGTCCCGCGCTCGCGGCAGCCCATGTGTCGATGGCGCCGGCCTCCGCGAGCGACGTCGGCCAGCAGGCGGCGGATATCGTCTTTCTCGGCGACAGCCTGCTCGGCGTGCCGCGCGCTGTCCGTGCTGCCCGTGCCGCGATGCGGGTCGTGCGGGGCAATTTCATCCTGGCAGTGGGCTATAATATCCTCGCCGTGCCGCTCGCCATTGCCGGGCAGGTGACGCCGCTCGTTGCAGCCGTCGCGATGTCGACCAGCTCGCTGATCGTGGTGGCGAACAGCCTGCGCCTGCGTTGGGCCGTCAAATGAACGGCGTCCTCATCCTGATCCCGATCGCATTGCTGCTGGGGCTGACCGGTCTGGTCGCGTTTCTGTGGTCCTTGAAGAGCGGGCAGTTCGACGATCCGGACGGCGCCGCCATGCGCATTCTCATCGATGACGAGGCGGGCCCTTCATAATAGCCCGCGCCATGAGGTTTTCGGGATTTTGCCCCACTGAATTTTCCCGCTGTCCTACAGACGCCCGACCATATCATATGGCGGTCATGAAACTGCTTCTTCAGTTCATTCCACATGACCGGTGCCGCGATATCGGTTCTGCACCATCGTGCTTGCAGCCATCCGGGGTGAGGCGGTTTTTTTCTCCTTTACCCGGAACTTTCACAACCTTCGGGCCGGCGTTCGCACAAAAAATGCGCGGAGCAGCCCCCTCAGGCACTCCGCGCACTCTCCCCGGCAATCCGCGGCCGGAACTCAGAAGCGATAGGCAAGGCCTGCGCTGACGACCCAGGGATCGAGATCATGCCGCGTCCGCAGCACTTCGGTGTTCCCCACGTAGAAGCTCGCCAGCGGCTTCATGAAGTAGCGCTTGGCGTCGATCGAGATGCCCAGGCCCTGGTCGTTGACCGCAAAGTCGAGACCGGCTTGCAGCGCAAAGCCGACCTTGGAGCGGACCTTCGCGCTTGTGGCGCCGATTGCCGTACCACCGGCCCCGACCTTGGAATCGAGGATGATGAAGTAGCTTGGTCCCGCCCCGATATAGGGCTTGAGCGGCCCCATGCCTGTCAGATGCGCCTTGAGCGTCACCGTCGCCGGCAGGATCATGATGTTGTCGATCAGGTTGTTGCGTCCGGCGACCGATCCGGCGGTCCCATCGACATGGTGCGACGTGAAGCAGCAGATCGTTTCGACCGAGATGCCGGGCGAGAGGAAATATTCGATGGCGGCCGTCGGCACCCAGTTGTCGCTGGCGGCGGTCTGCGTCGCGGCGTTTGCGCCGAGCGCGTTGCTCTCCACCGACTTGATCTTGCCGTCAGGCAGGACGCCGGTTGCGAGCAGTTTGATCTGGATCTTGCCATCGGGAGACCCGGCATGGGCCGCCATGGGCGTCATGACGGCGGCTGCGCCGGCCAGACAGGCGAGAAGGCGAGATTTCATGGTTTTTCCTTTCATTCCCTGAACCATGGCATCGCACTAGACAGGCTCGCCGCACCGCTCATTGACCATGCGCAAACTAACGATTGACGGAGGTCAAGGCTGGGGCTGGCCGTACTTGCTAGGCACTGCAGTATGTGGCCCTATCATCCAGATCTGCTTGCGCGCCCCGTGCCGCGCTACACCAGCTATCCGACCGCAGCGGAGTTTAACGACCAGGTGGGCGAGGGGAGCCAGGCTGACGGCTTGGCTGCCGTGGCGTCCGAAGCGCTGGTGTCGCTCTACGTCCACATCCCGTTCTGCCAGGAGATCTGCTGGTATTGCGGCTGCAACACCAGCCGATCGAACCGCAAGGATCGACTGGCTGACTATCTTGAGGCGTTGAGCGCAGAGATCCACACCGTCGCCGCGCGGCTGGACGGGCGGGGCCGGATTGAGCGGATCGCTTTTGGCGGGGGCAGTCCCAACGCCATCTCGCCGCTCGCCTTCACGCGGCTGGTCGACGAGATCCTCGTTGCCTTCCGCACTGGAAAACCCACGCTTTCGGTCGAGGTCGACCCGCGCAGCTTCGGCCAGGGCTGGGCGATGACGCTCGGCATGTCCGGTGCCAAGCGCGTGAGCCTGGGCGTGCAGACCTTCGACGAAGGGATCCAGCGCGCGATTGGCCGCGTGCAGTCCAGGGCGATGATCGAGAGCACCGTCGACCAATTGCGCTCTTTCGGCGTGCGCTCGATCAACTTTGATCTCATGTACGGCCTTCCGGGGCAGGACCGCATATCGCTCGGCGCCACGCTCGACCAAGCCATCACCATGCGGCCCGACCGGATCGCGCTGTTCGGCTATGCCCATGTGCCGCACATGATCCCGCGCCAGCGGCGGATCGATGCCTCGAACCTGCCGGACCAGGCGGAGCGCTTCGCCATGGCTGCGCTGGGACATGAGCGTCTGGTGGCGGCTGGCTATGTGCAAATCGGTTTCGATCATTTCGCCTTGCCGCATGACGAGATCGCGATCGCCACGCGGGAAGGCCGGCTGCGCCGCAATTTCCAGGGGTTCACGGAAGACCAGGCGGACGTTCTCATCGGCCTTGGTGCGACGGCGATCAGCCTGTTCCCGGACCGGATCGTCCAGAATGAAAAGAATAGTGGGCGCTACCGCATGCGTGCCATGGCTGGCCGGCTGACCGGCGAACGGGGCATCTATCGGGACGCCGAGGATCAGCGGCGCGGCGCTGCGATCGAAGCGCTGCTGTGCGGCAGACCCGCGGCGGTGGCCGAATGGCTGGGCGATAGTGCGCTGCGCGCGGCGCTCGATCCGTTCCTGTCGAGAGGCCTTGCCAGGATGAACGACGGCCGGCTGCGGGTGACGGAGGATGGGCTGCCTTATGCGCGTGCCATCGCGTGCCTGTTCGATCGCTACCGTGCGGTCTCGCCACAGCGCTTCAGCAGCGCTATCTAGCATTTCATGACGGCTGCCATAACCTTCGGCGGCGGGTTTTTGCTCGGTTTCGCCTCGAGCCTGCACTGCGTCGGCATGTGCGGCGGCATCGCGCTGCTGTTCGGCCTGCCGCAGGGGCAGGGCAGAGCCGCTTCCGCGCTCGCCGCGCAGTTGCCGCTTCATGCTGGCCGCGCTCTTTCCTACATGTTGCTTGGCGGATTGGCAGGCGGACTGGGCGCTGCGGCGATCGGCACCGTATCGTTCACGGGCGCGCATCTGCTCATGCGCTGGGCTGCGGCAATGTCGCTCGCCTGGGTCGGTTTGTCGACCATGGGGCTCATGCCGTCGCCCGCGCTCATCGGCCACGCCCTCATGCCACGCCTCACGGTGTCGCGCGGCATAATGTTGGCGCCGGCCATGACCGGTCGGCTCGCGGCTGGCATGGGCTGGGGTATGATGCCCTGCGGCATGGTCTACGGCGCTTTGCTCTTTGCCGCATTCGCCGGATCCGCTTTGGGTGGCGCGGCAGTCATGGGAGGCTTTGCACTCGGCACCGTGCCGGCGCTGTTACTGGTGCAAAGCGGTTCGTCCACGCTGGCGCGACTGGCGCGGCGCCCGCAACTGCGCGTTCTGGTAGGCGCGGCGCTGGTCGTCCTCGCCGCCGCCAGCATGCTCTCCGATGAAGCGAGCCTGATGCGCCTGTGCCGGAGTATCGGCCTTCCGGTCTGAGACCGCCGAATCCCAATTCACAAAAATGCCAATCGCTTATAGTGTCTCCGATTAGAGGCACTGCATCGCTCGGAAATGCTCGGATTTTGCGGTGCCCGGAGGGGGAAGATGACGCGGGCAATCGTGCACCCGCTTTGGGGCAGCCTGTCTCTCGACAGGCACGGCGAAGTGTCACTGCAATCGCAGGTCGTCGCCTATTTCCGGCAGGCGATCATCGACGGCCGCTTGCGCCGGGGCCTTCGCCTGCCGTCGTCCCGCCAACTGGCCGGTGATCATGGCATTTCCCGAACCACGGCCGTTGAAGCCTATGAAAGGTTGATTGCAGAGGGCTATCTCTACGCCCAGGCCGGCTCTGGCATTTTCGTTTCCGAGCGCATTCCGGAGGACTTCATCCCCGATGGCGGCGCACCGTCTTCGCACCTGCCGCGCCAGAAGCTGATCCCGCCAGGCATCGACCTCATGGATCTACGCCACTACCAGATGCCCCTGGCGCCTGGAATGCCCGCAGTCGACCTGTTTCCCTGGACCGACTGGAACCGCCACATCGCGAGCGTCCTGCGCGATCACCCAATCTGCGAGATCTTCCATGGCGATCCTTTCGGCGAGCGGCCTCTGCGCGAGGCGATCGTCGACTATCTGGGCGCCATGAAGGGGATACGCTGCGATCCAGATCAGATCGTCGTGATCGGCGGTACGGTGCAGATTTTCGACCACGCACTGGAGTTGCTGCGTGCGCCCGGCAGCAAGGCCATTCTCGAGGATCCTGCCTATCCCTTCGTACGGATGCGCATGCCCAAATATGGCTTCGAAGTCGTCGGCGCACCGATCGATGAACAGGGGATGGACTTTGAGAAGGCGCTTGCAATCGCGCCGGATGCGCACCTTGCTTTCGCCTCGCCGTCACACGCCGTGCCGACGGGGGCCTGCCTGTCGCTGGAGCGGCGGCGCGGTCTCGTCGAATGGGCGGACGCCAATGATCGATGGATCATCGAAAACGAGTTCGACGGTGATTTCCGCTTCACCTCGCGGCCACTCCCGACCTGCTATTCGCTCTCGCGCAACAACCGCGTGCTAATGATCGGCAGCCTGTCCAAGCCCTTCGCGCCCGGCCTCCGTCTTGGTTATTTGCTGCTGCCGCCCGAACTTCTCGAAAAGGCTCACAGCCTGGCCGTGCCGCAGGCGCCCATCTCTACTCAACTCGCCATGGCGCGCCTGAGTGCTACGGGCGTCCTCGCCACGCATCTGCGCCAGTTGAGGAATGTCCATGGACAGCGCCGGACCATCCTGCTTGACGCGCTTGAGACGCACATGAGGGGTGTCGCTGAGCTGAAGCACGCGCCTGACGCGGGCCTGCGCGTCGTCGTTTCGCTGCCGCCGGGCACGGACGATCTGGCGATCGCGGTCGCCGCGCATGAGATCGGTGTGAAGATCGAATCCCTCTCGCTCTGCTTCGTAGACAGGCCGCGCCAGTCGGGCCTTGTGCTGGGCTTCGGTTCGACGCTGGATCATGAGATCGAACCCGCCGTCGTTCGGCTTGCCGCACTCGTGCGTGAGCGTCTCGGTCACTGTGCCGACACTGCAACAGGCGCGTAAATCCAGTCTTTTCTGCCCACTGGTCTTATCCAGATTGGCCAAAGCGGCCCTACAGAGCGCCATCCCCCGCTGTTAGCTCAGACAAATGTGAACAGCAGATCACAATCGGGGGAGGTTCCTATGTCATTATCCGCAGCCGGCGGCGCGCACCTGCGCCGCTCCATCCTGGCGTCCGCCAGCTTGTTCGGCCTTCTTGCAGCGGCTCCCGCCTTTGCACAGGGGCCGGCCGAAGGTTCTGAAGCCGAAGCCATCGTCATCACGGGCTCTCGCATCCAGCTCAGCCCCGGCATGAGCACTCCAGTTCCCGTAACCGCCGTGCAGGCGGCCGAGCTCAAGCAGATGGCGCCGACGACCATCGTTGAAGGGCTCAGCCAGTTGCCGCAATTCTATGGCAATACCACCCAGACGGCGAACGCCTTCTTCGGTTCCGGTAGCGCCGGCGGCCTCAATCTGCGCGGCCTCGGCGTCAACCGCACGCTGGTGCTGCTCAATGGTCGCCGCATGATTTCGGCGACCGCCTTCGGCGGCGTCGATATTTCGAACTTCCCGGAAGCGCTGATCAGCAATGTCGAGACTGTGACGGGCGGCGCCTCGGCGGCCTATGGTACGGATGCTGTGGCTGGGGTCACCAACTTCATCCTGAATACCAATTTTGAGGGGCTCAAGGTCGCCGGCCAGTGGGGCCAGACCACGCGCGACGATGGCTCCAACTATCAGGTCTCGGCGACATGGGGCTTCAAGATCGGTGATCGCGGCCACGTCATCCTGTCGGCGGAGAAGTTCGAACAGCAGGGCGTTCACAGTTATGCCGGTCGTAACTGGTACAAAAGCTGGGGCACGATCGCTGATCCGAGCGGCATTCTCTACATCCAGCCCAATGTCGTCTCTGCAAATGCTTCCTATGACGGTATCATTTCCGTTCCCGCAACGTCGCCGCTCTATGGTTATGCGTTCAACAAGGACGGTTCGGCGTCCAAGTTCACTTTGGCCTCGGCGGGTAACGTCAGTTACATCGCGCCCGGCAACAGCACTTCCAGGATCATCGGCGGCGGTGCGACTTCGCGCCAGTCGATTTCCGGCGGCGGCAGCGGCGACGACATCGGCGCGGGCGATGTGAACACACTGCAACCCGACTTCGAGCGCAGCAGCCTGTTCGCTTATGGCGACTATGAGGTCGCCGACAATCTCAAGCTGTTCGCGCAATTCATCCGTGGCCGCAAGACGAGCAGCAGCTACAATACTCCGCGCGGCCTGATGACCGGCGCGCCCACGACCATTACCATCTTTCAGGACAACGCCTATCTGCCGGACAATATTCGCCAGATCATGACCACCAACAACATCGCGAGCTTCCAGCTCAACCGCGTTGGCCATGTCTCGGATCTCGGCGCGGACTACAAGATTTGGGACAAGACGATCCTGAATTCGGCCACGGCCGGCTTCGACTGGAATATCTCCAACGACGGCGGAATGTTCGACGGCTGGAAAGTGGAGGGCTACTATCAGTACGGCTTCAGCAAGCGCACAGCCTATCAGAACGGGCTGCGCGTCGACCGTATCTACGCCGCCGTTGATGCGGTAAAAAACAGCAGCGGACAGGTCGTCTGCCGCGTGTCGACCTTCTCGGCCGGGGCCGCGGCCTTCCCGGGCTGCCAGCCGATCAACCTGTTCGGTCGCGGTAACACATCGCCTGGATCGGTCGATTATGTGATCGGCTATGACATCGGCCAGTCGATCACGACGCCGCTCTACTTCGCCAATGGGGGCTACACCGGGGAGCAGGACAGCTATGTAACCGAAGGTCCAAAGATCAACATCATGACCATGAAGCAGCACATCTTCGAGCTGTCCGTGAATGGTGAGTTGTTCAAGGGCTGGGGCGCAGGACCGGTGACGGTCGCCTTTGGTGGCAGCTATCGCAAGGAAACGCTCCACCAGATTGTCCGCGATCCGGGTAACAAGACGAGCGATCACACGCTCACGAGCTCGGGCAGGACGGCGTTCCCATGTCCGACCTCGGCGCAGGCGACGACCTATGGTCTTCGCGGCCTCCCGGCGGGCGGCGACTGCGCCAACACCGTGTTCACGCAGTTCTCCAAGGTCTCCAACATCGCGGGCAGCATCAGCGTGAAAGAAGCTTTCGGCGAAATGCTGATCCCGCTGATCGCAAAGGTGCCCTTGATCGAGGACCTAACTCTCGACGTTTCGGGCCGATGGGCCGAATATACCGGTTCCGGCGCGATCTGGGCCTATAAGGGCGGCCTGAACTGGACCGTAGGCTCGGGATTTCGCGTACGCGGCACCTACTCGCGCGACGTCCGGGCGGCGAACCTCTCCGAACGGTTTGACGTGACGGGCGGTGCGGCCACCGTGACCGATCCCAAGTATAATAACGCCTCGACCTTCATCACGCGCTATTCGGGCGGCAATCCGGCGGTGAAGCCGGAACTGGCGGACACATTGACTGCGGGTGCGGTTTACCAGCCTGAATTCTTCAAGGGCTTTTCGGTCTCGCTCGACTGGTACCAGATCAAGATCAAGGACGCGATCGGACAGGTTGGTACGCAGAATGTCGTCAACCGCTGTTTCAACGGCGAGACGGCATATTGCAGTCTTGTGACGCGAGATCCGACGACCGATGCGTTGACCCTGGTCGGCGACGTCTATGTCAACATCAACCAGTCGAAGGTCGAAGGCGTCGATCTTGAGGCCAGCTATCGGACCAGCCTCAAGCTGTTTGGCGGTGGCAAGGAGTCCATCTCGGGCCGCGCCTTCGCAAGCTGGCTGATGGAACGCTCGGAAACTGGCGCCACCGGTGTCAAGGTCGACCGTGCCGGCCAGACGGGCATCGAAGCCTCGACCGGCGTGGGCTATCCCTATGCGCGGTTCAAGCTGACAAGCAACCTCAACTACCGCAACGGGCCGTTCTCGCTGTTCGTGCAGGGCCGCTACATTTCGCCTGGCACCAATGAGAACAACCCGGCCAAGACGGCGGCGACGGCACCCACGCCCGGCGTGAGCGTCATCACGCACAACCGCGTGCCGGCCGTCTATTATGTCGACATGAACATCTCGTACAATTTCGAGCTGGGGGGCAAGGACCTGCAGGTCTTCCTCAACGTCACCAACCTGCTCGACCGGTCGCCGCCGATCACGCCCTACTGGGCCACGTTCGGCAACAATGCGGTGCAGGCCAATGGCGGCATGTTCGACCTGATCGGCCGGCGCTTCGTGATGGGCGCGAAGGTCTCGCTCTAGGTCACGCAGGCAGAGGCGGGGAGCAGAAAATGTCTGTCCAGGTCCAGTCCCGTCCGGACATGGTCGCCCTCGCGGGCGGCCAGTTCTGGATGGGCTCGGATGATCATTATCCGGAGGAGCGGCCATGCCGGGCGGTGACGGTCGCGCCTTTCGAGATCGACATTGGTCCGGTCACCAACAGCCAGTTTGCAGCGTTCGTCGAGGCAACCGGCTACGTGACGCTGGCCGAGCAGCCGCTTGATCCTGAAGACTATCCGGATGCCGATCCGGGTTGCCTGTTTCCACGGCGCGTGCTGAAGGGCGGGTCGCACCTGTGCGCCGAAAACTACTGTCGGCGCTATCGCCCCGCCGCCCGCTATCCGCAAACCGTCGATACCTCGACATCGCATATCGGATTCCGCTGCGTCCGAGATGTGCCGTTCCCTGGGAGCATTCCAGAATGACCCTTCCTATGTCTGCGCGTTCCGTGAGCCGGTCAGCTCTGGCTGTCATGCTCGCAATCACGACCGTGGCGACGAGCGCCGTAGGCGTAGCCCCGGCGGCCGCGCAGCAGCCCTGGCCCTGGCGCAACTTTCCGAAGCCAAAAATGGCGCCGAGAAATGCGCCCAATGTCCTGCTGATCATGACCGACGACGTCGGCTTCGGTTCGACCAGCACTTTCGGCGGACCCATCCCGACGCCGGTGTTCGACGCACTGGCCGCGCGCGGCTTGCGCTACAATGCCTTCCACACCACGGCGATGTGCTCGCCGTCGCGCGCCGCTCTGCTGACGGGGCGCAATGCGCATGCCGTTGCCAGCGGTTCGATCACCAACGTCGCCATCGACGAGCCGGGATATACGTCGGTCATTCCGAAAAGTGCGGCGACCATCGGCCGCGTACTGCGCGACAATGGCTATGACACCGCCTTTTTCGGCAAGAACCACAATACCCCGCTTTGGGAAACGGGCCCCATGGGCCCCTTCGACAATTGGCCCACCGGTTGGGGCTTCGACTATTTCTACGGCTTCAATGGCGCCGCAGACGACCAGTTCCATCCCCGTCTCATTGAAAATCTCAACCTTGTGGAGCCCTCCACGGATCCCGGCTACGTGCTCGACCGGGACATGGCGGATCACATGATCCGCTGGCTGCGCACGCAGCGCAATCTGCATGCCGACCAACCGTTCTTCTTCTATCTCGCACCCGGCAGCATGCACTCGCCGCACCAGGCCCCGGCCGACTGGGTCGCGCGCTTCAAGGGCAAGTTCGACATGGGCTGGGACAAGCTGCGCGAGCAGATTTTCGCACGGCAGAAGGCCGAGGGGATCATTCCGGCCGATGCCAGGCTTACGCCGCGGCCTTCGGTGCTACCGGCGTGGGACATTATCAGCCCGCAGGCCCGCAAAATGTACGCGCACCAGATGGAGATCGCGGCTGCCCAGCTCGCCTTCTTCGACTATCAGACCGGTCGCGTCATCGAGGAGCTGCGCGCGAGCGGCCAGCTGGACAATACGCTGATCATCTACATCCAGGGCGACAATGGCGCGAGCATGGACAGCCAGAAAGGCGCGGTCTGGGAGCTGCAGAGCCTGATGGGCATCGAGCCTACCGAGGCCGAACTCATAGCGCAGTCCGGGCAGGATGGGACGGCGCACTCCTATTCCAACTATCATCCCGCATGGGCCTGGGCGCAGAATTCGCCATTCCCCTGGGGCAAGCAGATCGCCTCGCATCTGGGCGGCCTGCGTGATGGGCTGGTGATCAGCTGGCCGAAGCAGGTCAAGCCATCTGCGCAAATGCGTTCCCAGTTCCATCATCTCATCGACATCGCGCCGACGATCTACGAGGCGGCGGGCGTGACGCCGCCGGACGAGGTGGACGGCGTGAAGCAGCAGCCGATCGACGGCGTCAGCATGGTCTACAGTTTCAGCAACGCCGCCGCGCCGACGACACATCGCGAGCAATATTTCGAAATGCTCGGCAATCGCTCCTACTACAAGGACGGGTGGATGGCCTCCACAACGCCTGGCCGCGCACCGTTCGACCGGTCGCGCGATCCGATCGATCCGAATGGGTTCCAGTGGGAGCTTTACAACCTGTCGGTCGACTATTCGCAATCCACGAATGTTGCCGCTCAATATCCCGAAAAGCTTGCCGAGCTGCGCGCTGCCTTCGACGCTGCGGCGAAACGCTATAATATCTACCCGATTGCAGCGGACCTCATCGGGCGCGTTGCACCAGACAACCGTCCGTCGATCCTCGGCAACCGGAGCAGCTTCGTCTATCATGCGGGGGACCGTTATCCGGCGGGGACCTTTGCGGGGCTTGCCCCAGGATGGGATGTGACTGCTGCTATCACGTGCAGCCTGGCCGGTGCAGACGGGCCGATCGTCATCTCAGGCGATGAATCGGGCGGGGCAGGTCTTTTCCTCGACAAAGGCCGTCCGGTCTTCTTCTACAATCCGACGGCTAGGGCGACGGACCAGCTGATTTTGAAAGGCGCTGCGTTGGCGCGGGGCGATCACAAGATCACGATTTCGGTCCTCGCGAATCCCACACAGGGCCCCCGTGCCGCGCAACTCGTCATGCTGGTCGACGGCAAGGAAGTGGCGCGCGCTGCCATACCGATCTTCTACCCCGCGAGAGGCGAGGGCGTTGTCGGCCGCTATGGCGCGCGGACACTTCATGCGAGCCTCGCAAATCCGCCGACGCGCGGACTTAAGGTGGGCGAGGTGCGCTTCCAGCGCAGGGGCGCTCAATAGCGGAGCAAGTGCGCGTTGGCGCGATGACACGGAACCAGGCGTCCGACCCGAGCAACGGGCGTCTGTAGGGACCCGTCCTGGGCTTCGCCGCCGGGGCGGGTCCTGCCCTTTAGGGACCCACCATGTCACCCGCACGAATTCGAAGTGCGCGCTTGCAAGAATCGCCTTCAGGCATCAACAAGCCTCCGCGGGCGGGGCTTCGGGTCTCTGCCATTTGGATCATCGCGCCCGGCTCAGATGAGGCCGCGCGCCAGGGGAGAGAGCGTCACTATGAAGACACGCGCCGCCGTCGCTTTCGAAGCGAAAAAACCGCTGGAAATCGTCGAGCTGGACCTTGAAGGGCCGAAGGCCGGCGAAGTGCTCGTCGAGATCATGGCGACCGGCATCTGCCACACCGACGCCTATACGCTCGACGGCCTCGACAGCGAAGGCATCTTCCCGTCGATCCTTGGCCATGAAGGTGCGGGCATCGTTCGCGAGGTGGGCCCCGGTGTCACCAGCGTGAAGCCCGGCGACCATGTCATTCCGCTCTACACGCCCGAGTGCCGCCAGTGCAAAAGCTGCCTGTCGGGCAAGACCAACCTGTGCACCGCGATCCGCGCGACACAGGGCAAGGGCCTCATGCCGGACGGCACCAGCCGCTTCAGCTACAAGGGCCAGACCATCTTCCATTATATGGGTTGCTCGACCTTCTCGAACTTCACGGTTCTGCCTGAGATCGCAGTCGCTAAGATCCGCGAGGACGCGCCATTCAAGACGAGCTGCTACATTGGCTGCGGTGTGACAACGGGCGTCGGCGCGGTGATCAACACTGCCAAGGTGCAGGTCGGTGACAATGTCGTGGTGTTCGGCCTCGGCGGCATTGGCCTCAATGTGATCCAGGGCGCGCGCCTGGCCGGCGCCAACAAAATCATCGGCGTCGACATCAATCCCGATCGCGAGGAATGGGGGCGCAAGTTCGGCATGACCGAATTCCTCAACTCGAAGGGTATGAGCCGTGAGGACGTCGTCGCGAAGATCGTCCAGATGACCGATGGCGGCGCAGACTATACGTTTGACGCGACCGGTAATACCGAGGTGATGCGCACGGCGCTCGAAGCCTGCCATCGCGGTTGGGGCACCTCGATCATCATCGGCGTGGCCGAGGCCGGCAAGGAAATAGCGACCCGTCCGTTCCAGCTCGTCACCGGCCGCAACTGGCGCGGCACGGCGTTCGGCGGGGCGAAGGGCCGCACGGACGTGCCGAAGATCGTCGACATGTACATGACCGGCAAGATCGAGATCGACCCGATGATCACGCACGTGATGGGGCTCGAGGAGATCAATACGGCCTTTGATCTCATGCATGCTGGCAAGAGCATCCGTTCGGTCGTGGTGTATTGACGCACAACCGCCCGCTTTGATTGTCACGCCAGCCCTTGTTGGCATCACCATCCGGAGCAGACGCTCCACAGCTCAACCCTACGAAGGAGGAACTATATGGCTTTCACGCATGTCATGGTCGGGGCCAAGGACCCGGCAAAGGGCAAGGCATTCTATGACGCGACGCTGGGTGCGCTTGGCTGGCCGGAAGGTCACGAGTTCCGCCCCGGCACAGTCTTCTACTCGCACAATGGTGCGGCCTTCGGCGTCGGCAAGCCGGCCGACGGCAATGACGCCACGCATGCCAATGGCGGCACCATCGGGTTCGCTGCTGCTGACAAGGCGGCGGTCGACGCTTTTCACGCTGCCGGCCTCGCCAATGGCGGTACCTGCGAGGGCCAGCCAGGCAAGCGTCCGGGCGCGCCGGGCAATGCCTATGGCGCCTATCTGCGCGATCCCACCGGCAACAAGATCTGCGCATTCTGCCAGCTGCCCGAGGGCGCCTGAGGCGCAGGCCGATTCGGAGGAAAAGGCATGTTCAGCCATATTGTAGTCGGCGCCGATGATGTTGCAGCCTCGAAGCGCTTCTACGATGCGGTGCTCGGTGTCCTCGGCGTAGAGCCGGGGGCACTCGATGCCCGGGGACGGGCGATATACATGAAGGATGGACTGGTGTTCCTTGTCACGCCGCCCATAAACGGCGCTCCAGCCACGCATGCAAACGGCGGCACGATCGGCTTTTCCGCCAACTCTCCAGCACAGGTCGACGCATGGCATGCTGCGGGTCTTGCACATGGCGGCACGGCGATCGAGGATCCGCCCGGCGTGCGCGAGAACCCGGCAAGGAAACTCTATCTCGCATACCTGCGCGATCCTGCCGGCAACAAGTTGTGCGGAACCTATCACTATCCCTGAGGATCGGACCATGACGCTGGAGACACTCTCTACGAACAAGGCCTTTGGCGGCGTCCAGGGAGTCTACAGGCATGGCTCGGGTGAGACGGGGACGGCGATGACTTTCGCCGTCTTTGTTCCCGAGCATGACCCCGGCGAAAAGCTGCCCGTTCTCTTCTATCTTTCCGGGCTCACCTGCACCCATGCCAATGTCATGGAGAAAGGTGAATATCGTCGTGCCTGCGCGGATGAGCGCATCATTTTCGTGGCACCCGACACGAGCCCGCGTGGGCCGGCGTTGGACGGCCAACCGGTTCCTGACGATCCGGACGGCGCCTATGATTTCGGCTTGGGGGCGGGTTTCTATGTCGATGCCACTGTCGAACCGTTTTTGCGGCATTACCGGATGCGCAGCTATATCGAGAAAGAGCTACCGGCACTGATCGGTGCGCATTTTCCGGCGGACATGATGGCGCAAGCCATTACGGGGCACAGCATGGGCGGACATGGCGCGCTGACCGTCGCGCTGCGCAGCCCCAAGCGTTTCAAGTCGGTCTCTGCTTTTTCGCCGATCGTGGCGCCACGCCACGCTCCCTGGGGCGTCAAGGCGCTGGTTGGCTATCTTGGCTCCGATTTCGAAGCCTGGGCGCAATATGACGCCTGTGCGCTTATCGCTGCCGGGGCGCGCCTGCCCAACCTGCTTGTTGACCAGGGCGACGCCGACCAGTTTCTCGACGACCAGCTCAAGACATACCTCTTGCGCGAAGCCTGTGCCGCTGCGGGCATGAAGGCGACGATCCGCATGCAGCCGGGCTACGATCACAGCTATTATTTCATCTCGTCGTTCATGGACGAGCATGTCCGCTGGCACGCTGCGCGGTTGAGGAGCTGAGCGTCAGGGTGTGTCGAGCGGAATGAAGCGGCCCTCTGGGTCGCTGGTGCGTTCTGCCGCCATTTCCGCCCGGATCCAGTCGCGGAATGCCTTGATCTTTGGCAAGTTGCGGTTCGCATGGGGATACACGACGCGATATCGCCGCGTCTCGATGACATACGATGGAACGGGCTCGACCAGCTGACCTGCTTCGATCTCGGCACGCCAGAAGAAGGGGCTGAGGATCGCTATCCCTTGTCCGGCGATGGCGGCGCGCCCTTCCATCTGCTGGGAATCAAGCACCAGCGGGGGTGGGCCCGCAACGGACATCTCGTCGACGCCCAGCGCAGCAAACCACTCGTTCCACCAATAGTCTTCGGGTGAAAGCCGCACGGCCTTGAGAAGGTCGGCTGGGGTGTCGAAAGGACCCGAGCGAGCAATGAAATCGGGGCTGCACATCGGCGCGATGCGGGTAGGGGCGAGAAACTCCGCGTCCAGCCCGGGCCAGTGCGTTGTGGCGCTGCCCCTGACCGCGACGTCGATACGTTCCCTGGCAAGGTCGATGAGGGTATTCGAGGCGTGGATACGGACAGCGAGATGGGGCTGCCGCATCTGGAAGCGGCCGATGCGCGGCGCCAGCCAGAGATGCGCGAAGCTGTTGCTGCAACTGATCGTCAATACGGCGGCATTGTCGGTCGAGAGCGCGGCAAATCCGCCGCGCATTTCGTCGAAAGCGCGGACGATTACCGGCGCCAAGGCTTGCCCCTGCGGCGAGAGCTCGATGCGTCGACCAATCCGATCAAACAAGGCGGTGCCGAGCCGCTCTTCCAGAAGCTTGATCTGATAGCTCACGGCGGCTTGGGTCATACCCAGTTCGCGCGCGGCTTCCGTGAAATTGAGCAGGCGCGCCGCCGCCTCGAAGGCGCGCACGGCAGCGAGAGGGGGGAGGGGAGCAGCCATATCAAATCATAAGCTCTCCTTGTTTATCGTGTCGAGCCTTTGTTGGTCTTCCGTAACGTTTTGGCTCATCAGCACTGAATTGAGTGATGGCGTTCACAAGGAGGATTTTGATCATGTCCGGCCTCTTTCCCGAGTTTTCGATGATCTGGCTCGCCAAGGCGATGCTGCGACCGACCCGACGCGCCGGATATGACCTGCTCGCGCCGTTCCGCACGCTCCACGCCATCCAATGGTCGGCGCCCTGGAAGGTGAAGCCGCACGGGAGGAAGGAGGGCTTCGGATGAGAGACTGGAGTACAACCCTGCATTTGCTGCTTGGTGTGCTGCTGCTGGCGGCCCTGCCGTTAGCCAGGCATGTCCAGCAGATACGGATGCCTTACGCGCTTGATCGGATCTCGCCATCGGCGGTGCGCCCATGAAGGCTGAATTCTCGACCGCAAGCTGAACCGCGAACTCTCGCTTGCCGAACTGCGGCCCTTCTCCGACGAGAGGGGCCGCTCTTGTCGTTCAACCGGCCGGCGGCGCAAAGATCGTATAGGCTCGCTCATTAGCGAGGATCTTCCAGCCGAGGTTTGCCCAGACGTTGGCATGGACCGGGTTCATGTAGATTAGGCGGATCGGACGGTTCCGGCTCGCCTGCGTGGCACGGCGCGCCACCTCTTCGATGACTGGCCCGCCAAAGGGATTGAACAGGTAGAGCACGATCGGCCCGTCCGGGAACTCGAATTGGGTTGCGTCGTCGAGTAGGAGGGAAATGCGGGACGGTTCCTGAATCGTGGCACCAGTTCTCGTGAGATTGGCGACCCCCGCCCGATGGAGCTCGTGCGCAAATTCTACGCCGACGATGGCGGGGAAGGGATAGGCGGCCGCGAGGATGAGGGCGCGGGCCTTGCCAGCGCCCAAGTCGACGAATGTCGCGTCGCCCGGGACGATGTCGAGCCGCTTGAGGGCGTCGGCGAAATCCTGAGGATCTGTCGCGATATGGTTGACCCCGAAAGCGGCATTGCCGCTGTCGATGGTCAGTCCGTAGAGATGCTGCACACCGCCTGTATCAACGCCATGGGCCTTGTCGAACTGAGCGTCAGCCTCCGCCTTTTGCTTGAGATAGGCCAGCCGCTCGGCCGACGGATGCCCAAGCCTTTGCCGGACGGCCTCGACAATTGTATGCGCCAGCGCACGTGGTCCTTCCTGCCGCAGGATGATTGAGGCGCGGGCAAGACCCCTCGTCAGAAATCCG
>DASWYL010000028.1:0-3319 GCA_036404995.1 Sphingobium sp. | reverse complement strand
GGCAATCAGATCCAGTTCCGGGAAGTGGCGGAGTGAGCGTCTTCTAATTACCGTCGCCCTGAATTTATTTCAGGGTCTATCATGCGGCTTTCACCTCCGCCATGATTGCCACCACCCGCGCATGCGGGTGCGATACCAGCGACGTGTCATTATCCTGGTAGAAGGCCATCCAGAGCTCAGTGCCATTCTCGTCCCGGTGCAGCATGTGCGGCACGGCCGTACAGACCGCGCCCCGCGCGACCAGTTGCTCGTGCATGCCCATGATGTCCGCGACGTTGAAATAGAGGATGGATTCGGCCCGCGCCTCGCATTGCTGGAGATAGAGGCGCACGCCTTCGCCGAGATCGAAAAAGGCCATGCCCGGCCCCGGCGCGAACAGCAGCGTCAAGCCAAGCACGTCGCGATACCAGGCGATGGCCGCGTCGATATCGCTCACCGATCGCGAGATCTGGCCGACCGATTGCAGCTTCAGGGCTTCGTCCGGCATGACCTTCTTCCTTCTGTGCAGCGGGCTCGCCCGCGTGATCCCGTCCCAGCGCTTTAGGTCGGCTACGCCCTTGAGCCCGAGCTTCCCGCAGGCATTGGCGATGTGGAATTTGACCGCGTCGACCGAGATTTCCCGGCGTTCCGCAATCTCGCGCGTGCGCATGCCATGGCGCAGCGCCTCGACCACGCGCCATTCGGCGGGCGTCAGCAGGTCGTCATGGCGTGGGCGCCCGCGTGTCCGGCTTCCGGTCTTCGTCGTCATGCCGCCCAAATAACATGGCCACCGGCTATTTTCCCTCCCCCGAGCCAATCGCTGCGGGTTGCGCTATGATGCGCGCGCGGAAGCGCCCGTTGAGTCGGGCGCAGGAGGGAGAAAATCGATGCACGAGATCATGCTCGATCCGGCAATGCGCGCGCGCCAGTCGGCGGAGCGGGGCGGCAGCCCCCATGTCGTCAAGCGGCTCGATCCCCGACGGACGGCTCATGTCGTGATCGACATGCAGAACGGCTTCGTAGAGCCGGGCGCGACGGTCGAATGCCCGCTCGCCCGCGACGTGGTGCCTGCGCTCAACCGGATCAGCCGCGCCTTGAGGGATGCCGGCGGCACCAATGTCTTTGTCCAGTTCACGACGCCGCGCGAGGGCCGCGAAAATTGGTCGGCCTTCTACGAACGTTTCACGCCGGAGGTCGCCGCCACCCATCAGGCAACGTTCGAACGCGGCGCGCATGGCTGGCAGCTCTGGCCCGCGCTGGACATCGACCGCGAAGTCGACGCTTTCATCGAGAAAGAGCGCTTCGGCGCCTTCATCCCGGGCACCTGCGATCTCGACACGTTCCTGAAGGCGCGGGGCATCGATACGCTCATCGTCACCGGCACGCTGACCAATGTCTGCTGCGAATCCACCGCGCGCGACGCAATGCAGCTTAACTACCGCACCATCTTCCCGGCCGACGCCAACGCGACCCTGACCGACGAGATGCACAATGCGACGCTGAACAGCATGGCCATGGTCTTTGCCGACGTCATGACGGCCGACGAGATCGAGGCGTTGCTGGTGGAGGCCCGGGCGGACGCGACCGCCTAGCCGGTCTCGCACAAGTCCTTGAGCTGCTGGGCCATGACGCCCCAGCCCTGATCGAAACCCATCGTTTTGTGCTGGTCATAGGCGTCCTTCGTCCAGTGCCGTGCCGAACCGGTGAAGCGCGTCCCGCTGCCCTCGGGCGCGATTTCCCAGGTGCCGACCATGAACGGGCCGGCCGGCTT
This sequence comes from Sphingobium sp., assembly GCA_036404995.1. Taxonomy (GTDB): domain Bacteria; phylum Pseudomonadota; class Alphaproteobacteria; order Sphingomonadales; family Sphingomonadaceae; genus Sphingobium. Next base: position 1,569 of record DASWYL010000028.1, on the reverse strand, counting down.
CCAACCCGCCGTGAAAGCGTCGGTGCACACGAAGCGCACACCCGGCGTGACCTCCAGGAACACGCCTTCGTTGGGCACGGCCTCGCCATTGGGCCCGTGCATGACCTGGGCGGCGCGTCCGCCGGCGCGCCATTCCTGCGCAACGATTTCCGCGCGCCATGGCTTCGGACACCACCATTCTTCCTGGCGGACGGTCATGACTTCCCACACTTTCTCCGGCGGTGCGTCGATGTACGTGGTTACGGAGAGCAGGAGGTCTTCTGACATGATCAGTGCGTGCCTTTCGAGAGAGAGCGCTGTGCGATCCACCCCATGGGCAGACCGACCAGAACGACATGGGCGAAGATCGCCTTGGCCATGCTGACCGTGTTCGCGCCGGGATGGATGCTGGGCCAGCGCGTTGGCATCACGACCCAATACATGATGCCGTAAAGGACGAGCCCATAGAGCGCGCCGGTCAACCACCAGGGGCCGAGCTTGCCGGTGATCCCGTGCGCTGCAGCCAGCCCATAGACGGCGACCATCACCGCCATGAGCGCAAAATGAACAGCCAGGCCGAGCGCCGCGCCACTGAGGCCCCAGTCACCTGCGGTGGGGAACGGCCCGGCGGCCACGAAGCGCAGCATGCCCGGGACTGAACCTTCACCGATCAGCGTGTTGATCGCCGCCCAGCCGATGTCGAGCGTGCCGCAGATCAACCAGGCCTTCAGGAAATAGCTCTTCATGCTTCCCCCCCTGCTTTTCGTTTCTAATCCCGGTCAGGTGCCCCAAGCGGGAAGTAGGACCGATAGGGCCGCGCCTCATCGATGCAACGGGCGACCGAAGGCCGTGCATTGAGCCGCGCGCGATAGGCGCGCAGGTTCGGCATCGTGTCCGGAATAGGATGCACCCAGTCGGCATAGAAGATGGAGGGGGCTGCTGCGCAATCGGCCAGGGTGAAGCCATAAGGCGTGGCCCACTCCTGCCCGGCCAGCCGCTGGTCGAGCCAAGCATAGATGACCTCAAGCTTGCCCTGTACCGTTTCGATCGTGGCCGGATTGGGTGTCCCGTTGGGTGGCAGATATTCGACCACGATCCGCTGCATCATGTTCATCACATGATTGTCGAACACCCGGTCCATGAACCGCACCTCAAGCGCCGCCTCCGGGTCCGCCGGAATCAGGCGCGCGGGCTCGGGATGGCGCAGGTCGAGATATTCGATGATCATCGTTGCCTCGATGATCGGCTTGTCGCCGTCGAGCAGGACCGGGAACAGGCCGACCGGCCAGAGGCTGCGCAGTTCCGCCATGGCCTCGGGGTCCTCGATCATGGCGAGATCGAACGGGACGCCCTTCTCGTGAAAGGCGATCATCGCCTTCCAGCTGTAGGAGGAAAAGGGGTGGGCGAAGAGCCGGTAGCTCATGTGTCGGCGCTTTCGCGGGCGGCTTCGAGCGCGGCGATATCGATCTTGCGCATCGTCATCATCGCCTGGAACACGCGCTTGGCGACTGCTGGGTCAGAGCCGTAGGTGAGCTCGACGAGCCTGCGCGGCGTGATCTGCCAGCTCATGCCCCATTTGTCCTTGCACCA
>DASWYL010000027.1:0-74063 GCA_036404995.1 Sphingobium sp. | reverse complement strand
CGGTCGTCGAGATCAGGACACGGCTTCCGGAGAAGCTGGAAGCGCGCGCGACCGTCCTCGGCAATGTGCAGGACTTCAGTCTCTACGGCACCGACAGGACGCTCGGCACATGGCAGGTGTCCGGCTCGGTCGGCGATCGCTTCGGTCCGCTCGCCGTCTTCCTGAGCGCGACGCGCACCAATGCGAAGAGCCAGCCGCTCAGCATCACGACGATCACCGGCACTGCAAATCCCACTGGCACGACGGGCGGCTATGCCGACACGAACCGTACGCTGGCTTCGATCCGCGCGATCGGCGCTGGCGGGCTCGAGCATCATGTGCAGGACACGTACAAGCTAAAGTCGGCCCTCGATCTTGGCGAAGCCGCGCAGCTTTCCTACGTGCTCGGCATCTGGCGCGACGATACCCTGAGCACCGTCGAGAGCTATCTGACCGACGCGACGGGCGCAGCTTCCTACGCCACCGCCAACAACGGCGCGACGGCGGGGTTCAATAGCGGCCTCTATACGCGCGACGCCCTGCACCTCTCCCATGTGCTGAGCCTGCACGGTGAGGGGAGGTTCGACTGGCAACTCACCGGCACGATCTACGACTATGCCAAGGACATCCAGCAAGGGCCTTCGACGGCGACGTCCGGCGCCGCGCTCAACAAGCTGCCCGGCGCATTCACGGGCGGCACCGGCACGATCCAGCGACAGGATGGCACTGGCTGGCTGACGCTCGACGCCAAGGCGGCGGTGCGGTCCGGCCTCGGCGATCTCAGCTTCGGCGCACATGCCGACCGCTACGTGCTGCGCGCGGAGACATTCCTGGCCAGCAACTGGCTGGACAAGACGACGCAGGGCGCGCTCAGCACGGCGTCGCACGGCCGGACGCGGACGCTGGCGTTGTGGGCGCAGGATGCGATCCCGCTTGGCTCGACCGTCAGCCTGACGCTCGGCGCGCGGCAGGAATGGTGGCGCGCCTGGGGCGGCTATAATCTCGCGGCAACCGGCGCATCGATCACCCAGCCGGACCGCAGCTTCTCCGGCGTGTCGCCCAAGGCATCGCTGGAATGGCGGCCGGGCAAAGCCTGGAGCGTGCGCTTGTCGGCCGGACAGGCGTGGCGCTTCCCGACGGTCGGCGAGCTTTACCAGGCCGTGACGGTCGGCACCTTGCTCACCAATCCCAACCCCAACCTCCTGCCCGAGCGTGCGCACTCGGTCGAGCTGGCGGTCGAGCGGCGCAGCGCCAATGGCAGCGTCCGGCTCTCCCTCTTCAACGAGGTCATCGCCAATGCGCTGATCTCGCAGACGGGCACGGTGAGCGGGACGACGAGTACGGCGAGCTTTGTGCAGAATGTCGAGCGGACGCGGGCGCGGGGGATCGAGCTGGCGGTCGACCAGCGCGACATCCTGCCCGGGCTCGATGTCTCGGGCAGCCTGACCTATGTCGACGCTGTCACGAGCGCGAACAGCGCTTTCCCGGCGTCCGTCGGGAAGATCCTGCCATCCGTGCCGCATTGGAAGAGCAGCGCCGTGATCACATGGCGTCCGGTCGAGCGCCTGTCGCTGACCGGTGCCGCCCGCTTCGCCAGCCGCAACTGGGCGACGCTCGACAACAGCGATCACAATGGCAACACCTATCAGGGTTTCGCGCGCTATTTCGTCATGGACGTTCGGGCGGTGTACAGGCTCAACGACCATCTCGAAGCGGCGGTGGGCGTCGATAATCTCGGCAACGACCGCTACTTCCTGTTCCACCCCTTCCCGCAGCGCTCGTTCACGGCGTCGCTCGGCTGGAAGCTCTGAACCTTTGCGAGGACGCGCGCTCTGTCCTAGAATGAACTCATGACCGGCGCGCATCCTCTCAAGATCAAGGTGCAGATCTTCTGCGGCGACGAGATCGCCATGGGGCCGGGCAGGGCCGACCTGCTCGAGGCGATCATGGCCGAAGGCTCGATCTCCGGCGCGGGCCGCAAGCTCGGCATGAGCCACCCGCGGACATGCCTCTGATCATCCGGCCGCTCCCATTTGAGCTCATTCCTTGCCGTTGACGAGAACCGCAGCCGTAGCCCCAAGCCGACTTAAGGTTTGAATCTGCGAGCTTCGTGAAAGTAGTTCTGTGTTGTTGGGATTGTCGATCGTCGTCACTATTGTTCTGCGTAGATTCCCGACGCCGCCAATCATCTGAAGGAGGTGTTCGAAAGCGGCAACAGCGGTAGGGTGCGAGAGGATGGTTCCAGAAACGCTCCGCTCGCCTTTTGGCAGATACAGGAATTTGCCTGAGTATCCAGGACTATGGAACTCTATCCACCCCTCAGCCTGATCGCCGTTTGACAGACGGAACCGAAATTCCTGGATGGGCGTCATTGGGAAACTCATCTCGACAATTGGTTGATCGACAGTTTCAGCTCGCGGAGCGGAACGAGCTCAATCCGGTTGGAGCACGCATTCTAGATCGGAGATCGAGATGCTTCCGGCTTCCGCTTTTCGCAGTCCGGTCTCCAGCAAATCGAGATCGCGCCTGCGAATGGTAATGCCTTGTAGGATGCGATGAAGAGTTTGGATGCGGGTATTGCCGTCCGCGTCGCAGAGCCCGAGAAGCGCTTTCACATCGTCCAGGGTAAAACCGAGATTGCGAAGGCGTTTGATAAAGTCGAGCCTGATCCGTTGTTCGGGCGTGAACTCTCGAAACCTGCCGTCCGTGCGCGATGCAACCCCAACCAGACCCTCCCGCTCATATAGCCGGATGGTTGCGATGCTGACGCCTGTAACGTTTGAGAGCTCCCCAATTCTCATTCTAAGTCCGCTGTCCCGAAATCTCGCTCACCGCTGCCGACCAGACTGCGCCGATGCGACTAAGCGCTATACGTCGACATTTCGCAGGTTTTTGCTTTCCGTTAGAAGACTTTGGTTTTGGCCACACTTCTTTACGGTTCATTCCATAGCTGATCCGTCTGCTTCGACGACCTAATCGTTCATTGCAGTCCAATTGATTCCAAGATCTGTCTAACTGCCTCCAAATGCGGTCTATCTAGTTCTATCAAGACGGCGGCCCTAGACGTCCAGGTTCGCCACGTTCAGCGCGTTGTCCTGGATGAACTCGCGGCGCGGCTCGACGACGTCACCCATGAGGCGCGTGAAGATTTCGTCGGCGACGTCCGCCTGCTCGATCTCGACGCGCAGCATCGAGCGGTTGTCGGGGTCGAGCGTCGTTTCCCAGAGCTGTTCGGGGTTCATTTCGCCAAGACCCTTGTAGCGGGCAATGGCGAGGCCCTTGCGGCCGGCGGCAAGCACGGCGTCCAGCAGTTCGGAGGGCCGGGTGATCGGCACGCCCTTGGCTGGCGTGGCATTGGCGGCGGGCAGGTCCTCGCCATCCTCGCCAGTCGCTGCTTCCTCGACCTGCGCTGTAGCCTGAGCCGCACCGCGCGCGCTGACGAGGCGGCTGGTCTCGGCGTAGCTCTCCGCCTGTTCGCGGGCGAGGGCGTCGAGCTTGCGCGCTTCCTGCGAATAGAGGAACGGCGCCTCGATGATGTGATGGTCGGTGACGCCGCGTACCAGCCGCTCGATATGATAGCCGCCGTCCGTGGTAACGCGACCCGTCCAGCCGCCTTCCGTGTCGCCGACGTCGAGCCAGCGCGTCGCACGGGCGAAGGCGGCCTCGCGGGCCTCGGGCAGAAGGTCCGGCGCGAGCGCGCCGGCCAGCGCGAGCGCCTCGACGATCGCATAATTATAGCGGCGGGGCACATGGCGCATCAGCGTGCGCATGCGGCGGGCATGGTCGATCAGGCTGCGCAGGTCCGCGCCCGAGCGCTGGCCGCCTGTCGTCTCCAGCACCAGCGTATCGACGCCATTGTCCACCAGATACTGGTCGAGTGCCGGCTCGTCCTTGAGATAGACCTCGCTGCGGCCGCGCGTCGCTTTGTAGAGCGGCGGCTGGGCGATGTAGAGATAGCCGCCCTCGATGATCTGCGGCATCTGCCGATAGAAGAACGTCAGGAGCAGCGTGCGGATATGCGCACCGTCCACGTCGGCGTCGGTCATGATGACGATCTTGTGGTAGCGCAGCTTCTCGATGTTGAAATCGTCGCGAATGCCGGTGCCCATCGCCTGGATGAGCGTGCCGATCTCGCGGGATCCAAGCATCCGGTCGAAGCGCGCGCGCTCGACGTTCAGGATCTTGCCGCGCAGCGGAAGGATCGCTTGGTTGTGACGGTTGCGGCCGTTCTTGGCGGAGCCGCCGGCCGAGTCACCTTCGACCAGGAACAGCTCGGACTTGGCGGGGTCCTTTTCCTGGCAGTCGGCCAGCTTTCCCGGCAGCGAGGCGATCGTCATCGTGCCTTTGCGCGTCATCTCGCGCGCTTTGCGGGCGGCCTCGCGCGCGGCGGCGGCGTCGATGACCTTTTGGATCACCGATTTGGCGTGCCCCGGATTTTCCTCGAGCCATTCGGCCATCTTGTCGGCCATCAGGCTTTCGAGCGGCTGGCGCACTTCCGATGAGACCAGCTTGTCCTTGGTCTGGCTGGAAAATTTGGGGTCGGGCAGCTTGACCGAGACGATGGCGGTCAGGCCCTCGCGCATGTCCTCACCGGTGAGGGAGATCTTTTCCTTCTTCAGGGTGCCGGACTTTTCCGCATAATTGTTGAGCGTGCGAGTCAGCGCCGCCCGGAAGGCCGCGAGATGCGTGCCGCCGTCACGTTGCGGGATGTTGTTCGTGAAGCAGAGGACGTTCTCGTAATAGGAATCGTTCCACTCCAGCGCGACGTCGATGCCGATGCCGTCGCGGTTGGCCGAGATGGTGATCGGATCGGGCACAAGCGGTGCCTTGTTGCGGTCGAGATATTTGACGAACGCGCCGATACCGCCCTCGTAGAACAGGTCGTGCTCCTTGATCTCCTCATGGCGCTTGTCGCGCAGCAGGATGCGCACGCCCGAATTGAGGAAGGCCAGCTCGCGATAACGATGCTCCAGCTTGTCGAAATCGAACTCGGTGACATTCTTGAACGTGTCGGTCGAGGCGAGGAAAGTGACGCGCGTGCCCTTCTTGCCATTGGCCGGCCCGACGACCTTGAGCGGTGCGACTGCATCGCCGTGGGCGAAGCGCATGTAATGCTCTTGGTCGTCGCGCCAGATGGTGAGGTCCAGCCACTCGGAAAGCGCGTTGACGACCGAGACGCCGACGCCGTGAAGGCCGCCCGAGACCTTGTAGGCATTGTCGTCGGACGTGTTCTCGAACTTGCCGCCCGCATGGAGCTGGGTCATGATGACCTCGGCAGCGGACACGCCTTCCTCGGTGTGGATGCCGGTCGGGATGCCGCGGCCGTTATCCTCGACGGATACCGAACCGTCCGGATTGAGTTCGATGAGCACCAGGTCGCAATGACCGGCCAGCGCCTCGTCGATGGCATTGTCGCTGACCTCGAACACCATATGGTGGAGTCCCGACCCATCGTCGGTATCGCCGATATACATGCCGGGGCGCTTGCGCACGGCATCGAGGCCCTTCAGCACCTTGATGCTGTCAGCGCCATATTCATTCTGATTTGGGGAGGGGGTGCTCGTGCTGTCGTCCGTCATGCTGAGTATATAGGCAGCAGGGGGTCGAAACGGAAGCGAAATGCGCTTTAGGCGCCTATATCACCATAGGTATTTGCGACCGCCAGCAAGGTTGCTTCGCGGGTCGCTTTACCGGTAGGATCGCGCGACCGCCCCTTGAGAAGGCGGACGCAAGGGGGACGGCCCGTATGTCGCACTATCGCTTCATTTCCATGCTCATCGGCCTTGGCGTGCTGAGCGCGTGCAACGATCCGGACGAGCACCGGGTCAGCGCCCAGAACGACAATGGCATCGACCTGTCGATGAGCGTCGACGGCGGCAATGATGGGGCGAATACCAAGGTTTCGATCAGGCTGCCGTCGCTCAAGCTCGACAATCCGGATGTCGATATCGACGGGGTGAAGCTCTATCCCGGAGCGCGGGTGACCGGCGTGGATATTTCAGGCGAGGATGGGCAGAGCGAAGGCGGGATGACGATCCGGTTCATTTCGGATGCCGCGCCGGACGAGATCCGGGATTATTATCTCGGCGCCTTCATGGCCAAGGGTCTGACCGCAACGGTGACGCGCGGCGGCATCGCGGGCACCGACCACGACGGCAAGCCCTTCCGCATTGATCTGGTCGCACAGGATGGCGCTGCCGGTACGCGCGGCACCGTGCATGTGGGCAACAAGTCCGGCTGATACGAAAAAGCCGGGCACAGATGGGCCCGGCTTCTCATCCGCAACTTGTTCGGCCGTTATGCCGCGTCGCGCTTCTTCTTGCTGTCCTTGTAGCGCTCGATCGCCTCGACGGTGATGCGTCGGGCTTCGTCCGCGCCGCCCCAGGTGCCGACGCGGACCCACTTGTCGGCTTCCAGATCCTTGTAGTGGGTGAAGAAGTGCTCGATCTGCGCGAACACGATGTCGGGCAGGTCGTCCTTCTCGGCGACGTTGGAATAATAAGGGAAGGTCTTGTCGTCGGGGACGCAGATCAGCTTCTCGTCGCCGCCATGCTCGTCCTCGAGGTTCAGCACCGCGATCGGGCGCGCGCGCACGACGCAGCCCGGAATGAAGGGCGAGCGCGCCACGACAAGCGCGTCGAGCGGGTCGCCGTCCGGCGAGAGCGTGTGCGGCACGAAGCCGTAATTCGCCGGGTAACGCATCGGCGTGTGCAGGATGCGGTCGACGAACAGCGCGCCGGACGCCTTGTCGAACTCGTATTTCACGGGTTCGCCGCCGGTGGGCACTTCGATGACGACGTTGAGGCTCTCGGGCGGATTGTCGCCGACGGGGATCAGTTCGATGTTCATGAATCAGCCTGTGCGATTGGGTTGGCCGGCTGGTGCCTCGCCCGTTTTGGGTGCGAGCAGCCGGTCTAGACTCGTTTCACCCTCTCCCACCTTTTCGAGGCGCGGATAGCGGATGCCGCCCGAATAATCGAGCAAGATTGTGCGATATCGCGTGCCTTGCTTGATAATCAGTGAAAGCGGGTGCTTCTTGTCGGTCGCGGTCTTGAGGCCGGCCTTGAAGAGCTTGGCCGAATATTCCTCGCCATTGACCGCAACGACCTTGGTGCCGACCGTGATGCCCGCGTCGAAGGCCGGGCTTTCCCAGACGACCGACTGGACGTCGCCGGCGGTCGTCACGATCAGGCCGACGCCGTAGCTCTGGTCGGTCATCTTGCCGCTGGCCTCGCGGGATCTGTCGGTCATGCCGGGCGTCTCGCCGAACACGAGCCGGTAGCCGCCGAGCGTGAAACCGCCCTTGGTCACTTCTGCCGTCGGCTCGTCGATCCGCGCCTTCAGGAAGCCGGCCCAGTCATAAGGCGCCACGGCGTTCAGCGTTGAAATGATGTCCTGGCGGTTATAGGTGACCTCGCCCCAGTCGCCGTCGTTGATGCCGAAGAAGGCGCGGGCGAAATCGTCCATGCCCTTGGCGCCAGCCGTCTCGCGGCGGATGATCGCATCGGCCTCGAGCCAGATCATCATGCCTTCGTTGTAATAATCCTCGTTGCGCTGCCAGCCTGTCCAGGGGCGCGGGCGGCGCTTCGAGACGATCGGGTCGAAGGTCGTATCGTGGAGCGGGCGCCACGAGCGGCCATTGCTTGTGTCGAGCCGTGCGGCGATCGAGGCCAGGGCGTCGAGAGTCTGTGCCTTGCTGTAGATGCCCGAGCGCGCGCCGAGCACATAGCCCCAGAACTGATTCTGCCCCTCGTAGACCCACAGAAGGTCGCCCTGCATCGGCGTCGCATAATCCGGGGTCCAGAGCAGCTCGGGGCGCCGGAACTTGCCGTCCCAGCTATGGTTGAACTCGTGCGGCAGGATATTGCGGCCGGCCGGATCGTCCTTCCAGTTGCTGAAATAGCCGGGCTCAACCTTGTTCTCGCTGGAGCGGTGATGCTCCAGGCCGATGCCGCCCAGCTTGTTCGAAATGGCGAACAGGAAGTCGTAATGATCGAAATGGCGTGCGCCGTAGAGCGCGATCGCTTCCTCGACGAGCTTCTTGTGCGCGGCGATCTGCTCGGGGCTCGCGATCAGCTCTTCCGGCTCGTCGGCAAAGATGTTGAGCGTCACGTCATGGCCAAGGTCGATGGCCCGCGCATAGCGGCCCGCGAACAGCGGGGAGTCAACGAGCGTCTCGTAGTCGGTCTCATTATAGGTGACGGTGCTCGCCTGCGCTGTGTTGCTCACCGTGCCGCGCAGCGCCGTCGCTGCGGTCCATCCCGCCGGTAGCGTGACCGTCGCCTGGATGGGCACGCGGCGGACATAATAGCCGGCCGGATAGAGCGAGAGCGCATCCCATTGCAGGTTCGACATGACATCGGTGACGGTGATGCGGCCCTGGTCGCTGGCGGTCGGCGCGAGATGCTGGAAGCGCACGACCACGTTGCTCGCGCCCTGCGGCACGGTGATGTGGATGGCGAACACGTTCAGCGGATCCCGCTGCCAGGAAACGCGTTGCCCGTCCGCCGTCACCGTGATGCCGGCAATGTTCTGGATGGTGCCGCGCGCATCATGCTTGCCCGGCAGCCATTCGGGGAAGAGCAGGGTCAACGGCCCCGGCCCCGCAACCGGGATCGTCTCGGTCACGTTGATGATGCGGCGCACCGTATCTGTCGCGTCGACCTCGAGCTTGATGGTGCCGCTGGTCCACGCGACGTCGCGGGCGCGAGGCACGGTCTCGACGATCGGCAGCGCCTCGGGCGCGGAGCGGGGGGCGGAAGATTGGGCGAGTGCAGCGCTGGCGAGAATCGACGAACTGACGAGGGCAATCAGGGTCTTACGAGGCATTCAAAGAGGGCTCCGGGGAAGGGGGTTTCCTATCATGCCGCCGTGCCGCGCCGTCGTCCAGCGGTCGGGACGATCTAGCTCAGGAAATAATCGACCGCCGCCAATGGTTCCGGCGGCGTCTTGCCCAGGTGCGGCGCGATGCTGATCTCGGCGGCGCGGCAGATGGCGTCGAGCGGCAGTCCGTTCTGCGTCACGCCGAAGGGGTGGCTCAGCTCCTCGCTCACTTCCGCGAAGCCCAGGAAGACGTAGGCGACGATGCCGGCGAAGACCGGCGTCATCCAGCCGACGGGGCCGATCAGCGCGAGGGGGAGCAGCAGGCAATAGAGATAGGTCGTGCGGTAGACGAGTAGCGAATAGACATAGGGCAGGGGCGTCGCGGCGATGCGCTCGCAGCCGGCCTGTTGCAGCGACATGCTGGCGATGCGCTGGCCGAGCGACAGTGCGCCGAAGCCGTCGATCAGACCGGCGCGGCGGGCGTCGGCGATCCTGGCGGTGAGCGCGTCCAGCGCGGCATTGGGCGGATGCGCGGCATCGGCGAGCGCGCCGCCGAGCTCGCGCGCGACGGCATCGTCCGTGAGGCCGCGCAGGTTCGCGCGGTGCAGGTGCAGGAAGGCCAGAGCGCCATTGAGCAGCGTCGCGCGCAGCGTCTCGTCGGGCACGAAGATGTCGACCTCGCGCGCGAAGCTGCGCATGTCGGCGAGCAGCCCGCCCCAGAGCTTGCGCGCCTCCCACCAGCGGTCATAGGCGGCGTTGTTGCGAAAGCCGAGGAACAGCGAGAGCGCCACGCCGAACACGGTGAAGCCGATGCCGTCGACGACAGGGAAGAGGGCGAACCGCTGGTGCACCCACACCATCGCCGCCGCGATGAGCATCAGCGCGATCACGCCCGGCGCGATCAGCGGCACGATCGATCCGCGCAATGCGAACAGCAGTTCCGGCAGGCGAGGGCGGTCGCGGACGATCATCGCTGCGCTATCGCCGTTGCGGCGCACGGGGGCAAGGGCGGACGCCAAAACCAATCGTCATGCTGAACTCGTTTCAGCATCCATGGCGCTTTCAGCGCCGATTTCTATCTCACCATCGACCCTGGAGCCGCAGGCGTGCGAATCACAAACAAGTTCAGGGTGACGACGAGGCGGTTATGTCGTCGTGTCCAGATCGTCAGCTCTCAGGCGTCCATCCGTGCGAACCTGACATTCAATGGCCGTCGAAATCTGGCGGTCTGTTAAGCTGTAGCAGCTGGTCGCCTCGTGACGCGTATTCGGCAATAGCCCATCATCTTGAAACTTTGAAACATTGTGTTTCCAACAAGGGTGGCAGGGCCGCTGTTGATAGCGTTATTTGGCCAGATCATATCAGCCACGGTGGCGATTTGGTTTACATTGCGGATGTCGGACGAATGCTCGGGTTCAAATTTGTTCAATAGCGCCTGGGCCATCAATTTCGCATCTGGAGTAACGCATTTCGTCCCTATGGATGGAAATCGAACATCATAGTAACCAATCTTGCCAGTTGGGCCCGTGCCAATGCTGATAAAAGCCGGCAGCCCATCCACCTGATATTCGAATTGCTTCATCTTGAAGCCATCTAACGTTCCCGAAAGATTTAGTTTCACGTCGCGGGGGTTGCGCCATTTTGGCCCGAACGTGGCGGAGAACGTCAAGGCCTCCTTCTCGTTAAGGAAGAGGGGCGGCAAAGGCGCGGCCAAGTCAGCTGCGGCAAGGGCGATGGCCAGATACAGCAATTGCTTTCCCTAAGGTCCAAGTTCCTTCTCCGGCTCGTTATTACCGGCCTTCGTTTGAAGATCAAACCTCCGCAATTCGGTGAGCGTTCGCACAGTCCGCGTCTCGGCCCGCGGCCTTTCATTCCAGCCGCCACAATTTCGCCCTGCGCCACGCGGTGGACCCGCGCACCCTCGCCCCCACCCTCCAAAGGCGCTAAACTCCCGCACAGAAAACAATCCGCCGCGAAGATGCGCCAGAAGGCGCACGGCAGGACTTGAGGAGAGAGCGATGCATGTAGGTCTCGCAACCGGAATGGCGCACCAGCGCGGCAATGCCTATCCCGATGTCCAGTTCGTCCAGGAGGAGATCGAGAATCTCGTCCTCGCCGAGGAGCTGGGCTTCGACTCGGTGTGGATCACCGAGCATCATTTCTCCGATTATTCGATGTCCAACGACCCGTTGCAGCTGCTGACCTACATCGCCGGCCGCACCAAGCGCATCAAGCTCGGCACGCAGGTCATCATCGTCCCCTGGCACGATCCGGTGCGGCTCGCTGAGAGTATCATCAATCTCGACATTCTCTCGCGTGGCCGGGCGATCCTCGGCTTCGGCAACGGCCTCGCCCCGCATGAATATCAGGGCCTGCGCATCGACCAGAACAACGCCCGCGAGCTCTACACCGAGATCCTCGAGCTGGTCATTCCGGCGCTGGAGACCGGCATCATCGAGGGCGAGGGCAATCTCATCAAGCAGCCGCGCCGCGAACTGCGCCCGCGTCCCATGAAGAGCTTCGAGGGGCGTAAATTCTGCGGGTCTCTGTCGGGCAGCTCGATGAAGACCGCCGCCAGGCTCGGCTTCGGTAACATGATCCTGATGCTGCCCCAGCGCGGCAAGGAAGTCCCGCCGGACATGTACACCGGCGTCTGGCAGGAGACCCGCAACGACGGCACGCTCCCGCCGCCGCCCATGCTCGGTGGTAATTACTACATCCACGAAAGCGCCGACTATGCGCAGGAGCAGGGCGAGAAATATCTCGCCAACACCATGCGCGCCGCGATCCGCAACTACAGCCTCGACAAGCCGGGGCTGTTCCTCGGCATCAAGGGCTATGAGAGCTACGACAAGATGGCGATGGCCGAGGACGCCATCGAGCCCTACGTCGCCGAGTTCGGCAAGAATGCGGTGACCGGCACGCCCCAGATGATCCTCGACCGCATGTGGGAACTGAAGCAGGCCTACAAGCCGCAGGGCTTCTTCCCCCACGTCTATTATGGCGGCATGCCGCAGGCCGAGGCGATGAAGAACATCCGCATGTTCGCCGAAAAGTGCCTGCCCGAGATCAAGAGCTGGCAAGCCGACGGCGCCTCAATCGACGAGCGGTTTCTGGAAGCGGCGGAGTAGGTCTTCTTCTCCCCTCCCGCTTGCGGGAGGGGTCGGGGGAGGGCCTTACGCCAACTCCCGCCTGCCCTCCCCTAACCCCTCCCGCAGGCGGGAGGGGGACCAACGTTCCTCAAGCCACCTTCGCCAGCTTGCTCGCGTCCGCCCAGTTGCCGTGCAGGCCCGAGCGGATGCGGATCGGCAGCTTGGCGCGGGCGATCGGGCCGGCGGGGAGATTGAGCGCGTCGAGCACCACCAGGTCGGAATAGTTGGTGATCAGATTGTCGACGAGCGCGATGATGTAGCCGTCGCCTTCTGGCGCATCCGGTGCGCGCGGTACGAAGCAGGGCTCCTGGATGATCGACTGCGGACCGGCCCACCAGCAGTCCTCGGTGCGCGCCACCAGATCCCAGTGGCCGATCTTGTTCATCTTGAAGCCCGAAGCACGACCACGCAGGAAGTCCATCGGCATTTCGGGGTCCATGACCAGGCCCCAGCCATGCCGATAGGGCTGGCCGACGAAGCGTTCGTCGATGCGCGGGAATTCGTCGATCCAGTCGGTGAATTTCTCGATGCTGGCGAATTCGTCGCTGTTCGAGGCCATGTCGACCGTCCAGCGCGTGAGATAAGGCCGCGCCGCCACCGGATCGAAGCTGTCGTCATGGATGTCGGGGAAGAAGGGGAAGCAGTTTCCTTCCGCCTCGCAGGTGTCGAAGTGGATCTTCGTGCCGTCCTGATAGGCGTTCATGACATGGCTGGCGAAGCAGTTGTCGCGCTTGAACCAGCGGATGTCCTTGCCGTCGCCGCCGCGCTTCAGCACGCCGAGATACACCGGCAGTGTCTTGTCGAAGCCGAAATGTGGCTTGCCGGCCTTCAGGCGATCCCAGTTGCCGGTGCTCGGCACGATGTGGAAGACGGCATAATCCTGCGTCAGGCCGAAGTCGTGCATCATGCAGTAATAGGGCACCTTGAAGAAGGTCTCGAACAGCAGATTGCCCTGCGGGTCGATCTCGAAATAGCTCACGTCGTCGGTGAACAGGCCGGTTGCGGCATAGCCATGATTGCAGAAATTGCCGGTGACCGGGTCGATCTTGCCATGGCCCGAGAAGGTCTGGTTCTTCAGCTTGCCATCGAAATGGGTGTAGCCATCCGTCTCCAGCGTCAGCGGATCCATCAGCAGGCAGGGGCTGTCTTCCTTCATCGCATAGAGCTTGCCGGCGTGGACCATCACATTGGTGTTCGCCGTGCCGCGGATCATGCCCTTGACGCTCTCGTCGTCGGTTAGCGGATTGCGATACATGCCGAAGAGCGACTTGCCGGCGGCCCGCTCGGCCTTCCATTTGTCGGTCTGGGCATAGCGCTGGCGGAAGTCGACCTTGCCGTCATGGAAGTGGAACAGGCTCACCATGCCGTCGCCGTTGAAGAACTGGTCGTTTTCATATTTGGGCGGAAACTGGGCGTCGGGATGGACGCGGTGAAAGGTGCCGTTGAGCGCGGCGGGGATCTCGCCGTCCACTTCCATGTCGAGAATGTCGCCTTCGATGCGCAGCGGGCGCAGCACGCCGGTCATGCCAGGCGTGTCGGGATAATGGGCCATGTCTCTCTCCTTGCGGACTCGCGCGGAGAAGGTGCCCGATCCTGCGGATCGCGCGTTGATCGGCGTCAATTGCGGCAGATTACTGCGCTAGCCTTCCTCGTCCCGTCGCCAGCGCCTGTAGGCCGGGATGGTCGCGAGGTCCGCCATCCAGCCAATGCGCTCGGCGGTCTGTACCTGCACCTTCGGCGGCAGTGCCTCCGGATCGTCGAGCGTCGCCAGCTGCACGTCGACAAGTCCCGGCAACATGTCCGGATTGCGGTAGAAAAGCCCCGTGCCGCAGGTCGGGCAGAAGCTGCGGATCGCATTGCCGGAGCTGTTATATTCGGCGGACTTCCCCGCCAGCAGCGTGAACTGGGCCTCCGGAAAGGCCGACCAGGCGACCACCGGTGCCCCTGCCGCGCGGCGGCAATCGGCGCAGTGGCAAAGTGCAACATGTGCCGGCTCGCCGCGTACCTCAAAGCGAATCGCGCCGCATTGGCAGCCACCTTGCAAGCCCTCGGTCATCGTAATCCTCCCGTTTCTTTTAGAACATATCAGGAACAATCCTGTGTGGCAATGCTGTTCCCTTGGCGCGCAATGTTCGCTAGACGGCCTGCCCATGGCGAAGATCGAGACACCAAGGCCCATTCGCGGCACGCAAGACATGCTTGGCGACAGCGCGGACCGCTTTGCGCACGTCGTCGAAACCTTCGAGCGCGTGCGCAAGCTCTATGGCTTCAAGCGTATCGAAGTCCCGGTGTTCGAATCCACCGCCGTCTTCTCGCGCTCGCTCGGCGAAACCACCGACGTCGTCTCCAAGGAGATGTACAGCTTCGAGGATCGCGGCGGCGACAGCCTGACCCTGCGCCCGGAGTTCACTGCCGGCATCGCGCGCGCCTATATCACCGAGGGCTGGCAGCAATATGCGCCGCTCAAGGTCGCGACGCACGGCCCTCTGTTCCGCTACGAGCGCCCGCAAAAGGGTCGCTACCGCCAGTTCCACCAGCTCGACGCCGAGATCATCGGCGCCGCCGAGCCGCTGGCCGACGCCGAACTGCTGATCTTCGCCGACCAGCTGCTCAAGGAGCTCGGCATCAGCGAAGGCGTGACGCTCACCCTCAACACGCTGGGCGACTATGAAAGCCGCGAGCTGTGGCGCAGCGCGCTGGTCGCCCATTTCGAAGGGCACAAGGATTCCCTGAGCGACGACAGCAAGGACCGGCTGCACCGCAACCCGCTCCGCATCCTCGACAGCAAGGATCCGCGCGATCAGGCGATCGTCGCCGACGCGCCGGACATCGATGCCTACCTCACGGACGATGCCCGCGCCTTCTTCGAGAAAGTGACCGACGGCCTCAAGGCGGCCGGCGTCGCCTGGACCCGCAATGCCCGCCTTGTGCGCGGCCTGGACTATTATCGCCACACGGCCTTCGAGTTCGTCACCGACCGGCTGGGCGCGCAGGGCACCGTGCTCGGCGGCGGTCGCTATGACGGACTGATCGAGACGCTCGGCGGGCCGGTCACGCCGGCGGTCGGCTGGGCGGCGGGGATCGAGCGGCTGGGGATGTTGCTTCCTGACGTCCAAAGTGGAACTTTGGACGTGGTTGTTGTTGCCGATGACTCCGGATCGGAAAGTTTCGCGTTGCAGATCGCATCGCTGCTGCGGCGAAGCGGCGTGAGAACTGAGGCCATCGTTTCAGGATCGGTCAAAAAGCGCTACAAAAACGCGCGCGCCCTAAATGCCGATTGGATCATTAAAACGGACCTCCCAGTGTCCGCCCCGGAAGGCGTGGTGGCAGCAAGGCTGGCTTTTGGTCGCGAAGATTTCGAAACTGTGCTGAAATCCACCGATATCGATGCGATGGTTCGTAAAGAATTCGCGATCGACTTTGCGGATGGCCTTATCCCGCATGCGGCTGTGTTATTGACAGCGGTAAAGAGATGACCGCTCTCTCTCCCCACTCCCCACGTCACCCTGAACTTGTTTCAGGGTCCATGGCGCACCGGTTCGGCCAGACCCCACGCCACCGCAAGGTCGCTCCATTCGGGATTGGCCTCTTCGACAAGCCTGATCTTCCAGGCGCGATGCCAGCGTTTGAGCTGCTTCTCGCGGGCGATGGCGCTCTCCATGTCCTCGAAGAACTCGGCACGGACGAGGCGATAGACGCGGTAACGCGACGTGAAGCCCGCGACGTCGCCGGAACGATGTTGCCAGAGTCGGGCCGCAAGGTCGGATGTGACGCCGATATACAAGGTCCCGCGCTTCTGGCTGGCGAGGATGTAGGTGCAGGGATGTCTGGTCTGCATGGCGGGATCATTGTCGCGCCATGGATGCTGAAACAAGTTCAGCATGACGGGCTTTTGGGACCGAAATGACCACCATCTCCCCCGACCGCATCGCCGCGATCCTGCGGCGGCAGGAGGAGGTCCAGGCGCAGATGGCGCGGCCGGATCTCGATCCTGCCGAGTTCGTGCGCCTGTCGAAGGATTATGCCGAGCTCGAGCCGGTGGCGCGCGCCGCCTCCGAGGTGGAGAGCCTGCGCGCCGAGCTCGCGGACCTCGAGGCGATGCTCTCCGATCCCGAGATGAAGGCGATGGCGGAAGAGGAGATCGGCGCGGTTCGCGCGCGCCTGCCCGAGGCCGAGCATGGCCTCGCGGTTTCCCTCCTCCCCAAGGACAGTGCCGACCAGCGTCCCGCCTTGCTGGAAATCCGCGCCGGCACGGGCGGCGACGAAGCCGCGCTCTTCGCGGGCGACCTCCTGCGCATGTACCAGCGCTACGCCGAGAGCCAGGGCTGGCGGGTCGAGATCATCTCCGCGTCCGCCTCCGAGCAGGGCGGCTTCAAGGAAGTCATCGCCTCGGTGACCGGCACCGGCGTGTTCGCCAAACTGAAGTTCGAGAGCGGCGTCCACCGTGTCCAGCGCGTGCCGGTTACGGAATCCGGCGGCCGCATCCATACCTCGGCCGCGACTGTCGCGGTCCTCCCCGAGGCCGAGGAGGTGGACGTCCAGATCAATGAAGCCACCGACCTGCGCATCGACGTCTATCGCGCCTCCGGCTCGGGCGGGCAGCATGTCAACACCACCGACAGCGCCGTCCGCATCACCCACTTGCCGACCGGCCTCGTAGTCACCCAGCAGGACGAAAAGTCGCAGCACAAGAACAAGGCCAAGGCCCTGAAAGTCCTGCGTACCCGTCTCTACGAAGCGGAGCGCGAGCGCACCCAGGCCGAGCATGCCGGCGCACGTAAGGCGATGGTCGGCTCGGGCGACCGGTCCGAGCGCATCCGCACCTATAATTTTCCGCAGGGCCGCGTCACCGATCACCGCATAAACCTGACCCTGCATCGCCTGCCCGAGATCCTCGAAGGCCCGGGGCTCGACGAGATCATCGCAGCTCTGGTCGCCGAGGACGAAGCCGCACGGCTCGCCCAGCTCGATATGGTCGCCTGACATGTCCGACATCTCCCGGCTCACATCCCGGCGCGGCCATGGCCCGCTGGAGAGCTGGCTGCGCCTGGCAATGACCCGCCTAGCCGGGGTGACCGCCACCCCTCGGCTCGACGCCGAGCTGCTGGCTGCGCATGCACTGGGGACAACGCGTGAGGACATGATCCTGCGCCTGCCCGATCTGCCGTTGCCGGTCGGCCTCGACGATCTGCTCGAGCGTCGCCTGCGGCATGAGCCGATCGCGCAGATCATCGGTTATCGCGATTTCTGGACTTTGACTCTCAGGGTGACGCGCGACGTGCTGTGCCCTCGCCCGGAGAGCGAGACACTGATCGAGGCGGCGATCGATCATTTTTCACGTCCGGAAGGCGGCGACCGCGAACCCCGCCGCATCCTCGATCTGGGCACCGGCTCGGGCGCTCTGCTGCTTGCCGCGCTCGATCTCTGGCCGGAAGCGACCGGCCTTGGCATCGACATTTCCGAGGCCGCGCTGGCCGTCGCGCGGGAAAATGCCGAAACCACGGGCATGGCCGCCCGGACAGAGCTTCGCCTTGGCGACTGGGTTGCCGGCATCAGCGAGCAGTTCGACCTCGTGCTATGCAATCCGCCCTATATCCGCGAAGACGCGATGCTGCCGAGCGACGTGGCCGATTTCGAGCCGGCATTGGCCCTGTTCGGCGGGCCGGACGGGCTTGATCCCTATCGCATTCTTTCGCTGCGCACGGCCGACCTCCTCAAGCCCGGGGGCGTCGCCTTGTTCGAGATTGGCTTCGACCAGGGCGAGACGGCGGCCAATCTGTTTCGAGGCGCTTTTCTGGACGTTGAGCTCCGCCGTGATCTATCCGGAAATGCCCGCTGTCTGGTGGTCACGGGTCCCTGATCGGCTCGTCCATTCGGACCGGAGCGGCTTGTTTCGGGGCGGCGTCATCCTATATCTGGAGTTATCCGCGCTTTTTTAACGCTCTTGTGCGAATTTCTCTTGGTTTGAGAGGCCGGAGCGTTTATCTGGCGAGCCAAGGCTGCTGCTGTCCCCATGCGGGGAGCGTTTGGACGGGCAGCCTGCTCCCACAGTTTTGGCGGCGTTCGAAGATGAAGCCGTTGGCCGAAGCGCGGGGCGCGAGGGACGAATCCGCCCTCGGCCGCCCGCGACGTGCATAAGGCCAAGGCCGCGCCAGCAGGGACAAAAGGGTTTTTGTCGTAAGCATAGGGACAAACCGTTGATCAACAATCGTCAGGCCGGTCGCCGTCGTGGCCGGAACAACAATCCCCGCCAGAATGGCGGCGGCAATCGCGGAAATGGTGATTCTGGCAACCGGATCGACAACCGGGCGCGTGGCAATGCGGCGCAGTTGCTGGAGAAATACCGCAACATGGCCCGCGATGCGCAAATGGCCGGCGACCGTGTGAATGCCGAATATTATCTGCAGTTCGCGGACCATTATTTCCGTGTGCTCGCCGACAACCGCTCGCGCCAGGAAGAGCAGCAACAGCGCTTCCAGCGCAACGACGAGCCGGTTGGCGTCGGTGGCGACCATTTCGACATGGGCCAGGAAGGCGATGACGGCGACGAGGGCGAGGACGGCGCCGATGGCGATTTCCAGCAGCAGCCGCAGAGCCGCGACCAGTATCAGGGCCGCCGTGACAGCAGCCGCGACGACCGTGGCAATCGCAGCGACGGCAGCCGCAATGACGAGGGCCGCGAGCGCAATCGTGACGCCGATCGCAATCGCGAGACGCGCGGCAATCGTGACGATCGCCCTGTGCGCGAGGACCGTCCCGTTCGTGAAGATCGCCCCGCGCGTGTGGACCGCCCGGCTCGCGACGACCGTGGCAATCGTGAGGAGCGGGGTAATCGCAGCAATCGCGAAGATCGCCGACCCAGCATCGCCAATGACGATAGCGGTGAGGACGAGGGCATGATCCCGCTCGCCGCGCTGCCGCCGGCGATCGGCCGCATCGAGCCGGACGTTGGCAACGACGAGGATAGCTTCCCCGCAGCAGCCGAAGCCGAGGCGCCCAAGCCCCGCCGTGGCCGCCGCCCCCGCTCGGCCGAAGCCGCCGAATAAGCGCTCCGCACAACTGAATTCAAAGGGCCCGGGTCAATTCCGGGCCTTTTCTTTGCCGCGATTCCAGATGCTTGCGCGCTCTTCGTGGCATGCCTTCTTTACGTCATGTTATCTGATATTGACTCAATGTTATATTCAATTAACATGAAGTGCGTTATCCATGACACGAGTCGAGACGGAGATGATCATGAACGCCTGTATGGACAACAGGGAGAGCGACAGCGCCATGCCGCTCCAGGAGAAGCGGGCCTGGCTTGGGCTGGCGACCACCACGCTGGTCTATGGCGGCTTCCTCATCGAGACCCTGAACACGACGCCGGGCGCGCTGACGTTGATCCGCTTCATCCTGCTCTTCACACTCGCGATGATTGTGCAGAGCGTCATCCTTGCCATCGGGAATTCGATCTTCGCCGCGCGTGATCCGGCGGGTTTCAAGGCGCCGCTCGACGAACGCGACCTGCTTGTCGCGCGCCGCTCGACCACCGCGGCCTACTTTACGCTGATGACGGTGGTGTTCCTCCTGGGGCTCGCGCTGCCGCATTATGCCGCTGCCGGATGGCAGATCACCCTGGCTGCCATCATGGCGATGAGCGTGGCCGATATCGTCCGCTCGCTTGCCATCATCATCAATTATCGCCGCCATGGCTGAGCGGCTGGTCAACGACATCCGCACGCTGCGCTTCCTCAGCGGAGAAATGACGCAGGGCGAGCTCGGCGCGCGGATCGGCCTCACGCGGCAGACGGTCGCTGCCATTGAGCAGGGCCGATACTCGCCCAGCCTGGAATCGGCGCTGCGCATCGCGCGTATTTTCGGAAAGCCGGTCGAGGAGATCTTCCGCTGGGAGGATGGTGCAGCCGGGTGAGCGTGTAACAGAAGTCTGCTTCCCTCGCCTCGTCGGAGGAGAGGGCAGGGAGAGGGGCGTGGCGCCCACTTCCCCCTCTCCGCTCCGCCTGGTCGTTTTCGCCACCAAGCTGCGTGTCCACTCCCCTGAAGGGGAGTGGATTTCTCTTAGAACTTCCCGCGCAGCGTGAGGCCGTAGGTGCGCGGTTCGGCCAAATAGGCCGAGAAGAGCTGGTTGGTCATCGTGGTGGTGCCGCGGCCGAGCTGTGCGATCGACTGGTTATTCGGTCCCGAGCTCTGCAGCGGGCTGTTGAACGTCACCTGCGTGTAGCGCTCGTTGAAGATGTTCTGGCCCCAGAACTCCAGGGCCCAGCGCTCTTCCTCGCCGCGGATGCCGAGACGGATATTGGAGACCGTGTAGCTCGGCTGACGCTTCTCCGGATAGAGATCCGAGCCGGTATTATAGGCGCTGGTCGTCCGCGCATCGATATAGACGAGGCCGGTCAAGCCCGTGTTGCCGAGCGTCGGCGTCCAGGCGAAGCTGCCCGTCACCACCCAGCGCGGCGCATTGCTGTTGGTATTGCCCTCAAGCAGGAACAATGCCGGGTCGAGCGGCACGGTGCCCGTCTTGTTGCCGACCAGGCTCTTGGCGTAGATTGTGCGGGCGTAGGTCACGCCGGTCGTGATGCGGATTTCGCGGACCGGCGAAACGTAGCTTTCGAGCTCGAAGCCCTGGCTGATCAGGCCCGGCTTGGTCTCGGTGCAGGTGCCGTTGGCCGCCTTCGTCGTCTTGCAGCCATTGATATTCTGCACGACGTAGCTGGTGCCGTTGAAGGTGTTCAGCTGGAAGTTGGTGAACTCCTGGCGGAAGATGGCGATGTTCACGCCGAACTTGCGCTTGTTGATCTTGAGGCCGATTTCATAGGCGTTGACCGTCTCGGGTTCGAACGAGAGGGTCGCGGCATCCGCATTGCTGCGTGGCGAGAAATAGGTGAGCGGGGCAATCGCCGGTGCCAGGCCGGTCGATCCCAGTTCGAAGCGATCGAGATTGTAGCCGCCCGCCTTGTAGCCACGCGCGTAGCTGCCGTAGATCATCATGCTCGGGTTGAACTTGTAGGACAGCACCGCCGTCCCCGAGAATTGGCCGCTGCTCATCTTGTCCGTCGGCGTCAGCGAATTGAGGCTGGTCGTCGAGTTGCCGAGGCAGCCCAGCGTCAGGATGCCGCCCGCAAGCGTGGCGGCGCTGCCCAATGCGGAATTGGTTGCAAGGCTTGGCAGGCTCGATGCCTGCAGCGCCGCGCAGGTCGCATTGTTGTTGTTGAGCGCGAGGCGCACGTCCTTCGTCTCATGGGTGTACCGGACGCCGATCGTCAGATCGAGCTTGTCGGTCGCATGGATGATGTTGTGCGTGAACAGTGCCCAGTTGCTGCTCTTCTGGTAATATTTGGAGTCCGTGTCGCCCGCGCCGCTCGGCAGGGTTGCGAGCGCGGTGAGCCCGTTGCCGAGTCCTGTCGAGATCGCAGTCGCGGTCGGTGCGCCGACGGCCGGGGTCAGCGCGGCGAGCAGGTTGGCCTGCGTGCCGGCGATGAGATTGCCGACGTCTGGCGTTGCGACATTGCCGTCAATGGGAATGCCGCAAAGCGCGAGCTGTGCGGTTGAGAAGTTGCTGGTGTTGCTGGCTCCCTGCATCAGGCGGCAGGCAGCGAAGCGGCCATAGTCGGCGCCGAAGCGGATATTGTCGCGCAGGTCGAGATTTTCGTGCGCATAATAGCCGCCGACCAGCCAGTCGAACTTCTCGTCCCAGGCCGAGCCCTGAAGGCGCAGTTCCTGGGTGAAGGTCTTGAACTGGCGATAGGTGTTCGGATCGCGATAGAGCAGGTCCGCCGTCGCATAGTCATAATCGCCATAGTCGGCGGACTTGTAGTTGCGATACGAGGTGATGCTGGTCAGCTTCGCGCCGCCGAAATTGTAATTGATTTCGCCTGAGATGCCCCAGTCGTCGAGCTTGCTGACATAGTCGCGGCCTGCCGTGATGCTGACATTCCGCGCATAGGGATTCTGCGTGTAGGGCGTCGGGCCGTTCGGGAAGATTGTGCCGAGCGCCGAGAGCAGGCTGACGATGCGGTTGCTCGCGCTCGTCGTGTAGTTCATCGGACCCGAGCCGGTTTCCTCGGTCGTGTCGACATAGACGGCGCCGCAGCAGCTCTCGTTCTTGTGCGTGTAATCGGCGATCAGGCGGACCGAGAGATCGCTGGTCGGTTCGAACAGCACCTGGCCGCGCAGCATGTAGCGGTTGCGGTCGTTGGTGTCGTTGATCGCTGCGCCGCCGGTCGGCGAGACGACCCTCAGGAAGCCCTTCCGCTTGGAATAGATGCCTTCGATGCTGGCGGCGATTTGCTCGCTGAGCGGCGCGTTGACGCGCCCGGCGAGGCGCCAGGCATCGTAATTGCCGTAGGTCAGCTCGCCGCTGGCGCCGAACTTGAAGCTCGGCGACTTGGTGACGATGTTGATGAGGCCCGCCGAGCTGTTGCGGCCGAACAGCGTACCCTGCGGCCCGCGCAGCACTTCGACGCGCTCGACTTCGCCGAGATCGGTGAGCGCAGCGCCCGCGCGCGAGCGATAGACGCCGTCGATGAACACCGCGACCGAGCTTTCGAGACCCGGATTGTCGCCCACCGTGCCGATGCCCCGGATGCGTGCGACGCCATTGGCTTCGGTGCCGGTCGTGGTGACGAGCAGCGAGGGCGCGAGCTGGTTCAGCTGGCGGATGTCGTTGGCGCCGCTGTTCTGCAGCGCCGAGGCCGTCACCGCCGACACGGCGATGGGGACGTTCGACAGCGGGCTCGCGCGCCGCGTCGCCGTAATGATGATCGCGCCGCCGGATTCATCGTCGGCCGCCGGAGAATTGGTGTCAGAGGCAGGGGTGTCCTGCGCCAGTGCCGGTGCGCTCTGCAATACACAGAGGGCCGCAAGGCTGGCAGATGTAGCGAGAAATAGTCGACGCATTTGGCACACTCCCCGTTCGTCCCAGGCATATGCTTTGCCGGTTATTATCTAACCTTCGTTATTGAACCTTTCATACGCGATGGGAGGTCTGACTGAAATTGCCTTTTTTCGTGCGCCCGCGCACGAATGTTGCAGAAATGTTTCACCAGGCGAATCTTGATGTCAAATCGGCATGGGAAATCGCAGGAGGCGGCTCGGCAGCGGCACCAGCGCCTCGGCGCGTGTGCCCATCAGTGACCGGATTGGTGCCGCGCAGGCGTCGAGCCCGCCGGTGAAGGCGCCGAAAGAGGGCAGGATCAGCTTGGCCTGGTCCATGACGAAGCACCGCCGCGAGACCGACCGCCCCCGCACGCTCATCCGCCATTTCGGGTGATAATGGCCGGACAGCTCCGGGCGATGCTCACCCGATCGGGCTTCGTGGCGCAGCACGATGCCGTCGATCTCGGCCTCCTCGCGATTGCGCCCGCCCAGGCGCGGCGAGACGGAGGGATCGTGATTTCCGGTGATCCAGGTCCAGTCGATCCGCGCCACGAGAAGCGCGAGCCGGTCGAGCACGACGTCCGTCATGCGCTCGGCGGCAGCCTCGTCGTGGAGACTGTCACCCAGGCACCAGAGCTCGCGTGCTCCGGTCCGGTCCAGCGCTGTTTCCAGTTCGGCGAGCGTCGCGAGGCTGTCATAAGGCGGCAGCATCTGCCCGCGCGCCGCGAAAGCGCTCGCCTTTTCCAGATGGAGGTCGGCGACGATCAGCGCCTTGCGCTCGTGCCAATAGAGCGCGCCCTCCGGCAGCGCCTCCCAGCTCTGGCCGCCGAAGCGGAAGGGAGAACAAGTCATGACCAAAGCTATGCCTTGCCGCTGGTCGGGTTTCAACCGGCAGATGCCCGATGAACCCCCGTCATTCCCGCGAAGGCGGGAATCCAGCGGCGAACCTGGCTCAGCAACGGACCGCCACGAGATGGATTCCCGCTTCCGCGGGAATGACAAATGAGTCTAGAGGCGCCGACATGACCGCCAATCCCATCCGTGTCGCCGCCTTCTATCGCTTCGCCCCGGTGCCCGATCCCGCCGCGCTCGCCGCGCGCCTGCGCGATCTCGGCGCGACGCTCGGCCTCAAGGGCTCGATCATCGTCGCGGGCGAGGGCGCCAATGGCACGATCGCGGGCGCGCCTGAAGCCATCGCCGGGCTGTTCGAAGCCTTTTGCGGCGAGCCTGGCTTCGAGGCGCTCGCGCCGCGACTGCACGACGCGCCGGCCATGCCCTTCGCGCGCTGGAAGGTGAAGGTGAAGCCTGAGATCGTCACCATGGGCGTGCCGGTCGATGCGGCAGGCGGCGCCGGCATCCATGTGGCACCCACGGACTGGAACGCGCTGATCGCCGATCCCGACACGATCGTGATCGACACGCGCAACGATTATGAGGTGGCCATTGGCAGCTTCGAACGCGCCGTCGATCCCCGCACCGCGAGCTTCGGCGACTTCCCTGCCTGGTTCGACGCGCAGGCCGAGCGGTGGCGCGCGGAAAACCGGCAGCCGAAGATCGCCATGTTCTGCACCGGCGGCATCCGTTGCGAGAAGTCGACCGCCTATGCCCGCGCGCAGGGCTTCGACGAGGTCTATCACCTCAAGGGCGGCATCCTTGCCTATCTCGCCGAGATCGAGGCGGCCGACAGCCTTTGGCGCGGCGAATGCTTCCTGTTCGACGAGCGCGTCTCGATCACCCACGGCGAGGCGCTCGGCGACGCGACCTTATGTCCGCATTGCGGCCAGCCGGTTGTGGCTGGCGATCACCGTTGCGCTTAGCGGGAAGCGAGCATCCGCTCGCGTAGATTGTTGCCCGAGCCCTGCGGCAGCGAGAAGTCGACATGCCGGTTGCCGAAGTCGATCGCCACGCGGTCAAACATGCGCAGCATCCGCATGCCGAGCAGCATCGACGGCTTTTCGGCCAGGTCCAGCTCCGCGAACGGCGCGGCGTCGAGGAACACCATCGGCACATTGTTGAGGGTGACGGAATCGATCACGATCTTGCGGACGACCGCATATTGCGCCTCGATCGACGTTCCGGTCACCGACGTGATCTGGACCTTGCGGGGTGGCTCCACCAGCCTCTGCTGCTTCAGGTTGCGGAACAGCGCCATGTTGCCGACGCTGATCTCGGCGCCGGTATCGAGGATGATGTTGACCCGCTTTCCGTCGATCCGCGAATTGACGAGGATGAGCTGGCCATATTTGCTCTTCGCCTGGATGACGATGGTGCTGCGGTCGTAGCTTACGAAGCCTGCTGGCGCCGTCCGGCCGATCGTCAGCTGGCGCCTCTTGAAGTCGAGCGTGACGCGCTTGTTCTGGAGCCCGTCGAGGCCGATCAGTCCCGCGCTGCCGAGCGAGTCATGCGCGATGCTCAGCACCGGCAGGTCGCTGATCACCTGGCTGCCGAAGCGCATTTCGTCGAGATGCACGGCGGCAACTGTCTCGCGGCCGGCCATGCTGACGATCTCCACCGGCGGCAGCGCGGGCAGCGACAGGCGCGTGGCGAGCTCGGTCGCGACGATCGAGCGGTGCGATCCGGTGTCGATGATGAAGGGATAGGTCGCGCCCGCTGCAGCACCGATCTGCACCGGCAACGTCATGCGATCGGCGGTGTCGATGCCGAGACGCAGCAAATCGAGCGGGGTATCCGGCTCGCTGGTCAATGCCGGAACGACGGCGGCGGGTTCGGCTGGCAGCGCGGGATCGGGCACCGCCGCGACCGGCGCGGCAAGTGCCATAGCCAACCCGCAAGCAAGAGATCGCAGCAATCGAGACTTGAGTTGCGACATCGCCCGTTCTCCTCCAACCCCCGTCATGCGAGAATAACACAGCTGTTCGCCAAACCCAAACCGGCGCATCAGACGATGCGAATGCAGCGGGCCACCGATAGGCAGTTACCTCAAGCGCGAATCGATTTTTTGCGGATCGAGCGAACTTCGCTGAAAAACGTTCCTGACAAACCCATGGGAGCTCGCTCTACCCGGTGGTCCGGAAGCGGCGGCGGTACTCGATCGGTGTGACACGCAGCCGGCGCCAGAAAGCACGGCGCAGGCTGGCAATGGATCCAAAGCCGGCTTCATAAGCCACGGTCTTCCGGGGAACTTCCGTTTGCTCCAGCAGGCGCCGCGCGACATCTAAGCGGCTCAGCTCGACATAGAGCGAAGGGCTCATGCCCGTCTGCGATTTGAAAAGGCGCGTAAGGCTGCGCTCGCTCAAGCCCGCCATTTTGGCGAGGGCGCTTGAACCGAGGTCGGCGCGGGGAAACTCGGCAATATGCTGGCGGATGCGATCCATCGCCGGTGTGCCCGCCCCTTCCCCTGTCAGATGAACGCTGAACTGTGATTGGCCGCCGGGGCGTTTGAGGAAAACCACGAGCCGCTGCGCCACCCACAAGGCCAGTTCGCGTCCATGATCCTCTTCGATCAGGGAAAGTGCGAGGTCCAGTGCGGCGACCACGCCTGCCGAGCTGAAAACCGGTCCGTCCCGGATGAAGATTGCGTCCGGCTGGACCGCGAGTTCAGGATATTCCACCGCCAATCTCTCGGCATATTGCCAGTGAGTGGTGACCCGCCTGCCGTCGAGCAATCCCGCCGCAGCCATGCAAAAGGCGCCGGTGCAAACAGCGCCATATCGGCGCGCACCGCTCGACCGGTCGCGGAGCCACTGCCTGACCGCCTCATCCGGCTCCTTCGGCACGCCATAAGCGCCGACCACGATCAAGGTGTCGAGCGGCTCAATGTCTTCGGCAAACGCGGAATCGGGCATGATCAGCTGCCCCGAGGCGCAGCGCAGAGGTTCGGCGCGCTGTGCAACCAGTTTCACGTCATAATGGTCGTTCGATCGCATCCGCTGGTTTGCCTCGAACATGGCATCCCTGATGCTCGCGATCTCCAGCGCGTGGACGTTATCGGGCGCATAGATGGTAACCCGCATGACCTGCCTCGCTCGTGCGCCGCTGTGCGACGTGGGGCACCCGATGAGGTGAATAGCACATTTGACCGCATATGGCCTCATTTTGACGGGAACTGCTCTTTCCTAGTTGTAGCGGCGGCGATCCGGGCAAGGCATCTAGAAAAGGCTTCGAGGCAATCGATTTTCGCTGACGAATTGGAGGCTCAGCAAATGACCAAGCCGATGTCTTTTCCGGTCGATCACATGTGCCAACGCGAGGATGCCTCGCTTGCCGGAGCGACCCACTCCCGCCCGGCGAACGCGCCCGAGCGGCGACGGACGCCGCGCTTTCGACTCAAGCCGAAGCTGTTTCTTGTTCGCCTGGGCGGCTTGCCTGCCGCCATAACGCTGAGGAATATTTCCTGCGGCGGTGCATCCGGCCTGATGAGCGAGCCTGTACCCGAAGGGGCTCGCCTGATCCTGGAACTCGATCCCCGCACCCATGTCGAAGCCAAGGTGACATGGATTTCCAAAATGGTGCTCGGGCTGACGTTTATAACGCCCCTGGAGCCACCCTACGTCGAGGCTCTCGCCAGGCGTTGCAACCCGCAGGGGTGAAGTGTCGCCGACAGGAGCGGCCAGCGGCCGCTCCTGATCGTCTCCGAACCGGCATTTTGGCTCGCCCTCCTAATCCGGCGTCATCGCGATCCGGCCGAGTTCGTCCGCCGCCTCGCTGAGTAGCAGGTTCTCGGTCTCCTGTTGCGCAACATTCTCGCGGCCGATCATGATCAGCACCGGCACGGCGAGCGGACTGACGCGCTCCAAGGCCTTGTGGATGATCGTGCCCGCCGCGCGGTCGAGCAGTTCGCCGAGGCGCCCCACATCGGTCATCCGCGCCCGCGCATCCGCCCAGGCCGCCCGCAGCAGCAGATGATCCGGCTCGTAGCGGCGCAGCACGTCGTAGATGAGGTCGGTCGAGAAGCTGACCTGCCGTCCGGTCTTGCGCGTGCCGGGCTGTTGGCGCTCGATCAGGCCGGAGATCACCGCCACGTCGCGGAAGGCGCGCTTGAGGAGGCTGCTTTCCTCCACCCAGGCGATGAACTCATGATCGAGAATGTCGGCGGAGAAGAGGCTGGCGGGATCGCGCACCGGCTCCAGCCCATAGACGCC
This sequence comes from Sphingobium sp., assembly GCA_036404995.1. Lineage (GTDB taxonomy): Bacteria > Pseudomonadota > Alphaproteobacteria > Sphingomonadales > Sphingomonadaceae > Sphingobium. Next base: position 46,135 of record DASWYL010000027.1, on the reverse strand, counting down.
CAGCGAATAGTCGTTGGCGACGAAGCCGATGGGCTTGAGGCCGCGCTCTTCCATGCGCCGGGTGAGCAGCATGCCAAGCGACTGGTGCGCGTTCCAGCCCTCGAAGCTGTAGACGACCATGTAGTGCAGCTTGTCATGCGGGAAGGTCTCGATGAGCAGCTGATCCGGGCGCGGCAGGACCGAGCGGATCTGCTGCATCGCCAGCCACTCGTGCACGTCGGCGGGGAAGCGGTGCCACTCGCCCGGCGAGGCAATGAAGCGGCGCACCTTGTTGGCGAGGTGGGTGGTCATCGCCATGCGCGTGCCGCCCCAGCTCGGGATGCGCGCGGATTTGGTGCTCGCCCGCACGACCAGTTCGCCTTCGGTCTGGCGGATCAGTTCCAGGCTCATCCCCGAGAAGAAGAAACGGTCGCCCGGCGAGAGCGTCGCAGCGAACCCTTCCTCGATCGTCCCGAGCTTGCGGCCATTGGCAAAGCGGATATCGAGCGCCGGCTGATCGACGATGATGCCGGCGTTGAGGCGATGCTGCGCGGCGATGCGCGGATGGGCGAGGCGCCAGGTGCCGTCCGGATTCTGCGCCAGCCGCTGGAAGCGGTCATAGGCCTTGAGCGCATAGCCGCCGGTCGAGACGAACTGGAACAGCGCGTCGAGTTCTGCGCGGGTCAGCGCGGCATAGGGCCAGGCGCTCGTCACCTCGGCCAGGAGGTCCGCCGGGTCGATCGGCCCCGCGCAGGCCAGAGCCATGATATGCTGGGCGAGGACATCGTGCGCGCCGGGCCGGAAGCGTTCGGCGTCCCGCTCGCCGGCCATCACCGCATCATAAGCCGCCTGCGCTTCGAGATACTCGAAGCGGTTGCCGGGGATCAGGATCGCCTTGCTCGGCTCGTCAAGCCGGTGATTGGCGCGGCCGATCCGCTGCAGCAGCCGCGACGAGCCCTTGGGCGCGCCCATCTGGATCACGCAGTCGACGTCGCCCCAGTCGATGCCCAGGTCGAGGCTGGCGGTCGCGACGAGCCCGCGCAGCCGTCCGTCCGCCATCGCCGCCTCGACCTTGCGCCGGGCCTCGCGGCTGAGGCTGCCATGGTGAATGCCGATTGGCAGGTTCTCGTCATTCTCCGACCAGAGCTCCTGGAAGGTCAGCTCCGCGAGACTCCGCGTATTGCAGAAGACGAGCGTCATACGGTTGGCGGCGATCAGCTCGATCACCTGCTTGGCGGCATAGACGCCGCTATGGCCGGACCAGGGCACGCGGTCTTCCGGCGTCAGGATGGTCAGCTGCGGCGGCGCGCCCGGCTCGCCTTCGACCAGCGCGACGTCGTCCGTCCTGCCGCCCGGCGCCAGCCAGGCGCGATATTTGTCCGGTTCGGCAACGGTGGCGGAGAGGCCGACCCGGCGCAGCGTCGGCCGGATCGCCTGCAGCCGCGACATCGAGAGGGCCAGCAGGTCACCGCGCTTGTCCGGCGCGAAGGCGTGGATCTCGTCGATGATGATCGTGTCGAGATCGGCGAATAGCAGCTCGGCATCCGGATAGCTGAGCAGCAGCGAGAGCGATTCCGGCGTGGTCAGGAGCATCTGCGGCGGCCGGGCGCGCTGGCGGGCCTTGCGGTCCGAGGGCGTGTCGCCCGTCCGTGTCTCGACCCGGATATCGAGGCCCATTTCCGAGATGGGCGTCAGCAGGTTGCGCTGCACGTCGACGGCCAGCGCCTTCAGCGGCGAGATGTAGAGACTGTGCAGCCCTTCCCTGGGTCGCTCGATCAGGTCGACAAGGCTGGGCAGGAAGCCTGCGAGCGTCTTGCCGGCACCGGTCGGTGCAACGAGCAGCGCATGCTCGCCGCGCCCGGCCGCCTCCAGCATCCCCGCCTGATGGCGGCGCAACGACCAGCCGCGGCTGGCGAGCCAGGATTCGATGACGGGGGGCAGGGCGGCCATCCGCCCAAGATGGCCTCGCGCGCCGACAAAAAGAAGGTGCTGATCAGAATTGCCGAGTGACGTCTTTTTACGTCATCCCGGACTTGATCCGGGATCCAGCTTCTTCTTCCGCGTCGCCGCTCGTTCACTGGACCCCGGGTCAGGCCCGGGGTGACGATCCTCAAAGTCGGCATCACCGCCGCCGCAAAGCAAAAAAAAGGCCGCCCAAAAGGACGGCCTGGAAGTTTTAGGAGAGGATGCCTGAAAGGCATGATTGGTATGCGTTACATACAGTTTTTTCGCAATTGCGAAATGCGTCGACGCAATTGCAAAAAATGCAACTGCTTAGCTCGCTAAGGAATTCGGCGCAAAAATACGTGGGTCTCAGTGACCCGCTTGCGGTCCCCGCGCGACGCCGGAAAGCGCCAATTGTTCGTCGATCTGGGCCATCAGGCGGCTCAAGCCCGATTCGTCCTTCGCCTCTGCGCGTGCGACCAGCACGTCCTGCGTGTTGGATGCACGCAGCAGCCACCAGCCGTCTGCGGTGTTGACGCGGGCGCCGTCGGTATTGTCGACCTTCGCACCCGCGGCCGCGAGCCGGTCCAGAACCTCCTGGATCACGGCAAATTTACGGCTTTCGTCGACCTGGAAGCGCAGTTCCGGCGTGTTGACCATTGCCGGCATCTCGCCGCGCAATTGTGTCACCGACTTGCCCAGCTCGGCCGAAGCGCGAATCAGGCGCACGGCGGCGTAGAGCGCGTCGTCGAACCCGTAATATTGGTGCCGGAAGAAGATATGGCCGCTCATCTCGCCAGCAAGCGGACTCCCCGTCTCCTTCATCTTCGACTTGATGAGGCTGTGCCCGGTCTTCCACATCAGCGGGGTGCCGCCCAGCGCCTCGACGCGGTCGAACAGCGCCTGGCTCGCCTTCACGTCGGCGATGATCGTTGAGCCGGGCTCTTCCTTGAGCACCTGCTCGGCGAAGATCGCGAGCAGCTGGTCGCCCCAGATGATGCGCCCTTCGCCGTCGATCGCCCCGATGCGGTCGCCGTCGCCATCGAACGCAACCCCGAAGTCGAGCTTCTTTTCCGCGACCAGCGCCCGCAGGTCCTCGAGATTCTTCTCCTCGGTCGGGTCGGGATGGTGATTGGGGAAGTTGCCGTCGACGTCGGTAAAGAGCGTGTAATGTTCGCCGGGCAGCAGCTTCACCAGCTTCTCGACGACCGGCCCCGCGGCGCCGTTCCCCGCGTCCCAACCGATCCGGTATGGCGGGGCATGAAAATCGTCGATCAGCCGCGCAACATAGCGGTCCATGATATCGAGCTGTTCGCTGCCGGCGCTTGCCCCGGAGGCCGGGCTTTCCCAGTCGCCGCTCTCGGCCATCGTGCCGAGCTTCTGGATATCCGCCCCGAAGAAGGGACCGTGTCGGAAGACCATCTTGAAGCCGTTATAATTGGCCGGATTGTGGCTGCCGGTGATCTGGATGCCACCGTCCACATCGAGCACGGCCTCTGCATAATAGAGCATGGGCGTCGGGCCTTCGCCGACGCGGATGGCATGAATCCCGCTCTCGTTGAGCCCCTTGACCAGCGCCGCCTCGAGCATCGGCGAGGAGAGCCGTCCATCGTAGCCGACCGCGACGCTCGATCCACCGGCGCGCCTGACGATCGTGCCGAACCCCCGGCCGATCGCATAGGCATCGGCCTCGCCCAGTGTCTCGCCGACAATGCCTCTTATGTCATATTCGCGCAGGGACGTCGGGTGGAACTGGTGCGTCATTCGGGATCCTCAATCGGCTTGGTCGGTACAGGAGCCGGCGCATCTCGGCCAGCCTGACTGCAACGCCACCAAATCAGCGAGGTTCCGCCCGGAGCAAAAGGTCGCGCGCCGCGTTGAGCCGCGCGGCGAGCGCCTCGGTGCCCCCGCTGTCGGGATGGTTGCGGGTGATGAGCCGGCGATGCGCAGCGACGATCGCCTCGCGGTCCGCGCCCGGAGCGAGGCCTAGCAGTGCGCGCGCCTCCGCCAGTTCCATGTCCGTGGCGAACGGTTTGGCCGCCCGCAGCTTGAGTTTTGGCCGCTTGAGCCAGAATGCGCCGCCGGCCGTGAGCAGCAGCGCTGGAATCAGCTCGCCTTTCGCGAGCAGCGCCACACCGATCGCCATCGCGCCGATCGCAGGCCAGTTGCGCTGGTCCCGCAGCACCTTGCCGCCGAAGGTGAGCCAGAGCAGCGCAACGGCGAGGAGCGCGGCGAGAATCATGACTTGTTCAGGCTGCCGTCTCGGCGAAGGTTCGCGCGCCCGGCATGGGCAGGGCCAGGCCCGCGATCATCTCGCGCAGTTCCTGACGTGCCGCCAGGTGGCTGACGCCCAGCTCGCCCAGATGTCCCTTGTCGAGCAAGGTCAGGCCCGAGGGGAAGAGTTCGCGGAAGATCACGCGCTCGGAGAGGCCCGGAATGACGCGGAAGCCGACGCGCTTCGCCAGCTCGCCCAGCGCATCGCCGACGCGCTTCTGGTTGCGCGCTTCCATGTGGTGCAGGCGATTGCGCAGCACCACCCAGTCGATCTGGATGCCGTCGGTCTTGGCGCGCGTCTTGCGCGCTTCCCACATCAGCTCGGAATAGAAGCTGAGGCGCTTCACCTTGAAATTCTCGGGGTCGACCTGGCCGATCAGGTCGAAGTCGACGAAGCTGTCGTTCATCGGCGTGACCAGCGTGTTGGCCCGCGTCGCGGCATGGCGTGCGACGGGATCGTCACGGCCGGGCGTGTCGATGATGATGACCCGCAGGTCGGCCGCCATCTCGGTGATGAGCGCATCCAGCCCTTCGGCGTCGCCCTCGTGCACGCGCCAGACGGGCGAGGGCAGGTCGATCTCGCGGCGGCGCGCGGTCTCGGCGCGGTTCTCGAGGTAGCGGGCGACGGTGCGCTGGCGATAGTCGAGGTCGATGACGCCGACCGGAACGCCCTGTGAGGCCAGCGCCACGGCGGTGTGGACGCAGGTCGTGGATTTGCCCGTGCCGCCCTTTTCATTGGCAAAGACGATGAGGTGCGGGGCGGGATGCGAAGGAGCGCCGTTGCCGGTTGCGCTGGTCATGAGCAAGAGTATCGAGCCTGTCTAATCGGTTGCCGGGGTCGCTTGACCGAGGGGCGGACAGGCGCGACAAAGCCGCCGCCGTCCCCCTCTTGGAGGCGGCCTTATCGGAGGCTGATGCGCCGTGCAAATCTTCCGTGACGTCGATGGGCTGAGGCGGGGCCTGGCTTCGCTGAGGGACGATGGCGGGCATGTCGCCATGGTGCCGACCATGGGCGCGCTCCATGCGGGCCATATGTCTCTCGTGACAGAAGCGCAGCGCCGCGCCGCTCGCGTCGTCGTCTCCATCTTCGTCAATCCCACGCAGTTCGGCCCCAATGAAGACCTCTCCGCCTATCCGCGCCGCGAGGCCGAGGATGCCGCGATGCTGCGCGAGGCGGGCGTGGACATCCTCTGGGCACCCAGCGTCGAGGCCATGTATCCGGACGGCTTCAGGACCAGCATCCGCGTTGCGGGCCTGAGCGACGAGCTGGACGGCGCCCACCGGCCCGGCCATTTCGATGGCGTCGCGACCGTGGTCGCCAAGCTGTTCGGCCAGGTTCGCCCTGACATCGCCTGTTTCGGCGAGAAGGACTGGCAGCAGCTCGCCATCATCCGCCGGCTGGTCGCGGACCTCGATCTGGGCGTCGAGATTGTCGGCGTGCCGACCGCACGCGATCCCGACGGCCTGGCCCTCTCGTCGCGCAATGCCTACCTCTCACCCACCGAGCGGGAGGAAGCGCTCGCGCTCCCGCAAGCCCTCAACGAGGCGGCGGCGGCAATCCGTAGCGGCGCCGATATCGCGCTCGCGCTGGCCGAGGCGCACGACGCCATCCGTGCCGGCGGCTTCGAATCGGTCGATTATGTCGAGTTGCGCGATGCGGCGACCCTCAAACGAATCGAATCGCTCGATGCCCCGGCCCGCCTCCTCGCCGCCGCGCGCATCGGTCGGACCCGCCTGATCGACAATATCGCCGTTAACCCATGAGTTAGGCCCGGACGCAGGGTCCGATCCGGTACCTATCTTGCGATTGGCGCGCGGCGTTAACCATTTCGCAACCCGCCACGTGCTGATTTGCCGCCATCGCAAAACCTAACAGGGGGTTTGATGTGGCGAATAGCTTGGAGAGTGCCCGTTTTCTGATCGAGAGCCGGATGCGTGACGCCGCGAGAGGCGATGCGCAGGCCCGATACGATCTCGGTGTTGCATATAGCTGCGGAACCAGCGGTGTCGGTATCGATCTCGTCGAGGCCCATAAGTGGTTCAATCTTGCCGCACTTGCCGGCAGCGAAGAAGGCCAGCATTGCCGGGCCGAGATCGCCGAGGAGATGAGCGCCCGCGAAGTGGCGGAAGCGCAACGCATGGCGAGAGCCTGGCTCAGTCAGACCGCCCGCCGCGCCGCCGCCTGACGGCAGGCTGACTTTTCGGCCCAATTGCAACGGTACGGTTACCGTTTCACCCCTCGCCATTCGTTGTAAACCTATTCATAACGGCTCCGAAGCCGCCGAGCGGCGCTGAGGAGAGACGCATATGAAGGGGATTATCGTCGCGGCCGCCTGCCTGGCGCTGCTGACCGGCTGCAAGAAGGCCGAAGAGAAGGCGCCCGCCTTCGTCAAAGCCCACGACATCAAGCAGCTGATGGCGACGATCGTCCAGCCGCAGGCGGACGTATTCTGGAAATCCGCCGGCTCCTACACCGACGAGAGTGGTACGCACGACCTGCGCCCCACCACCGAGGAAGCCTGGCTGCGCACCCGCAGTGCCGCCGCGACCATCGCCGAGATGGGCAATCTCCTTATGACCGAGCAATATGCCAAGGGGCGCGGCGAAGACTGGATGCAATTCTCCAGGTCTCTGGTCGAGATCGGCCAGAAGGCCGAGAAGGCCGCCGTCGACCGGAGCGAGGACGCGATCTTCGAGACCGGCGGCACGATGTACAATGTCTGCACGGCCTGCCACCAGGTCTATCCGCCCGCTGCGGGCGAAATCCCGGCCAACGCCGCTAACGCATCCAACGCAAGCAACGCCGCCGCCAAGTGACGCTGCCGCGCCGTTTCTGGGGCCAGCTGCCGGTCGCCCGGTTCATGGCGGCGCTATGCCTGCTCATGATCGCCGGCGCCGCCGCCGCGCATGACGTGGCGCAGAGCGACCGGGCGTTCGTCGCGGGCGTGAACGGCCCGGCCTTCATTCCGTTCCTGTATCTCGGCGCCAAGCATATGGTCACCGGCTACGACCATATCCTGTTCCTGGTCGGCGTGGTCTTCTTCCTCTACCGGCTGAAGGACGTGGTGCTCTACGTCTCGATGTTCACCATCGGCCATTCGCTGACCCTGATGGGCGGCGTGCTGCTGCATGTCGGCGCGAATGACTATATCATCGACGCGATCATCGGCCTGTCGGTGGTCTACAAGGGCTTCGAGAATCTCGGCGGCTTCCAGAAGCTGGGCTGGACCTTCGACACGCGCATCGCCGTGCTCGTCTTCGGCCTGTTCCACGGCATGGGCCTCGCGACCAAGCTCATGGATCTGTCGGTCTCGCAGAACGGCCTGCTCGTGAACCTGATCGGCTTCAACATCGGCGTGGAGCTGGGCCAGGTGATCGTGCTCACCGTCGTCGTCACCGTGCTCAATCTCTGGCGGCACCTGCCCAGCTTCAACGTCACCGCCCGCTATGCCAATATCGCTCTCATCCTTGCCGGCTTCCTCCTCGCCGGCAACCAGATCGCAGGATATCTCGCCTCATGACCGACACCCCTCCCAATCCCGCACCGCTCTCGAAGAAGAAGCTGCTCATCGGCGGCGCTGCCGCAGTCATCGTCGCGGCCGGCATCACCGTCTGCTTCGTGCTCCCCGCGCAATTCGGCATCGATCCGACTGGTGTCGGGGCCGCGACCGGCCTCATCCAGATCGCCGACGCCGCCAACTCCCCCGAGCTTGAGCGCGGCCGCAAGCGCAGCGGCGTCCTGACGCTGGGTGCGTCCGCCGCCGAACCCGGCAAGACCGACCATTGGGAGATCGAACTCGGCCCCTATGAGTCCACCGAGTTCAAATATACGCTCGAGCAGGGCAAGGCGATGACCTTCAAATGGTCGGCCACCGCGCCCGTCCGCTACGACATGCACGCCCACCCCTTCGAGGGCGGCACCGCGTTGACCGAGAGCTACGGGGTCGGCACCGCGCCGAGCATGGAAGGCCGCTATGTCGCCGCCTTCACCGGCATCCACGGCTGGTACTGGCAGAACCGCACGATGGACCGCGTCAAGCTCACTCTCGACGCCTCGGGCGGCATCACGGAATCGACGACGTTCGATTCCACCGGCGAGCATAAGCGGCCGCTGACTGGCGGCTAACCTAGCGCGCCTTGCGGCTATTCTCGGTCGTCACGCTCACGGCGTCTGCGAAATGGATTGTCTCGATGTGCGCGCGGTTTTCATTCTCGATTTCGATGAAGGCGGCGACGTTGATGTTCCCCGCGTGGACATCATCGGCCAGCGCCCTGCGCAGTTTCGCCACTGCCGCAATGCGCGCGTCGTTCACCGTCGGGCAGTCTTGGCCGGAGTCGTCTTCGACAAAGCCGCTGCCGTTGCAGAGATGGAAATAGAAGTGGGGCATGGTGGGAGAACCGCCGCACCGGCCATGCGTTCCAAAATGCACAGATGAAGGGCCCTGCTCCCTCGAATTTCCTGAGTGCACAAGGGAGCCAAGCCGTTCGCCAGTTCATGCTATAAGGCCGTTGGGACAAAGGCCCGCCGCATCGAGCGCCAAATCGTCGTCGCACCTGCGACGCCATGCCGCCTTCGTCTCGCGCCCTGGCGCAGGAAGCCTGTTTATGAATTCGGCGGAAGACTATGCGGCCGCGCTGGCGGCGATGCTGATCGACGATGAGCTGCGGTGGAGGCTGGATCGCCTTCCTCCGGCACGCGACCATAGTGTCATCGACAGGGCCATTTTACGAGAGGCGAGCCGGCGCGGGCTCGCGCTGCCGAGTACTGGCCCGGCGTCCCCCATCAGTGCGGGATATCTGGCGGCCGTACCAGCCTGACCTAACTAACTCCCCGCCTGAACGGCCCCCGCTCGCCCAGCCATTCCCGGTCCTGCGCCAGCATCGCCGCTTCCTGCTCGACAAAATCCGCCACCGCCCGCCGGAAGCTCTTGTTGGGGATATAATGTGCCGAGAAAGTCGGCACCGGGCGGTAGCCGCGTGACAATTTATGCTCGCCCTGCGCGCCCGCCTCCACGCGCGAGAGTCCCCGCGCAATCGCCGCGTCGATCGCCTGGTAATAGCAGAGTTCGAAGTGGAGGAACGGCACCTCCTCCGTGCAGCCCCAGTAGCGCCCGTAGAGCGTGTCCGCGCCGATCAGGTTGAGCGCTCCCGCGATCGGCCGTCCGTCGCGCAGCGCGAAGATCAGCAGCACCTTGTCCGCCATGCGCTCGCCAAGCAGCGAGAAGAAGGCGCGCGTCAGATAGGGATGGCCCCATTTCCGGCTGCCCGTGTCCTGGTAGAAGGTCCAGAAGGCGTCCCAATGCGCCTCGGTCAGGTCGCCGCTGGTCAGGTGGACGATCTCCAGCCCCGCCTGCGCCTTCGCCCGCTCCTTGCGCAGGTCCTTGCGATGTCGGCTGGAGAGGCAGCCGAGGAAATCGTCGAAGCTGCCATAGCCTTCGTTCTGCCAGTGATATTGCGTGCCTTGCCGGATCAGCCAGCCACCGGCGCGAAACCGCTCGACCTCCTCCGGCGCGATGAAGGTCGCGTGCGCCGACGAGAGCTGGTTCTGTTCCGTGACCGCCTCGATGCCCTTCATCAGCCCGGCGGCGGCATCGCTGTCGCGCGCCAGCAGCCGCGGCCCGGGCACCGGCGAGAAGGGCGCGCAGATCTGCAGCTTGGGATAATATTGGCCGCCCGCGCGCTCCCAGGCGTCCGCCCAGCCATGGTCGAACACATATTCGCCCTGGCTGTGGCTTTTCAGATAGGCCGGCGCCGCCGCGAGGATCGCCCCGCCGGCATCCTCCACCGTGATCGGCGCGGGCGACCAGCCGGTGCCGGGGCCGACGCTCCCCGATTCCTCGAGGATGGTCAGGAAGTCATGGCTGACGAACGGATTGCCGCCGCCCGCGCAGGCGTCCCAATCGGCCTTGTCCAGGCCCGACACCGACATCGACAGGCGCACGGTCCATTCGGTGCTCATGAGGGAAGGGGTGCCGCGCGAGTCATGAGCGCAAAGATGGGGCGTCGGCCGTCGCTACGCCAGTGTCTTTTCCTCCAAAATCCTTCCCAAGCTCGTCTTGGGGAGGGGGACCATCCGCAGGATGGTGGAGGGGCGGTTGCACCATTCCCCTCCACCGGCTTCGCCGGTCCCCCTCCCCGAGCAAGCTCAGGGAGGATCTTTCAGTCCCAATGCTCGATCCCGTCGCCGACGATCGCAACCCAGCTATGCATCCGCTCTTCATAGACCGAGTAGATCGGCGGCGGAAAACCGGGATCGGCGAAGCCGCCGATTGGGATGGCGGTCACGTCCGGCAAGCCCTCGTGGACATAGGCCACCGTCGAGCCGCACGTCTGGCAGAAGCGGAATGTCGCACGCTTGCCGCTCTCCCCGACAGTCGACCATTCCTTGTAGTCGCCCGCCAGTGCCACCTGTTCATTGGGCCAGCGCGCCTGCGCCGCGAACGCGCTCCCGGAGCGCTTCTTGCAGTCGAGGCAATGGCAGACCGAGACGCGCACCGGCTCGCCCGTGCAGGTCGCCCGCAATTGTCCGCAGCGGCAGGTCGCTGTGAGCATGACCAAAACACTCCCGTCACCCTGAACTTGTTTCAGGGTCCATCATTCTGCCTGGGAGCATGAGGCGTGACGGATGCTGAAACAAGTTCAGCATGACGAAAAGGAGAGCGAAATATCAGCCCCGCACCGCCACGATCGCGTCGATCTCCACCGACGCGTCGAGCGGCAGCACCGGCACGCCCACCGCACTGCGGGCGTGCTTGCCGGCCTCGCCGAAGATGCGCACCATCATTTCCGATGCGCCGTTCGCCACCTTGGGCTGGTCGGTGAAATCGGGGGTCGACGCGACGAAGGCGCCCAGCTTTAAGATACGCTCGACCCGGTCGAGATCGCCCAGCGCGGCCTTCATCTGCGCGACCAGCATCAGCGCGCAGCGCTCCGCGGCGGCCTGGCCCCATTCCATGCCGTGGGTTTCGCCCAGCTTGCCCTTCATGAGGTCGCCGTCCGGCGTGAACGGCAGCTGCCCGGAGATGTGCAGCAGCCCGCCTGCAAGCACGGTCGGCACATAGGCGGCCACCGGCGCGGCGGCGGCGGGGAGGGCGATGCCCTCGGCGGCGAGATGATCTTCGATGCGGCTCATGGGCATGGCATGAGCATGGCCCGTGAAACGCGTCAAGAGCCGGGCTGGACCTTGCCCCGTCTTCCCCCCTAAACGGGCCGCCAAAGTCGACTAATGCTTGCGGGAGTGAGGGATGCTTCATCGGAACGTGAAATTGGCGCTGGCCCTGTCCAGCGCGGCGCTGGCCGGCGTCATGGCGAGCGTCGCCACTGCCCAGCCCGGCGAGACCTTCACGGCGGGCGCGCCGCCCAAGGCCCTGCCGCTCAACCTGCATGTGCCCAAGCCCGTGCCGCCGGCGCTCATCGCCAATCCCCCGGCCGGCGACTGGCTGAGCTTCCGCCGCACCCTGAACGGCTGGGCGCATAGCCCGCTCGCCCAGATCACGCCGCGCAACGTCTCCGGGCTGCGCCTCGTCTGGTCGCGCCCGCTCAGCGACGGCGGCTATGAGGGTACGCCGCTCGTCCATGACGGCGTCATGTACATCATCCAGCCCAAGGACACGGTCGACGCGGTCGATGCCGCCACGGGCGATCTCATCTGGACCTACAAGCGGCGGTACCCCGAGGATTTCCGCGGCGCCACCATCAAGCGCAACGCCGCCATCTGGGAGAACCTGCTGATCGGCTCCAGCTCCGACGGCTATGTCTATGCGCTCGACATCGCGACCGGAAAGCAGGTCTGGGAGAGCAAGGTCACCGACTACAAGACCCAGAACGACAGCACGAGCGGTGGCCCCATCGTCGCGGACGGCAAGGTCATTTCCGGCCGCAATTGCGCCGCCGACGCGGGCTATGACGCCTGCGTCTTCGTCGCCCACGACGCGCGGACGGGCAAGGAGCTGTGGCGCACCCACACCATGCCCGCGCCCGGCGAGCCCGGCGACGAGACCTGGGGCGGCGTGCCGCGGGACAAGCGTCTGCAGGTCGGCACCTGGATGCCGCCGACCTACGATCCGGAACTGAAGCTTATCTATTACGGGACGTCCGTGACCTCGCCGACCCCCAAGTTCATCCTGGGCGGCAACGACAAGAAACATCTCTATTCGACCTCGACTCTGGCCATCGATCCCGAGACCGGCAAGATCGTCTGGTACTACCAGCACGTGCTCGATCACTGGGACTTCGACCACACCTTCACGCGCATCCTGCTCGACACGGCAGTGGCGCCCGATCCCAAATCGGTCAGCTGGATCAACCCGAAGCTCAAGCGCGGCGAGAAGCGCCAGGTCTTGACCGGCATCCCGGGCAAGACCGGCATCGTCTACACGCTCGACCGCAAGACCGGCGAGTTCCTCTGGGCGACACCGACGGTGAAGCAGAATGTCGTGCAGTCGATCGACGGCGCGACCGGCGAAGTCACCGTCAATCCCGCGACCATCTTCACGGCGCCCGGCCAGACGCGCGACATTTGCCCCAGCTTCGCGGGCGGCAAGAACTGGCAGGAAGGCACCTACAGCCCGAAGACCGGCCTCATGTACATGCCGCTGCAGAATCTCTGCTCGACCGTGACAAGCTCGAAGGACCTCAAGCCTGGCTCGACCATCATGGGCGTCTCCGGCCCCGCCTTCATCCCCGACGGCGGCACGAACCTTGGCCGCATCCAGGCGATCTCTGCCTCCACCGGCAAGACCGCGTGGATGTACGAGCAGCGCGCCGGCATGATGTCTTTGATGTCCACCGGCGGCGGCGTCCTCTTTGCGGGTGACGCGGTCGGCCGCTTCATGGCCTTCTCCGACACCAGCGGCCGCAAGCTCTGGAGCGTCAACCTCGCCTCGGCGATCACCGGCTATCCGGTCAGCTACGCAGTCGACGGCAAGCAATATGTCGCGATCGGCACCGGCGTCGCGCCCGAAGCCTTCTCGCTCGGCCGCACCACGCCGGAATACAAGGTCCCGCTGGGCAATGTGCTGTACGTGTTCGCGCTGCCCTGAGGGGGCAGGCTATTCTGCCGCTTCCGCCTGTTGGAACGCGGCGAAGGCTTTGGCGAGGTCCGGCGCGCCATAGGGTTTGGTAACGATCGCGGCGTCCGGAAAGCGGTCGGACGAAATGCCCTCGCCATAACCGGTCGCGAAGACGAAGGGCACGTTCGCGGACTGAAGCTTGGCCGCGATATTCTCGCTGGTCTCGATGCCGAGGTTGAAATCGAGCACCGCGAAGTCGACCGCCTCCGTGTCGAGATATTTCATGGCAGTCCGAGCGCTGGAGAATACGGCGACGTCCTGCGCGCCGAGCAGGCGCAGCGCGTCTTCGGCGTCGAGCGCGATGATCATGCTGTCTTCTAGCAAGATGCCTTTCTTGCCTGCGAGCGGCTTGGGTGCGGCTGCCGCATCCTGTCCGCCGCCGGGCTTGTGCTTGGTGATGTCGATGCCGGCGATATAGCGCGACGGCACGCAGAAATGCGCCCTGACGCCTTCGAGCTGATAGTGGATGTCGGCCGCGCCGCCGAGATCGTGCGGGATGGCCTTTTCGATGATGGTCGTACCGAACCCGCGCCGTGTTGGGGCCGTCACAGCAGGACCACCGGTTTCCACCCAGTCGAGCAGCAGGCTTCCGTCCGGGTCGAGCCGCCAGTCGAGCGAGATGGTGCCGCCGTCTGAAAGCGCACCATATTTGACCGCGTTGGTCAGCAGCTCGTGGAAGACCAGCGCCAGCGTCGTGAAGGCGAGAGGCTGCAGCAGGATGTTGGGGCCGTTGAACGAGAGCCGGGTACTCTTGAGGCCCAGATAGGCGCTCGCTTCGGTTTCGATCAGAGAGGCGAGGTGCCCCGGGCCCCAGCGGTCCTTGGTCACCTGGTCGTGCGCGCGCGCCAGTGATTGGATTCGTCCTTCCAGGTTCGAGACGAAGTCCTCGACGCTGTCGCTGCGGTCGCGCGACTGCGAAATGAGCCCGCGAATGAGCGAGAGAATGTTGCGCACACGGTGATTGAGTTCGGCGATCAGAAGCTCCTGCCGCTCGCTTGCGCGCTTGCGTTCGAGACCGGCTTCCTCTGACAGACGCACCAGCACTTCCAGCATACCGACCCGCAACCCTTCGGCCACGCGGCGCTCTGACGCGGTGAACGGCAAGGATCGCCCTTTCACGAGCTCGGACCATGCCTCGAAGCTCTTGCGCGGCGTCAGGCGAGGCCCGTTGGGGCCATATTCTATGGCCTTTTCCTGGCTGCCCGCCCAGCGCACGGAACGCAGCTGCTCGCTGCGGAAGAGCACGACATAGTCACCCGGCAGCCGCGACAGCGGAATCGCAAGCAGCCCTGCCGCGATGTCCGAATAGGCGGCCGCTTCCGGCAGCAGCGTGAGCAGCGATTCCGTCGCAAAGATCTGGTTGGATGAGGCCTGGTGGAGGATTGCGAGCACGTCGCGAAACTGCTCGCCGCTCGGCGTCAGACCGCTCAGCGACGTCCGGCCGCCGATATGAACGGCGACGCCGTCCGCCGGGATCGTGTCGAGAATGACCTCGCCGATCCATTGTCCGTCGGCGAGCAGGTCGGAATTCTGGGCGACCGTCGCCATGACGCGGTCTATCGTCGCGCGTGCGCGGTTCTCATAGTCGGAGGCTTCCGCGCGCTCGCGGCTTTCCAGCATCAGCGAGAACATCTGGCCAAACAGCTCGGCGGCGGTTCGGATCGCAAGGCTCGGCTGTATCGGCGAATAATGGTGGCAGGCGAACAGGCCCCACAGCCGTCCGTTGACCACGATCGAGATGGAGAGCGACGCGCTCACCCCCATGTTGCGCAGATATTCGATATGAATCGGCGAGACGGCGCGCAGGATCGAGAGCGACTGGTCGAGTGGCAGGCCGTTCTCGTCGAGACCGGGGATGATCGGAACGGGCGTCGCGTTGACGTCGCAGATGATGCGGAAAATATTGCGAATGTAGAGCCGCCGTGCCTGCGCCGGAATGTCGGACGCCGGATAATGCAGCCCCAGGAAGCTTTCGACACCGGGTCTTAGCGACTCGGCGACCACTTCGCCCGAGCCCTCGGCGTCGAAGCGATAGACCTTCACGCGGTCTATTCCGGTAATGGCACGCACCTGTCGCGCGCCCTCGCGCAGGAAGGCCGTGAGCGAGTCCATCTGCGACAGGCGCGACATCAATGTGCGGACAAGGCCGCCTGCATCGCCGACATCCTCGGCGGCCGGCTCAGCCTCGATCACGATGGACTCGCCTGAGAAATGCAGGGCGACGTCGAAGCGCGTGCCGTCGGCGAGTAGTGTTTCGCCCAGCAGCCGTTCGACCGCATCTGGCCCGCGCAGCAGCGCCAACCGGTTGCGCAAGTTATGGATCGCCCCCTGCGTGAAGAGATTTTCCAGCGGTTCGCCCAGCAGCTCGTCGGCAGCCTTGCCGACAAACTCGCTGATATTGGCCGAAACACGGCTGATCACCCAGTCCGTGCCCACGGTCACCAGGAAGCCGAACGGCTGGATATTCCCGAGAATGTGGATCGGCTCGCGGTCGCAGTTTGTCAGGTCGACCTGGTAGATGGGTGCATCTGTGCTCATTATGACTTGGCTTCGAAACGCGCCGCATCGGCGAAGGTTTCGAAGGCGCGCTGCGCAGCGGTGATCGCATCCTCCCGCCAGATCGTGCCGCGAAGGCTCGCCGTCTCGTCGAGGGCAGCCAGGAATGCCTGCCAGTGCCCCGGTGGATGGGCGCGCGTGAGATAGGCGCGCGGCTGGCCCTCGGGCAGTTGGCGGGCGATGAATGCCCCGCCGAGCCGCGATCCTTCGAGCACATAGGCCGTGCCCCAATGCGCGGCCTCGTCGGAGGGCCAGTGCAGGGCATCGACGAGCGGCGGCGCCAGACCGAGCGTGCGCAAGTCTTCGCAAAGCGCAGCTCCCCGAGCCTCCCACAGCGGCACGCCGCCGCCCGCCATCCACGCCTCCATCGGCAGCAGTGCCCGGGCGTGGGCAAGCAGCATCGCGCCGTAAGACGGCGCCGAGGCGAGGTCGAATGTACCGAACAGCGCATCGACCACTTCATGGCCGGCGCGGGTGCTCGCGCGAATCAAGCCGTGAAAATCGATGACCTTTCCCCAACCCCGAACGACCGATCACCGGTCGCAGGTCCGGCTCGATTAGAACCAGAACTTACGTCTCCGAATTCGGTTCCCACGCGCTGGTGAAATTGATTTCGCCGCGTGCTTCCGCACTTTCGCCGCCTTGTTATACTGGCGCAAAATCGGAAGGAGAGTGAGCATGGCCACCAAGCCTGACGATGCGTCCGCCACGCGGGATGTGCCGCAGGGCACCGCATACGGCCGCCCACCGCAGCACAGCAACGCGCTGCTCACCCAGGTCGGTCCCGGCACGCCGATGGGCGAGCTGATGCGCCGCTACTGGCAGCCGGTCCTAGCCTCGCGCAACGTCACCAGCCGCCCGAAGGAAATCCGCATCCTCGGCGAGGATCTCATCATCTTCCGCGACGGGCAGGGCAAGCCCGGCCTGCTCTATCCGCGCTGCATGCATCGCGGCACCAGCCTGTTCTGGGGCAAGGTCGAGCGCGACGGCATCCGCTGCTGCTATCATGGCTGGAAGTTCGACGTGGAGGGCAATTGCCTCGAGCAGCCCTGCGAGCCGGGTGGCGGCGTCAACCGCGCCTCCGCCCGCCAGCCCTGGTATCCGGTGCGCGAGCGCTATGGCCTGGTCTGGGCCTATATGGGCCCGCCCGAGCGCATGCCCGTCCTCCCGCGCTACAGCTGCATGGAGCCGTTGGAGCCGGGCGAGACCTATATCGCCTATGACAACAGCATGGCCGCCCATGCCGATCTCGATGGCCCCGAGGTCGTGCCTTATTCGTGGCTGCACATGAACGACAATGTCATGGACCCCTTCCACGTCCAGGTGCTGCACACGACCTTCAGCGGCACCCAGTTCATGCCCGAGTTCGAACTGATGCCGAAGGTCAGGTTCGAGGAGATGGACGGCGGTATCTTCTACAGCGCCCGCCGCACGCTGGAGGACGGCCGCGTGCTCGATCGCATCTCCACCTGGCTGATGCCGCACATCATGAGCGTGCCCGATACGGTGCTCAAGGAAGGCCGCCCCAACATGCTCGGCATCTCCGTTCCGGTCGACGACACCCATTGCCGCATCCTCGCGACCTTCCGCCTGCCCGAGGGCATTGGCCCCATCGCGCCCGAGCTCGGCATGGCGGAGTTCAAGCCCTGGGGGCAGAAGAGCGTCGAGGAGCGGCAGGACCAGCCCGGCGACTATGAGGCGCAGGCCGGGCAGGGCGCCATCTCGCTGCACAGCGAGGAGCATCTCGTGACCAGCGACATCGGCATCGGCATGCAGCGCCGCGCCCTCACCCGCGCCATCGAGACGGTCCGCGCCGGCGGCGATCCGCCCGGCTTGGCCTTCGACGAGGCGGACGCGATGATCGATATTCCGTCAGGCAATTTCTACCGGAGCTGAGTGCGGCTCACTGTCCCGGCGCCGGGTCCTTCATCGCGAGGGCCTTGTCTTTCGCGGCCATGCGCGAGACGTTGAGCAGCTTCACCGAGGCGGGCACATTGCTCCCCGCGTCATAGAGGCTGCGCAGGTAGGCCAGGTCGAACGCTGTCATCTCGCGCGGGTGCGCACTTGTCGGATCGAACAGGCTCAGGATCGTACTTGCTGCCGTGTCGCCCTCCGCCGGCCGCGTCCGGGCGAGCGCCCGCATCGCGGCATAGTCGGCAATCTGCGCCACCGGCATGCCGTCGATCGCACCAAGATCGATGACCACCACCGAGGCGGTGATGTCGACGCGACTGGCGAGGAAGACGCGGCTGTCGCTGGTCGGCACGTTGATGACGCGCAGAGGCCCGAAGCCGGGATTGCTGTCGATCGACATGGACATTGTCGCAAATGTCGGATTTTGCTCCTGCCCGTGGCGGTTGCGTAGCTGTGTCACGTTCCAGGCACGGACGGGCCCCGCCGCCTCCTTCAATTCCCGCGCCTCGGGCGTCTCGATGCCATCGAACAGATAGCCGCGCGTCTTGAGCAGCTTGCGCACCTCGGCCCCGCCGTCGCGCGTGAACACAATCAGGATGTTGGCCTTGCAAGGCGTCGCCGCTTCGATCGGCGCGCCGACCCGCTCGGCGTCGTAGCGAATGCGGTCGACGATGATCCCCGCCGCGTCCGCCGGCAGCCCAAGCACGCCGGGGCAGACCGGTTCGGAGAAGCGCGCGAGCGGGTCGTGGTAGAAGTCGCCCATGCGGCTGATCGCGCGGGCCTGTTGCACGGTTTCCTTCGCCGTCGGATCGGGCTTGGCGGTCACGACGATGTCAGGGCCGGTTGGCGCTGTGCCTTGCTTGAGCCCGACGGGCGATTGCGCCTGCGCAACTGTCGCAGACGCCAGCAAGGCGGCCAGAAGCCCGGCTTTTCCCAGGATATGCCGATCAGTCATATTGCCCCCCTCCGTGCAATGACTGAATCTATTCTATCGCATTGACTTGCCGGAGTCTTGTTTGACTTTACGGAAAGCAGGACATTCGCGGCGCCACCCAAATACCACCATCACCCCGGCCTCCGAGCCGGGGTCCAGCTTCTCGTTCACTGTCGCGACAGGC
Source organism: Sphingobium sp. (assembly GCA_036404995.1). Classification (GTDB taxonomy): domain Bacteria; phylum Pseudomonadota; class Alphaproteobacteria; order Sphingomonadales; family Sphingomonadaceae; genus Sphingobium. Next base: position 27,279 of record DASWYL010000027.1, on the reverse strand, counting down.
AGCTTTCAGAAGAGTTACGTGCCTCTTCTGAACCCGGATCACGTCCGGGATGACGTCAGTGGAACGGCTAGCTTACCCCGCCGCCCTCTCACTGATGAACGTAGACCGCCCGCTCATGGCTGAACGCCTTGAAGCCGAAATAGCCGTGATAGCTGCCCTGGCCGCTGCCATTGACGCCGCCGAAGGGCAGGCGGTTCTCGAGATAATGCGAGAACACGCCGTTGACCGTCACGCCGCCCGACGAGGTGCGGTCCAGCACCTTCTGCACGTTCGCCTCGTCCGGGCTGAACACATAGAGCGCCAGCGGCTTGTCGCGCGCCTCGATATAGCCGATCGCCTGGTCGAGATGGTCGTAGGTCATCACCGGCAGCAGCGGCGCGAAAATCTCTTCCTGCAGGATCTTCATCTGCGGCGTCACGTCGGTCAGCATGGTCGGGTGCACGGTCAGGTCGCGCTCGTCGAACGTGCCGCCCACGGCCACGGTCGCGCCCTGCGCCACCGCGTCGTCGAACAGCCCCTTCACCCGGTCGAAATTCGCCCTGTTGACGATCTGCGCGATCGCCGCCTTGTTGATCGCGCCGGCCTCGTCATAGAGGTTCTTCTGCACATTGGCCTTGAAGCCCTCGACGAGCGCGTCCTTCTGGTCCGGCTTCACGAAGACATAGTCCGGGCAGATGCAGGCCTGGCCGCCATTGAACTGCTTGGCCCCGGCCAGCGCCGCCGAGATCGCCTCGACATTCGCGCCCTCGTCGATGATCACCGGCGACTTGCCGCCCAGCTCCAGCGTCACCGTGGCGAGATGCTTCGCCGCCGCCGCCATCACGATCTTGCCGACCCGCGTCGAGCCGGTGAAGAAGATGTGGTTGAACGGCAGCTCGAGCAGCGCGCTCGCCACGCTCACGTCGCCCTCGAACACCGCGACTTCATTCTCGTCGAACACGTCCGCGATGATCTTTTTCGCCACATGCGCCGTCGCCGGGCACAGGTCGGTCAGCTTCACCATGCAGCAATTGCCCGCCGCCACCGCCGCCGCCACCGGGCCCAGCGTCAGGCCGAGCGGGAAGTTCCACGGGCCCAGCACGAGGCATACGCCGCGCGCCTCATAGCTGATCATCGCGCGGTCGGCCGGGTTCTTGCTGGGCGTCACCTCGGTCGGCTTCATCCAGTCCTCCAGGCTGTCGATGTTCAGCTGGATATTGCCCAGGATGTTGAGCACCTCGGTCACGCGGATCTCGCCCTCGGGCTTGCGCGTGTCGGACTGGACAGCCGCCACGATCTCGTCCGCGCGTGCCTCGATCGCCGCCTTCAGCTTGGCCAGCTTGTCTTTGCGCGTCGCCGCGTTCGTCGCCTTCACGTCCCACTGGTGCGCCTGCTGCAGCGCGAAGATGCGGGCAATGTCCTTGGTCTGGTCGGCGGCGGTGAGCGTGGCGCTGGTCATGAGGGCGGTTCCGTCTGTGAGCGGGGAAAGGAGTCGGCGGCTATGTAGTGCGCCGGGGGCGGGTGAGGCAAGGACCAGCGGGCACGAGCCGCCCACTCTCACACCCGGTTTTCACGCCTGCGTCACGCCCGCCTCAGCGCAGCATCCATGCCGCCGCGTTCGCCCGTTCGCTGGCCAGCGCCGCCTCCAGCTCCCTGGGGTCGACCGTCACCGTCTCCGCCTTGCCCGCCGAGCGCACATGGATCAGCGTGGCGACGCGCAGGTAGACCGTGCGCTCGTTGCCCTCGATGATCCGCTCCTCGGTGTCGATGTCATAGGTGCCCTCCGGCAAGGGCGCGTCGAACGCGCTCAGGCGGAAGGGCGCGGCGAAGGTCATGGACGAGCGCGTGGTGCGCAGGTCGCTCATGCCGAGCCGAAACCGCGATCGGGATTTTCGCTGAGCTGCCGGTCGTCGGGTGCGCCCGGCCCCGGCCCAGGCACATCCGCCGCCTCCGCATCCACAGCAGCCTCCGCCGCCGCGGCAGCCGCCGCCTCGACCGAGGCGAAGCCCTGCGTCCGCCGCCGCTCGCCATTCGCCTCGCGCATCTCCTGCCGCACGGCTTCCTTGCCCCAGGCGACGGCCGCCTTCACGGCAATGACGCGGACATTCTCCAGCGCCGCCCCCTCGGCCCGCTCGCGATGATAGGCCTGCTGGTCGCGGCACTTGGCCGATGTCGTCGTCACGAGACCGCCCCCTCCGCCCGTGCCGCAATCGCCATGCGGGGCACGGCGGAGACATAGGGCCGGTGCGGATAGCTGAACGGCGAGAGCATCCGGCTGATCCGGTCGATCTCCCCGCGATGCCGCGCGAGGTCGATCGGGCTGGTCGCCGAGGCATGACGGATCATCGCCATCTGTTCGTCATGGAGGATCTGGTTGAGGCTCATTGGGCGCACTCCCGTATCAAGCGGGGGCGCATCATTGTCCCTCTGTCACTGGCGGCTTGGTCAGAATTGCGGTGATGCGGCCAGCATAGCACGGATGGGGCGGGATGGGGGTATGAATTCGGATGGGCTTCAGCGGGGCACCTTGATCGTCAAGCGCCAGCGAGCGTGCCGCTGGCCATGAGGGCGAGTGTGGAAAGGACCCGGCTGCTACGTAGTGCTGCCGGGAGAGGTGAGGCCAAGGTGCGGTGGTCGGCGGGTGCGGCGCTTCGAGGGCAAGCTGAGTACCTTATGCGATACTACGTCGCGCAGAAACCGGTCTTCCAAACTAATTACCTATTGAAACGGTTTCAGTCCGGGCATCTGATCGATGTCAGCGTCCGAAATATCGAGCGCTGGCCAAAAGGCACGATTTATCTCAAAATATTCAGTGTCGCGGCCCCGGTTACTGCGCTTCTTTTCAATAACATGGCTATTATATTCAACTTCGTAAATATACGTCGCATTTCCTTCCTCGTCGACGATCCCAAGGACACCGTACCAGACGAGGAGATCAAGTATTTTGTCGTGATCTTCCTCTCGAAATCCACGCGCTAGAAAAGACAATGATATATCTATCCTCGAAGTCCGACAATTTTTCTTTTGTAAGGCGAAAATTGCATCGAAACATTCGGGGGCCACATCTCTGATTTCCAGGTTCGTACCGACGAGCGCATCATATGAAAAGGCTCGATAGCCTCTATCAAAATCGGTCGCGTCAATTCGGTTGTGCCCATGAGATGCCGCCGATCCCAAGCATCGATTGACTAGATCTATCAAATATCTGGGTCGCATTAAGCAGCGATCGATTACCCAGTCGAGACTTCCTTTGCCATTCATTTCGCTGACTGCAATTTTTGACCAATTGCTGCTAGCGTCGCCGGAAACGTTCAAACGGTTCCGAAGTACCTGTTTCAAGAGATCCCGGTCTGTCCAATCGATGGCAATCTTACCTTCTTTGCCGCGATCTGGCGTTTGATCTAATAGCAATTCATAAATATCATTTCTTAGAAAAATGAGCGAAAACGAAGCTACATCTTTCTTTGCTAAGGCTCGTTCCAATTTCCGTCCGACTTCTATTAGGGTTCGTAGCATAAGTAGGTCGTCAGAGGTGACGCCCTGCGCATCCCACCCTTTGTCCAGATTGTCGATTAGAATGACGACGCGTTTTTTGGTGGCCAGGTATTCAATTACATCTGCGCGCAGTTGATTAATGTCGTGACTATAAATAAGTTCAGTAATTTCGGCTCTCGAAAGATATCCTTTGCCAGTCGTCCCGCGCGATATAGCAGATTTTCTCCGCTCGATCTCCTGAAGCAAAAGCAAAATCCGCTCCGAAAAATCGCCCTCGATTACGTAATCGTCGCGACCGTATCGATCACGAAGCTGCGGCAGTAACCGGCTGATTTGTGGGTCTCTCCCGAGGTATTCCGCGTCGCTCACGATACATCGATGGCAAATTTCCAGAAGGAGTAGGTATTCCCAAAAAGCCCCTACTGTATGCTCTTTGGTGCCCTCGTTTAAAAAATCGACCAAGTTATCTTTGAATTTCCGAAGCTGATAACCTTCCGGCTGAAGCGGCAATATTAGACTGCCGCGCCCTTTACCTAGTTCTTTGGCCATCTCAGTGAAAATGGCTGTTTTGCCGGAACCCTTCCTCCCGATAAGTACGCGCCCTTGGCCCGCGACAGCTGCGCGATACGCTGGCGTCGCCACGAAATAGTCTGACAATCGTCGAGTTTCATTTTCGGCGGCGGTATTGCCGAGGCTGATACTCTGAATGCCTTCGCTTTTCAGTCGGGTCGGCTGTGGTGAGGCCCTTTGTAACCGTGCGAGGGATCGAAGGGCGAAAGTTTGCACGTTTCGCTGGATTACATCCATGTCAGTCGCTGGTTTAGTGAAATCTCGAACATCGAGTGGCAATTTCTCTCCCGTCATATTGAGGAGTAGAAGCTCTCTATCCATGCCGCGTGCCAGCCCTGCTACGAACGCGGCGCGCAAATTGTGGTTGGTCGCATCTATCAACTGCCTGTGGATGACCGCCGCCAACACGCCCGTCGAGGTGGCGACATGCTCTACGACGTTGCGCAGCGACATCCGTTGATCCTCTGCAGGGTCGTACGAGCGGAATTGCGTCAGGGTATCGGTGAGCGAGCTTACGACACGTGCCATGCCTTCGATGCCCGCCCGTGTCTTTATTAAATAGAGAGGTTGTCCGAGATTTGCTTCATATGAGGGCGGGAGAATTGGTTTTGGAGGGAGATCTTTCGACAGGAGGTCAAGCAGTGATTCTGAGCTATCGTAGTTCGCGATCGCCAATGTATCGAATAGTCCAATTTCTGCGAGGTACGCGCTCGGCGCTTCAAACGAATGGTTGCTTGTGCAGATGGTCGGCTTTGCGCGACCAATTGAATATCCGGCTTCGAAAAAGACGTTAAAATTGGAGAACGTAATATCAAAGTAGCAAAGCTCTGCCTCATCGATAGCGCCCAATATGTTCGTATCTATGAATTCTCCCGGTTGAAAAACTTGAGGCCAAGTTTTCACCTCATGTTGAACAGACTTGAAACCAAGACGTTTTGCGGCGGACTCGATCATTTCACCCAAGGGTGTAGGTTGAGACGGGTAACCAAAAAAACGCGTTCGAGCCATTTCGGTACTTGCGCCCCCAAATCTCCAATTCGACTTTACGGGTCGACCCATAATCTCGCAAGGGAAAGCAGGTTCGGGGGAGAGTAATCCCCCCTAAAACATCCCATTCGCATTCGCCGGCTTCGTGTTCACCGGCATCGCCACGTCCCAATGTTCCGCGATCAGCCCGTTCTCGATGCGGAAGATGTCGACCACCGCCAGCCCCGGCGATCCCGGCTCGAAGATGACGTGGACATGCGCCATGACGAGGTCGCCGTCGGCCATCATGCGCTTCACGATGTGGACGGCATTGGGATATTTGCCCTTGGCGCGGTCGAGCATGTCCTTGAGCGCCATGGCGCCGCTCGCGATCCCCGGATTGTGCTGGATATAGCCGGGCGCGAACAGGCCATCGACCGCCTGTGAATCGATCGGCCCCAGCACCTCCTCATAGATGCGCTCGACGAGGCGGATGTTCGCCTCTTCCTGTTCGGTCCGCGCCACTTATTCCCCCTCCGGCACGATCTCTTCCCCCGTCACCGGGTGCGGATAGTGGAAGGGCAGCAGCCAGGTCTCCGGCCAGGGCGGATAGCGCGTCTCGGCGATCGCGTCCGGGCCGTTGGGATTCTCGGGATAGAGCACGCCCGGCCCATAGACGCTCATGTCCGGCGCATGGGCCCAGCCCTTGTCGAACTCCGCCATCCAGGTGAGCTGGTAGCCCAGCCGCCAGAATTTCCAGACGCCGTCCTCGCGCACATAGTCGTTCTCGTAGACGCCGGCCTCCCACCATTGCTGGTAGGGCAGCTTGGGCGTGTCGGGGACCTTCGCATGCGTGCCCCCCATCAGCAGCGCGCGGAAGCGGCCCTTCGCGGTCTTGCGGTCCTCGGCGACGGTGATGACGTCCTGCATCTGCAGCACGTCGCAGAGCAGCCCGCGCACCGGGCCGTTATGCCCGCCCGTGAAATTCTTGCGGATGCGGTTGAGATACACCCGCTTGATGCTCTCCTTGCCGCGGAACACGCCGCCGAAGAAGGTCATCTCGGCATCCTCGGCAAACAGGTCCACCACTTCCTGGTAGAGGCCCTTCTCCATCAGATAGCCATAGGTGTGCTGCAGCGCGCGGATCGCCTGCTGGTCCTTCAGCATCTCCAGCTCGTGACGCAGCGACGCGACTTCCAGCGCCAGCATCTCGGTGCTCATGCCCCCATCTCCACCTGCTTCTCTGCCAGTTTCGCGGCCAGCGCCGCGTCGATATCGTCCGGTATTTCGAAATAGCCGCCGGTCAGCGCATCGTACTTGCCGGAGAGCAGGTTCGCGACCCGGTTGGCGCACGCATCAAGCTCGGCGGAAAAGTCCTTGTCCGCCACCTGGCTCAGCCGCTCGACCATGCCCGCGAGATGCACTTTCGCCTCCGGATTGGTCATCGTCTCGCGCGCCAGGCTGGTGACCACGAAGCCGGGGTCGATGGCAAACAGCGCCACGCCCGCGTCCTTCACCTCCAGCGCCGCGACATTGACGATCCGCACCTGCGCGGTCTTGCCGGTGATATAGGCGCTCATGCCGCCGACGCTGAGGTGGCTCGCCTTGGCCGAGACCACGACCACGCGGCCGCGCTTCGCCGCGCTCATCTTCGGGAGCAGCCGGCTGAGGTAGAGCATCGGCGCGAGCTGGTGGAGATGCTGCGCCTCCCACCATTTGCTGACGTCCATGCCGCCGACCGGGCCATAGGGCCAGCCGACGCCGGCATTGTTCACGAATTGCGTGATCGGGCCGAACGCCGTTTCGGTCTCCAGAATGGATCTTTCGACATCGGCCGCATTGGTCACGTCCGCCACAATCGGCAGCGCAATGCCCCCCGCCGCGCGGATCTCGTCCGCGACCGCGTCGATATCGCTCAAAGTCCGTGCAATCAGGGCGGTTTTTGCGCCCTCCGAGGCCAGCTTCATCGCGATGGCGCGCCCAAAGCCCTTCCCGGAGCCTGTTACGAGCGCGACGTCCCCTGAAAAGCGCATAAATCTCCCCTTTTTCCGCCCCGATGTTGTTGAGGCTTTAATCCTGTTTTCCGCCCGTCACCCTGAAACCCGTTCAGCACGACGAGAAGCCTAAACAGCGCCGGATTTCATCAGCGCCTCGACCTCCGCCAGTTCATCAAGCTTCCCCTCGATCCACCGCCGCGCGCCCGCCCAGTCGTCGATCCGCGCATGCGCGTCCGCCGCCATCGCCGCGAAGGGCGCGATCTCCGGTTCTCCCACGAACTGCAGCCGCCAGACCTGCGGCACATGGCTTGCCACCGAGCTGTGATTGGTCTCGAGGTCGTCGATGAAGATCGTGAGATTCGGCCGGTATTCCGCCATCAGCTGTGCCACCGCCGGCCCCTTGCCGCCGCGATTGCCGATCACCCGGAACGGCAGCCCCGCGGCGTGCAGCTGCGCCGCCCGCTGTGCCGCATTCTCCTCGCCGATATTGGTGACGATCACGATATCCGCCCGCTCCGCGAGTGCCGCCATCGCCGCGACCGCCCCGGAAATCGGCGCCTGCCGGTGCATCTCCGTCTCGAAGAACCCGCCGAGCAGCCGCCAGAGATGGATGCGCTCGACGAGATCGCCGCTGTCCTTGTGCCGCAGCGCCTCCTCGAACGGTGACGAGAAATCGAAGTGGATATGGTGATGCGCGTCCAGCCACTCGCGAAACGGCACCACCATGTGCAGCAGCACCTCGTCGCAGTCCGAGACGATCAGCGGCCGGCTCATCGCCCGAGGCTCCGCCGCGCTGCCGCGATGGCCTCGGGCTTTGCGCCGATCGCGCCTGCGCAGGCGATCAGGTCCGGCTCATGATCGAGCACGAAATCGAGAAGCGCCCGCAATGTCGCGCTTTTCGTCAGATTTTCCCGCAAAGTCTCCGGATCCAGGCCGGTCAGGGATAACATTCGCTCCGCGCGCGTTTGGTCCGAAAGAGCCCATGCGACCACGTTGAGCGCAAGGGCCACGGTTTCTTCTTCGGACGGATTGGGGTATGGCGCGCTCACAGCTTGCGGTCCGGGGGTGGGCGAAGGCCAGGGGAGTGGTCGATATGCATGATCGCAGGGGGTGCTCGTGACGAAACGGGTCTTGGTTGTCGAGGATAACGAGCTCAACCTCAAGCTCTTCTGCGACCTCCTGAAAGCGCATGGCTATGAGACCGACGCCGTTCGTGACGGCCGCGACGCCTATGGCCGCGCGCGCGCCTTTTCACCCGATCTCATCATCACCGATATCCAGCTGCCCAATGTCAACGGCATGGAGCTCATCGCCGAGTTGCGCGCCGACGAGCAGCTCACGGCCGTGCCCATCATGGCGGTCACCGCCTATGCCGGCATGGGCGACGAAGCCCGCATCCGCGCTGCCGGCGCCAATGCCTATGTCTCGAAGCCGATCAGCGTCATGCGCTTCATGGATGTGGTGACCGGGCTGCTGACCGTCGCCTGAGTCCGCGGGCGCCAGCCTGAACATCGCCGCCGTGCAAGCACGCAAGAAAGGCCCGCGAGCCGATGGCTCCGGGCCTCTGGATTCCGGCCGGCGCCGGGATGATGCATTTCCGTCCCGCGCGCTGTCAGCGCACGGGGGCAGGCATCACTTGATCTTGGCTTCCTTGAACTCGACATGCTTGCGCACGACGGGATCATACTTCCGGAAGGTCATCTTCTCGGTCGTGTTGCGCGGGTTCTTCTTGGTCACATAGAAGAAGCCGGTGTCAGCCGAGCTGACCAGTCGAATCTTCACGGTGGCTGGCTTCGCCATGGCCGATCCCTCAAAAAGCGGCGCTCGGTCCCGCAGAAGCGAGGCGCAAAGCGCGGACAAACATCGAAAAATGGGCGGCGCGCACAAGCGCATCGCCCGGTTCGGCGGGCCAATGCGGGAATCACCCGGCTTTGTCAAGATCGATGGCGGAAAAACGGCTGAACTTGCGTGCGCGAGACGCACGCTAAACCGCTTGTTAACCACCCTCATGCAAGCTCCATTTCCAGAGCCGGTGGCAGTTGCAAGAACTGCGTCGGACGGAAAGGAGGAGGGCATGAAGCACGACCCGTTGCTGATGGTTCGCAGTGATTTGCTGAACCGGATCGAGCTGCTCCAGCGCGATTGCGCCGTCCTCACCCTTGCCAGGCTTTGCGACCAACTCGACGAAATTCGTGGCATCGCCCGCCGCTATGGCATGGAGCCGATCGAGCGGCTCGCAAGCCTGCTCGGCTCGGTCGTCGCCTATAACGGCCATCGCCAGGTCGCGATCACCTATCTTTCGCTGATGCACGATGCCGCCGAGGGCGAATCGCCCGACCCGCATACGGCCGACGTGTTTCTCGCTGCCGCTGCGCTGCGCGGTTGCCGGGCCCAGGGTTAGCCCCGCCCAATTTGCCGTCATTCCCGCGAAAGCGGGAATCCAGTTGGATTCTTCAAGTACAGCGCTCAGCCGGCCTGGATTCCCGCATTCGCGGGAATGACGGCGGTAAAGAGGCAATACGGAGATAAAGAAAAGGCCCGGCGCATCGCTGCCCGGGCCCTTCCTTCTATCTGTTTGCCTTGAGAGGCTTATTCGGCCTTCGGCGACAGGTTGACGGCGGCATATTTGCCGCGACGGTCGACCTCGAGCTCGAAATCGAGCCGGTCGCCCTCATTGAGCGAGGACATGCCGGCGCGCTCGACCGCACTGATGTGCACGAAGGCATCAGGCTGGCCGTCGTCGCGCTGGATGAATCCGAAGCCCTTCATGGCGTTGAAGAACTTGACCGTTCCGCTGGCCTTTTCGCCGGTGAGCTGGCGCATCGGGCCACGCTCGCCGCCGCCACCGGGGCCGCCGCGTGCTTCGCGGGGCGGGGCCTGGTCGCGCTCTGGAACCGGAAGCGGCTCGCCGTCGATCACCAGCTCGGTCGCCGAAACCTTGCCGCCGCGATCGACCAGCGTGAACTTGAGCGGCTGGCCTTCCGCCAGGCCTGTAAGCCCGGCCTGCTCGACCGCGCTGATGTGCACGAACACATCGTCGCCGCCATCGTCACGGACGACGAAGCCGAAGCCCTTCTGACCGTTGAAGAATTTGACGACGCCTGAGCCTTCGCCGATGACCTGGGCCGGCATGCCGCCACGGCCACCGCCGCCGCCGCCGAAACCACCGCCGCCGCCGCCGCCGAAGCCGCCACCGCCGCCGCGGAAGCCACCGCCGCCGCCAACGAAGCCGCCACCGCCGCCGCGATAGCCGCCGCCACCGCCGCGGTCACCATAACCGCCGCCGCCGCCGCCATATTCAGGGAAACCGCCGCCGCCGTAGTTGTCTTCGCCGAAGCCGTCGCGCTTGTCCTTGCCGCGTCCGCCGCGGCGCCCTCTATCGAAACTCATGCCCTGTTAGTCACTTTCGCTCGCCCATCTACCATCCTCACCCATGCCGGACGACGCGCACAGGGACTCGGCCGCTTCGTACAAATGGCCCAGATTCGCTATAGCGCTATTCAGGTCAAAGCGCGAATGATTTTGGCACAGTCTGTCTTGCCCTGCATTTCACTGTCCGAATGATGCTGAATTCTGCGTCTGGGACACAAGTTGGCGGGCAATATCACAAGGCGGTGCGCAGACTGTTTCCCTCTGCCCTTCGTCGGGCTAAGGGAGCGATCATGACAGTTTATCTCCATGAAGAAGATCTGCCCGCCGGGCTGCTGACCGAAGGCCCGATCGCCATCGATACCGAGACCATGGGGCTGATTACCCCGCGTGATCGCCTCTGCGTCGTACAGCTCTCGGATGGCAAGGGCGACGAGCATCTCGTCCGCTTTGCAGCAGGCAGCGCATATGATGCGCCGAACCTCAAGGCGCTGCTGGTCGATCCCACGCGGCTCAAGCTGTTTCACTTCGCGCGCTTCGATATCGCGGCGATGCAGCATTATCTCGGCGTGCTGACCGCGCCGGTCTATTGCACCAAGACCGCCTCGCGCCTCGTCCGCACCTATACCGACCGCCACGGCCTCAAGGAGCTGGTGCGCGAACTGCTCGGCGTCGAGGTCAGCAAACAGCAGCAGAGCTCCGATTGGGGCGGGCCGGTTCTCAGCGATGCCCAGCGCGACTATGCCGCGTCCGACGTGCGCTACCTGCACCAGCTTCGGGCGGAGCTCGATCGCCGGCTGGCGCGCGAAGGGCGCACGGGCCTTGCCCAGGCGTGTTTCGATTTTCTGCCGCACCGTGCGCTCCTTGATCTCGCGGGCTGGCCGGAGGTCGATATCTTCGCTCATGTCTGATGCGGCTTCAGGCGCCTTGATCGATACGGCCATGTCCGCGCAGGCGGCCGAGCGGCGCGGCCTCCAGCAGCACTGGGCTGCGCCGGGCGGCAGCCACGACCGCATGATCGTGTGGCTCAAGCGCTTGCTGCCGGTGGTGACGGGGCTGATGATGCTGGGGCTGGTGGGCGCCGCCTTTCTTCACCAGAGCGAAGTCAGTTTCGTGCTCGACAAGAAGAAGGTCGACATGTCGGCCGAACGGTTGAAGGTCATCGAGGCGCTGTATCGCGGCGAGGATTCACGCGGGCGGCCCTTTTCGCTGCGTGCCGGGTCGGCCGTGCAGAAGAGTTCGCGCGAGCCGATCGTGCAGCTGAACGATCTCGAGGCGCGGCTGCAGATGGACAATGGCAGCGCCCTCGTCACGGCCCAGCGTGGCACCTACGATCTGGGCAAGGAACTGGTCACCGTCATTGGGCCGATCCGCTTCGAGCGCGAGGATGGCTACCGGCTTGTCACGCGTGACGTCGACATTTCGCTTGCCGATCGCAACCTGCACAGCCGTGGACCGGTCGAGGGGCGCATTCCCACCGGAACGTTCCGCGCCGATCACCTCAGCGCCGATCTTGAAAACCGGACTGTCTCGCTTGAGGGCCGCGCCCGCTTGCGCATCGAGCAATTTGGCCGCAAAGGGCGCTGATATGCCGCGTCTCCTCCGCACCCTTCCGCCGCTCGCCGTCCTTGCCGGCGGCCTGTATCTCGTGATGCCGGCGCCGCAGGCCGGTGCGCAGATCCTGCGCGGCCATGATACGAGCGCGCCCGTCGAGTTCGCGGCCGACCGCATCGAAGTGCAGGATCGCGCTGATCGCGTGGTCGTCGCGGGCAATGTGCAGGTTGATCAGGCCGGCCTGCGCCTGACGTCCGCGCGCCTGACGGTGGCCTATCACGACACCAATGGGCTCGAGATCGATCGGCTCGATGCATCGGGCGGCGTTACCGTGACGCGCGGCGACGAGCGGGCGAGAGGCGACGTCGCAATCTACGATCTCAACCGCAAGATCATCACGCTGATCGGCCATGTCTCACTCAGTCAGGGTACGAATCGCCTTAGCGGCGGCCGGCTGGTCATCGACCTGGCGAGCGGCCGCACGACGGTGGACGGCGCGGGAACGAGCGACGTGCCCGGCGCCACGACGAACGCCGGCGGCCGCGTTTCGGGCACGTTCAAGGTCCGGCAGAACAATACGGACCAAGGCGGGAAATAGCGTTTCTCTTTTTGCTGCGGCCGCCGAGCTGCCGCCCCTGCGCCACAGTCCGGCGCAATTCATGCAATAATCCTGCCAAATCGCGATTGCGGAGCGCGCCTTAATCTGCGAGCAACCCGGCTGCGGCACAAGGCTGCACGGACGGCGATGACAAGGACCAGCGGATGAACGATGTGGCAGCTCCCCTTCGCGCGAACGGTGCGGCGCCGGAGATTGGCGAGCATCGCCTGCAGGTCATCTCCATTGCCAAGAGCTACGACAAGCGGGTGGTCCTCGCCGATGTGAGCCTCGAAGTGGGTGAGGGTGAGGTTGTCGGCCTGCTCGGCCCCAACGGTGCCGGCAAGACGACCTGCTTCTACTCGATCATGGGCCTGGTGAAGCCCGATTCCGGCCGCGTCATGCTTGAGGGCGTCGATATCACCGGCCTGCCCATGTATCGCCGCGCGATCCTGGGCCTAGGTTACCTCCCCCAGGAGACCAGCATCTTCCGCGGCATGACGGTCGAGGAGAATATCCGCTCGGTGCTTGAGCTTGCCGAGCCGGACAAGGCGCTGCGCGCTGCGAAGCTGGAAACCCTGCTCGACGAATTCGGCCTGAAACGCCTGCGGTCCAGCCCGGCCATGGCGCTCTCGGGCGGCGAGCGGCGCCGCTGCGAGATCGCGCGCGCCCTGGCCGCCAACCCGTCGATCATCCTGCTCGACGAGCCTTTCGCGGGCATCGATCCGCTCTCCATCGCCGACATTCGCGACCTGGTGAAGGAGCTCAAGACCCGCGGCATCGGCGTGCTCATCACCGATCACAATGTCCGCGAGACGCTGGAGATCGTGGACCGCGCCTGCATCATCTACGACGGCAAGGTGCTGTTCGCGGGCAGCCCCGCCGAGCTGGTCGCCAATGCCGACGTGCGCCGGCTCTACCTCGGCGAAAGCTTCTCGCTTTAGGGCGATCCATGGCGCTCGCCCCCCGCCTTGACCTGAGGCAGAGCCAGTCGCTGGTGATGACGCCGCAGCTCCAGCAGGCGATCAAGCTGCTGGCGCTGTCGAACCTGGAGCTGGAAGCCTTCATCGGCGGCGAGCTGGAGCGAAACCCGCTGCTCGAGGCGGGCGACGCCATTGCCCAGCCGGCGCGCGAGACGGTCGAGATGCCCGAGGGCGCCGAACCGGTCGCCGGGCCGGACGCCAGCGCGGACACGCTGATCGACCGCGGCGCAGGCGCTGCGGATTCGCCGCTCGACGTCGACTATAGCGCCGAGACCTTCATCGACGACGGCCCCGGCGACCGGATGGCGGCCGCACCGGCGGGGAGCATGGACTGGGCGACCGGCGGGGGCGGCAGCGAGGATGGTCCGGACTTCGACAGCTTCGCCGCGCCCGATATCGGCCTTCACGAATATCTGCTGCAACAGGCCGGCTCCGCGCTTTCGGGCATGGCGCTCGTCATTGCCGGCCAGCTCATCGGCCAGATCGACGACGCCGGCTATCTCGAGGCCAATCTTCTCGAAATGGCCTATCGCCTCGGCGTGCCGCTTGCCGAGGTGGAGGCCGTGCTCAAGGTCATCCATGGCTTCGAACCCGCTGGGGTCGGTGCCCGCTCGCTTTCCGAGTGCATCGCGCTGCAGGCCAAGGAAGCGGATCGCTACGACCCCGCCATGGCCTGCCTCATCGAAAATCTTGACCTGCTCGCGCGCGGCCAGCTCGCCCATCTGCGCCGCATCTGCGGCGTGGACGAGGAGGACATGGCGGACATGATCCGCGAGCTGCGCACCTATGATCCCAAGCCCGGCCTCAAGTTCGGCGGCGAGAGCGCGGCGACGGTGACGCCCGACGTGTTCGTGACGCCCGTCGGTAAGGGCTGGGCGATCGAGATCAACGGCTCCACGCTGCCCCGCGTGCTCGTCAACAAGCGCTATCACAGTCAGCTCGCCAGCAGCACGCGCGACCGTAACGCTAGGACCTGGCTATCCGATTGCCTCGCCAGCGCCAACTGGCTGGTGAAGGCGCTCGACCAGCGCCAGCGCACCATCCTCAAGGTGACCGAGGAGATCGTGCGCCGGCAGGACGGCTTCTTCCGTCATGGCGTCACGCACCTGCGGCCGCTCACTCTCAAGGCCGTCGCCGACGAGGTCGACCTCCACGAGTCCACGATCAGCCGCGTCACCTCGAACAAATATCTCGCCTGCCCGCGCGGCACCTTCGAGCTCAAATATTTCTTCACGTCCGCGATCCAGTCGGCGGACGGCGGCGAGGCGGCCTCCGCCGAAGCGGTGAAGAGCCATATCAAGGCGCTGATCGGCGAGGAAAAGCCCGACGCGATCCTCAGCGACGATACGCTCGTCGACCTGCTGCGCGAGCGCGGCTTCGACATCGCCCGCCGCACCGTCGCCAAATATCGCGAGGCGATCGGCTTCGGGTCATCGGTGCAGCGCCGCCGCCAGAAGGCGATGATGGGCGGGTGAGGGCCGAGACGCCAACCTACTTGTCGCAATAATCCCACTGGCCCGCATTGCAGGCCGCGACGGCACGGCGCCAGGCTGCCATCCTGCGTGAATAGTCGGCGCGGGCATTGGCATAATCCCTGTCGATCTCGCCCTGCGACGCGCGATGGTCTCCCATGATCCTCGCGTCCCGGTCGCGGACATAGGCGAGCTGGCCCTGGTTGAGCCGCTTGGTCTCCGCGCTGTCGCGTGCCCGTGCCGCAGCGCTCTTCATCGAGGGATCGCGCGGATCGTCGGCCAGCGCCGCCGCCGGAAGCAGCGCGACGCCTATGGCGAGTGCACAAGTAAACAGACTGAATTTCCCGGACATTCTGACCCTCCAACACCGGCATGCTTATCCAATTGACCGCGCGGCCGAGGCAATCGGTTTGCGACGAACAGGAAGCGGTTGGCCGCATCGGCGAGGCAGACCGGCGCTTGTGAGCGCGAACCCGCATCCATCCACGTCACCCCGGGCTTGACCCGGGGTCCAGCTTCCTTCCGCTTCCTTGCGGATCAAAGTTGCACGTGAAGGTAGGCCGGAAAGCAGCGGGATCCCGGGCAAGCCCCGAGGGGATCATTGAGCCAATGCACTCAGCGGACAAAATTTCGCTGTCCTACACGCCCATGCTCTTCGCAGAAGCTGCCCGATGAAGCCGCACGACCATCCCGCCGCCCGTCGTATCCGCCAGCGCGCAGCGGCGTTCGGCATCCGCTTCCGCCCCGTGAAGGTGAAGGCGCGCCATGACGGCTGGACGCCGGAGCGCCAGCGCGATTTCATCGACCGGCTCTGCCTCATCGGCAATGTCTCGGGAGCAGCGCGCGCCATCGGCAAGACGCCGCAGAGCGCTTACCGGCTGCGCGAGCACAAGGGCGCGGGCAGTTTCCGCCGCGCCTGGGATGACGCCCTGAACGTCAGCCGCTCGAATGTCGTCGATGTCGCTATCGAGCGCTGCCTTGAGGGCGAGACGGTGCCGGTCTTCTACAAGGGCAGGAAGGTCTGCGAATGGACCCGCTATGACAACCGTATCGTGCTGGCCGCGCTACGCATGCTCGTCCGGCACGACCAGGTCGTCGGTGCATTGAAAGATCAGGAGTTTTTCGAGTGACGTATGCGCAATTTCATCAACTTTGGGTCACGCATGAAAAACCGGCCCGGAGCGAGCCCCGGACCGGTATTCGTCGCGCCAGCGCAGGCGCTTCTAGTCGATCGAACTGCTGATGCTGCGCCCGGCCGCGAGGCCGAGGACCAGGAATACGGCGAACAGGGCCAGCGCCACGAAGAACAGCAACTTGGCGACGCCGATGAACGTGCCGGCAATGCCGCCGAAACCGAGGACGGCTGCGATCAGGCCGATGACGAGGCACGCGAGGGCCAGACGAATCATGAGGGTTCTCCTTGTGGGATTCTGTGAGGAGAACGCCTTGAGCCGCCGCCAGTTCCGCGAACCGGTGACGCGCATGCGCAAAAAAGGGGGCCGCCGCACAGGCGATCCCCTCGATTTCAGCCGTCAGGCGTTTTCAGGCGAAGCGGACGCGCGTCGTCTTGGGTGCGCGGCGAAGACCCGCGCCGACGGCACCCAGGCCCACGATCATCATGGCCCAGCTTGCCGGTTCTGGCACGCCCCCGGTTGGCGGCGGCGGCGCCACGAAGCCGGAGATCACCAGCAGTTGGTTGCTGCCGCCGAAGGTCGAGAAGAGGAAGTCGCCGGTCAACGGATCGATGACCGCGCCTTCTGCTCCCGAGAGACCCGTGATGAAGTCCTTGCGCGAGCCCAGGATCGGGTTGCCGAAAGCATCGATCGTGTAGGCGCCGACCTTGCCGCTGCCATATTCCGAGACCAGCAGGCTGTCGGCGCCAGCAAAGCCTGCATTGCTGCCGTCGACATAGACCATGCCTTCGGGACCGCCGGGCAGGGTCACAATGGTACCGCTCAGGGAAACATTGTAGGTGCCGGTCCCGTCCGGCGTCAGTGTCGCGTCAACCCAACGGCCGTTGCTGTAGCTCACGACCTTGAGAGTCCCGGCGCCGGCGAACCCGCTCGGCACGAACATGAGAGCGCCGACCGATCCCACGTTCGGGTCGAGCGTCACAATCTTGTCGGGCGTCGTGCTGCCGGGCTTGATCTGGATGAGGGTATTGTTCGGATACCCTGTCGCGAACAGCACGCCGCCGGGGCCGAAAGACAGGCCGCCGTCAATGTTCGGCGCCGTCGAGAAAACGGACGAGGGACCGCTGAACCCGATGACGTGATTGTTGGCGTCGCGCGTCACGCCGATCTGCGCGATATAACCCGTCCCGCCATTGGCGTTGCCGCCGACCAGCAGCGTGTCGTTGTTCAGGAAGGTGATGCCGCCCAGGTTGCCGGTTACACCGGTGGGTGTGCCGAGCGAGTTGCACGAATAGCTTCCGGTAAATGGCGCGCCGAAGTTCACGCCGACGCAGGCCGCGGCCTGCGCGGTGCCGGAGAAGCCCATTGCCGCGCCGATGCCGGTCGCAGCCATCAAACACAGATATTTCAATTTACGCATGAATCGTCCCCACGAAACGCGCGGTTTGACAGCTCCTCAGTTGTCTCAACCGTCTCATTGAATGGTCATGACGAAGCGAATCGGCGATGGTGCCATCGCTTGCCAATGCTTTCCGTTAGCGTCAGGCCGGCTTCAGAGCGAGACCTATTGAAACCGCTCATGTCCCAAATCGAAGCGCTGACCCGTGAGGCGGGTTTCCTGTCGCCAGTTCAGAGCTCAATGCGGATCTTGACGAGATCACCTTCCGCAATCTCCTCAGCCACGCGCACGGCTTTCTTCACTGGCAGCAGCCAGCCAACGTTCTCGCGTTGCGGGAAGACCGATGTACGCCAGCTCGTCTCGCCGATCGTCGCTGTGACCTTGGCCGAGCCGAAACCGCCTTTGCCTTTGTCCAGCCATTGGCCGGTCATGGCCGCGACCTGAATGGCGTCGGCGGCGTCGCCCGATATGGTGAGGAAATACCACGCCGCCGGCCCCTCCGCGCTTTGCCAGCGCCAGAGCCGCGTTTCCTGCTCGATCAGCTCCATGTGCGGCCTAGAGCTCTATGACGACGTGGATGCGGTCGCCTTCCACGATGCCTTCCGCGTTCCGTGCCGCCTGGTTGACCGGCATGACCCAGCCGCCCGTCTCCTCGTCGGGAAAGACCGAGTTTTTCCAGGTCGTGCCGCCGATGGTCGAGATCACCCGCGGCGACTTGCGGCTCTTCTTGGTGCCGTCCGACCATTGCCCTGTCAGTGCGGCGATGCGGATCGCCTCGGCCGGTTCGCCGGTGATGTGGATGATCCCGCCCGCCGGTCCGTCCGGCGTGCTGCGCCAGAGCCGCAGGTCGGTCTCGAACTCGATGCGCTCCACAGGTTCTTCTCAGGGCTTGCGGCGGATGGGGACGGGGATGTTGCAGATGTCGGCGCCCCCGGCCGGTATGAGGAAGAACGGATCGCGGCGATTGGCGCGGGCGTCGGCATATTTGAGGAAGCTCGCGCTCTCGGTCGAGAGATACTGGACATGCGGCTGATCCGCGGCAGGCAGCTCGCTGGCGAGGCGCACCGACACGATCGGAACCAGCATCGTCTCATCCGAATAGAAACCCTGCGCCCCGGCGCCGCGCGGCAGGCTGGAGAGAAACTCCATGCCCTCGATCACGCGTCCCGCGAGCGCGATGTTGCGGTCCAGATGGCGCGGCGCATGACCGATCACCGTGTAGAGCGTCGACCCGTCGCCCGTGCTCGGCCGCTGCCCCCGCGCGACGCCGACCATGCCGTAGCAGTGGGTTGGCCATTTCGCGTCGCCTTGCGCAGCGACGGGCCAGCCGCCTTCGAAAATGTCGAGCGTCGCGTAGGGGTCCCGAGCGACAAAGACCTGCCGCGCGTTGTTCGGTGCGGGACGACCCAGATTGTAGATATCAGCCAGTTCGGCCTTTTCGGTAGGCCGGAGCGGCACGGCATAGTCACTCTCTGGCATCTCCCTCAGCCCGTCCGGCTTCTTCCTTGCCTTCTTCTCGTCGTCCTCCGGATCGCCCCATTGCGTGACGTAATTGTCCTGCACGCGATAGATGGCGAGGCCGTCCCAGTAATGCGCCTTGGCGAAGGCCCGGATGTTGCTCACCCAGCCCTGCGAGAAGGGCGCAGGCAGCAGCTGGATGAGGACCGTGCGCGGCTTGCCTTTGGCGTCCGGTGCCAGCGTCATCACGAGCAGGTCGTCGGCCGCGATGTCCTTCCAGTCGCTCGCAGGCGCCGCAGCCGCGATCTCTCCGGGGGACGGGGCGGGCGGGGGTGCGGGCTTTTTGTCGTCCTGCGCGGCAATAGGGCCGGCCGCGAGTGTCAGCGCGGCGAGCAGCGGAATCAGATGGGCCTGTTTCATGCCGCAGACATGCCATGCCCGCGAGCCTTGCGAAAGTCGTCGCGCCTCGCTAGGGCGCTGCGTCTCTCCAGAGCATGCGGAGCGGTGGCCGAGTGGTCGAAGGCGCTCGCCTGGAAAGTGAGTATGGGTCAAAAGCCCATCCAGGGTTCGAATCCCTGCCGCTCCGCCAGTGCCCCTGCCGATGGCAGGACAATACCTCCGGCTCCGCCACGTCGTCCCGCCCATGATCGTTCTTTCGGACCGTTGTCCGGAAAGGCGGCATTCCCGCAATATCGGCACCAACCTGGATCCCAACGGCCAATGGGCCTCGCGGGTCGCATAGTCTCTTTCCCACGGAGACTGGGGCCGCTCATATTTCGGCCTGATGCGGGGGCGCCGGCGCGTGCCGTGGCTACGGTAAGCCTCGCATGCGCCGGTTGCTCACCCTGGTGCACGCCAACCGACGTTGAACGCCGCGCGGCCCCGGGCGTTCCAGTGTTCAACGTAGCAGTCAACGTGGATCCGGTGAACTTCTTGGCCATCGCCATCTTGTTCTTTGATGGACGTTCAAGATCGCAATTAAAACAATCGATTTTCATGCTATACGATTCGTCCGACCGCTGCAGTCGGGGGAAGCGCAGGCATTGCATGGACGGTTCTACGGTCCTCGTCATAGACGATCATCCACTTTGTGCGGCCGCTGTTTCTGCCGCACTTGTCAAAACCAACCCGGGTCAGAAAGTTGTTGCCTGCGCATCGCTCAGGGAACTTGGCGCGCTTCAGGTCGGGAAGAGCGATGTCCTGCTTGTCCTGCTCGATCTGATGTTGCCGGACGCGACCGGCATGTCGGGCGTCAAGACAGTGAAATCGCTGTTTCCGGATGCACCGATCTGCGTGATCTCCAGCCGCACCGATACGGCGACCGTGCGGCAAGCCATCGCGCAGGATATTGTCGGGTTCCTGCCCAAGACACTTGCCTTCGACCAGATGACCGAGGCGCTGGCTCGGGTTCTGAGAGGCGAGGCCGTATTTCCCAGGCTGGCGAGCAACCTGACCGAGGACGTCGGCCCGCTCAGTCCGGCCGAGCAACGCATCATGCAGGCACTGAGCCTAGGCCTGCCAAACAAGCAGATTGCCTTTGATCTCGGCCTTGCGGAATCGACTGTGAAGTCACACCTCGCCCGCATCTTCTCGAAGCTTCATGTGACCAATCGCTCGCAGGCCATCCTTGCCTACGAAGCCGCGATTGCCGAGGATGACGTCCAGGCCGACTAGGCTATACCGCTGGCGCTTCGGCGAGATAGGACTGCAGCGCGTTCTGCATGTCGAGGAGCGCCCGGCGGGCGTTTTCCGGCTCCTTCTTGTCCAGCGCAAGATCCAGCGCCTGTGCAGGTCCCACCAGCTGAGGTGCGGCGAATGTTGCGGCCAGGCCGGCCAGGCTATGGGCCAGGTTCTGTACGGCGCCGAGCTGGTGGCCGTCAGCTTCGCGCCCATCCTCCAATGCCGCCGTGACGCCTGCAAGCGTTTCCGTGCATTGCTCGATGAAGCGTGAGAGCAGGGGGGCTAGTTCCGGGTCGAGCGCGGGCGTTGCCGGTACTGTAAGGCCTTCCTTGTCTGCGCCCGAATTCCGGCCGCACCATTGGGTGAGCGCCAGCTCGATCGCGCCGCGCGTAACGGGTTTGGACACATAGTCCTGCATGCCTGCCTGCCAGCAGGCATCCATCGCGTCCTGGTGCACGCTGGCCGTGACCGCGATGATCGGTAGCGTCGAAGCATCGATGCCGAGCGCACGGATCGCCTTGGTCGCGCCGATGCCATCGAGCACCGGCATGCGCAGGTCCATGAAAACAAGGTCGAAGGGCTGCTGCTCCTCGATCGCGCGTTCCACGGCGTCTACCGCTTCTTGGCCGTCCGCCACCATGATGATGTTGCAGTCGCTGTCGGCGAGCAGGTCGATCATGAGCGCCCGATTGATCTCGTTGTCCTCAGCGACGAGGACATTGCGTTTGCGGGTCGGGAATGTTGGCGTATTCAGAACGGGATCGCGCGCCGCCTTTGCGCGCTTGAGCGCCTTGTCCAATGGTAGCTCGAGCGGCACTGTCAGGCGAAAGATCGAACCTTTGCCTAGGCTGGACGTGACAAGGCTCAGGGAGCCACCCATCTGCTCCGCGAGGCCTCGCGCGATCGGCAGGCCGAGCCCGGTTCCGCCAAACCGCATGGCAATGTCTTCTGCGCCTTGATCGAAAGCCTCAAAGATGCGCTCTCTCGCATCGGGCGAAATGCCGATTCCCGTGTCGGTTACCTCGACGATCAGGATCGTGCGCTCATATTGCATTTCGATCCGCGCATAGACGGAGATCCAGCCTCGCTCAGTGAACTTGAGGGCATTTCCGAGCAGGTTGTTGAGGATCTGGGTCAGCCGCTGGCGGTCGCCAATGACCGTCGTCGGAAGCGGGGACGCGAAGTTGCAGCGGAGCGCCAGGCCGCGACGGGCGGCCAAGGGTTCGAAATGCTGGCAGGTGCTTGTGACCACAGCGGAGAGATCATAAGGCTCGCGCGCCAGCTGCATCTGCCCTTCTCGCATGCGCGACGTGTCGAGAATGTCGTTGAGCAGCGCGAGCATGATTTCCCCCGACCGCTTGATCAGCGACACATAGCGGCGCTGGTTGTCGGTCAATTCGGTTTCGTCCAGCCGCTCGGCAAAGCCTAGCACGCCGTTCATCGGTGTGCGCAGCTCATGGCTCATCAGTGCGAAAAAGCGGTCCTTGGCCGTGGCCGCGGACTTGGCCTCTTCCAGCGCAGCGATCAGCGCTGCCTTTGCCTCATGTTCGCGGGTCTGGTCGACGACCACGCCCATCCGGCCGGTGATCTTGCCGTCGCCGTCTCGCAGGGCTGTCGTGACGACCCGCATGCGGCTCTGCGTGCCGTCCGGGCGCAGCACGATCACTTCAATGTCTGTTGTTGCGCCAGTCTCCCGCTCTGGTGCGTATGACAGATATCGTTCCAACTGCTGCGGGTCGAGAATGCGCTGCCAGCCCGTGCCCAGCCCTTCCGCGACCGACATGCCGTGCATCCGCGCCCACGCCTCGTTGAGGAATGTCGCGTGGCCTTGATTGTCGAATTGGAAGATGCCCACCGGTGCATTCTCCGCGAGCGAGATCAGGCGCTGTTCGCTCGCGGCGAGGGCGAG
Organism: Sphingobium sp.; assembly: GCA_036404995.1. Lineage (GTDB taxonomy): Bacteria > Pseudomonadota > Alphaproteobacteria > Sphingomonadales > Sphingomonadaceae > Sphingobium. The sequence goes on along the minus strand of DASWYL010000027.1, from coordinate 4,720 downwards.
GTCGCTCCGCCTCTGGCGGCTCACGTCGGTAATGATACCGCCAAAACCCTCCGGGCTGCCGTCTCGCTTGCGCAACAGCCGGATCCTTGCCCGCAAATGGATCGGGGCGGGTGCATCGACATGGGCCTGGAAATCGAAATGGGCTTCTTCAACATCTCCGGTCATGAGCGAGGACATCGCCTTCATCAGCGCCTTGCGTCGCTCAGGCGGGACGATGCGGAATGCGCGCGCGCCGAGGGGTACGGTTCGATCCTTCTCGAAGATCTTGGTCCAATATTGGCTGAGATAGGTCCACCGCCCATCGAGGTCGGTCGAGAAGGGAATGTCGTCCATCGTTTCGATGAGGATATTCGATCGCTCGCGCAGCGTTGCGAGCCGCTCATGGGCAAGTGTTACCGGAAGGGTTGAAGCGAATGTCGCGAAGACGAAAATCTCCAGCACCGCCGCCCTTGTGTGCACTCCGGCCGAAATGAGATTGATCGGTCCATATCCCGCCATCGTGAAATACGTCGCGATAACTGTGGTGATGAGCAGCAGGATCGCACTCGCCGGACTGCCTTGTCGCGCGGCTACGATCAGAATGACGGGCGCTGCCAGGAACAGCAGCGGGAAGCTGGTCTGCGCAAAGATAGTAGTGATGGCGCCGGCGCCAATGACAATGTCGACGACCCCGCCAGGCGTCACCAATGGCTCGCCGCGCCGTCTTGCGTCCCGGCGCTCGGCGGCGATGATGAGGAGGATTGGCGCGATCGTCATCATGGCCATGACGTGCGCGAGCCACCATTGGCCAAGGATGATGGGAAGTTCCGCAAGGTTGCCGGCGATCGTTGCGGCCGCGATCAAGCCGGAGGCGCCCGCCGCCAATAGCGCGCTTCCCACAAGCCTCATAGCCAGCCGCGGTTCCTTGATCTGGTCAGGGTTCGAAATGATCCGCCGTGCCAGAGCCAACGCAATGCCGATCTCGACCGCATTGGCTAACGCAAGACCGGCGGTGTCCGAAACGGTCCGGCCCATCAGTTGCAAGAGCGTCACATGGGCGACCAAGCAAAGCGGCAGGAGGCGGCGAAGCGGAATCCGCCAGTTCAGCCCGACCGCGACCATGACGGCACAAGGCAGCCAGATTGCTGCGATCTTGCCACCACCGCGGCTAACCTGAATGCCCGACCAGGCGAGGCCAGCGTAGGTCAGCATGACCGCGATCGCGATCAGGATTTGCCGATAAACGGGCGACGGCGAAGGGGACGGTGCGCTCATAAGCTCACCGCCCGTACCGATCGGCATTGCCGACTACGAGATATTCCCCTGCCATCGTCCTTCGGTCTGCGCCTCTCCTAGGGCGGTTCCATAATCCATTTAGCGGCTGCGCTAAGCCGCCATGAGCAGTAACCTTGCAGCCGCAAAGCATTGCCGCAATTCCTCGAGTGGCCCCCGCTCGCCGCGGCCATACGCCTGACTGAGTTGGAACACGTGAAGGGCGCGAATGAGATCTTCGGGCACAAGGCCTAGCAGCGCCAGCCGCATGCGCCTGGCGGCATCGCACGCCTCTGCGCATGAACCGCAAGTCACGGCCTCGTCGATCTCGCGCATGCCGGTTTCGATCCGTTCAAGAACCGTATCCCGATGACGTCTTTCGGCGGATCTCGACAGTCGGCCGGTCGCCTTGCCGCCATGGTCGCGCATCAGAGCCAGAAAGTCCGCTTCCTTGAGGGGTTTCGTAAGGTGGCCATCGAACAACCAGGTCGCCCAGGGGTGGCGCAGCAACTCGATCTCACTCGACGACATTGCGTAAATGGGTATCGTTCCCCGATCGTAGGGCAGGTCGCGGATCCGGCGCGCCGCCTCACGTCCGTCCAGGATCGGCATTCGCATGTCGAGCAGGATGGCGTCGAAATGACCTGAGGGGGCTGCGGCGACTCGATCGGCTGCATCCAGACCGTTGGCGACGCGTTCAAGCACTATCCCGGCTTTTCGTGCCGCAATCTCGATGATCTGCCACGCAAGCGGTTCATCTTCTCCAACGAGGATCCGCATTGGCACGCCGGTTTTGGAAGCCTCAACAGTCATCTATCCCCGGCCTCCCACGAACCAAGCATCGGTGGTGATGCGCGCGGTCCGGCTCAGGTAAGGGGAACGAGACCTGACCGGACCGCACGCATCTGAACAAACGTCCACCATGATCATGAACGTCTTGGCCCACCTTTTTATTTGGGCCACTGCGTACCCGGAGAGCGCACTCCAGTCGAAAACTCGCCAGAGGGTCGAGACATACTCCGTGGCATGACGTATCGCCCGAACTTCGATTCGCGACAATCATCCGAAAGGATGCAATAAGTAAAGATGACCGGATCAAATGCTTATTGAGGGATGACTTCTTTGCCCGCTCCCACTATCAACGCGGCACGATGACTGGCATCCGAACATGGCTACGCAGGAACCGCGCTCTCGCCGCGCTCATCCTGGGCATCATGCTGTCCGTTCGGCTCCTCATGCCTTCCGGTTACATGCTTTCGTCGGAGAACAAGGTCCTTACCGTCGTTATTTGCACGGGCATCTCCGGCGAACATCAGACGGCCCAGCTTGTCATTCCGCAGGACAACGAGAAAGCCGGTCATGATGCCGGCAAGACCGATCCATGCCCTTATTCGGCGCTGTCGATGGTCTCGACCGCCGCCGCCGATGCTGCCCTGCTGGCTGGCGCGATCGCCTTCATCCTCGCGCTGGGCTTCGCCCCCTTCGTCGCGCCGCTCCGAGCACTCATCCCCCATCTCAGGCCACCGTTGCGCGGTCCGCCTGTCGCCATCTGATCGCCTGACGGTACGCCGTCGGGCCTGATTGTGCCGCCTCCATGCCGAGGGCGGCTTCAGCGACAATTTGCACGACAGGTGAACATCATGCGCATGACGCATTCCATTCCCGCCCTTTTCCTGGGCCTTCTCTCCGCCACATCCGCCATCGCCGCCGACACAGCGGAGGACGACCAGCGCTCCGACATTCTCGTTCTCGGGCAGAAGCAGAATGACTCGATCGAGAATCCGCCATCGACGCACGCTGCTATCGACGAAAACCGCATTGCGACGACGGTCAATGCCGTCAGCGTCGAGGACACGATCAAATATCTGCCGAGTCTCGTCGTGCGGAAGCGCCATATCGGCGATAATTTCGCGCCGATCGCCACCCGCACCTCGGGCCTTGGCTCCTCTGCCCGCAGCCTGATCTATGCCGACGGCGCCATTCTCTCGGCGCTCATCGGCAATAATAACGGCAACGGGTCCCCTCGCTGGACGCTGGTGACGCCCGAGGAAATTGCACGGGTCGACGTGCTCTATGGACCCTTCTCGGCTGCCTATTCCGGCAACAGCATCGGCACCGTCGTCAGTATTACGACCCGCATGCCGGAAAAGCTGGAAGCGCGGGCGACCATTCTCGGCAATGTGCAGGACTTCAGCCTTTACGGCACCGGCCGGACGCTGGGTACATGGCAGGTCTCCGGTTCGGTCGGCGACCGCTTCGGTCCGCTCGCGGTCTTTCTGAGCGCGACCCGCACCAATGCCAAGAGCCAGCCGGTCAGCATCACCACCATCGCCGGCTCGGCCAGTCCGACCGGCACGGCCGGCGGCTATGCCGACACGAACCGTACGCTGGCTTCGATCCGGGTGATCGGCGCTGGCGGGCTCGAGCATCATGTGCAGGACACGTACAAGCTCAAGTCGGCCCTCGATCTTGGCGAAGCCGCGCAGCTTTCTTACGTGCTCGGCATCTGGCGCGACGATACCCGGAGCACGGTCGAGAGCTACTTGACCGACGCGACGACCGGGACTGTCTCGTGGGCGACCGCCAACAACGGCACGACGGCGGCGTTCAACAGCGGCCTCTATACGCGCGACGCCCTGCACCTCTCCCATGTGCTGAGCCTGCGCGGAGAGGGGAAGCTCGACTGGCAACTTATCGGCTCGATCTACGACTATGCCAAGGATATCCAGCAAGGGCCTTCGACGGCGACGTCCGGCGCGACGCTCAACAAGCTGCCGGGCGCGTTCTCGGGCGGCGCCGGCACGATCCAGCGGCAGGACGGTACCGGCTGGATGACGCTCGACGCCAAGGCGGCGTTGCAGTCCGACCTCGGCGATCTGAGCTTTGGTGCGCATGCCGATCGCTACGCGCTGCGCACGGAGACATTCCTGGCCAGCAACTGGCTCGACAAGGCGACGCAGGGCGCGCTCAGCACGGCCTCGCGCGGGCGAACGCGCACGCTTGCGCTGTGGGCGCAGGATGCGATCCCGCTTGGCTCGACCGTCACGCTGACGCTCGGGGCGCGACAGGAGTGGTGGCGCGCCTGGGGCGGCTACAACCTCGCCGCGACCGGTGCGTCGGTCACCCAGCCGACCCGCAGCGTCTCCGGCGTGTCGCCCAAGGCGTCGCTGGAATGGCGGCCGGACAAGGCCTGGAGCGTGCGCCTCTCGGCCGGACAGGCCTGGCGCTTCCCAACCGTCGGCGAGCTCTACCAGGCCGTGACCGTCGGCACCTTGCTCATCAACCCGAACCAGAACCTCCTGCCCGAGCGTGCGCGCTCGGTCGAGCTGGCGGTCGAGCGGCGCAGCGCCAATGGCAGCGCCCGGCTCTCCCTCTTCAACGAGGTCATCGCCAATGCGCTGATCTCGCAGACGGGCACGGTGAGCGGGACGACGAGTACGGCGAGCTTTGTGCAGAATGTCGAGCGGAC
>DASWYL010000026.1:0-32645 GCA_036404995.1 Sphingobium sp. | reverse complement strand
GCTGGCGGACTGCTGCGCCTCGCCACAGACCGCTGCCGAACAGGGCGAAGAGCGCCACGATGCCGCACCAGACGATCCAGCTGATCAGGCTCAGATCGCCCGACACCCTGACCCACGGTCCGCCCTTGGCGAAATCGAATATGAAGGCGTTGGTCGACCCGGCGGCGACGAACAGGCCCAGCACGATCGAAATCCACGCCCGCTGGCCCGCGAGCCGATCGACAATGGAGGTGGCGGTCTTTTTCATGGGCCGTCAGTCCTTGAGCGCCCGGCGCTCAAGGACGCCGAAACGCAGCAGCGTCACGCCCACGCCGATGGTGATGATCACGTGGACCGCCTCGCGGGTCTGGACGGGTTCGTAGAAGGTGAGCGCATAGCAGACCGCCGCGCCGGTCATCATCGCCCAGAAGCCCGAGGCCATGGCCCGGCGCCGATTCTCCTCGGTGCCTTCGTCGTGGAGCATCGCGCGGATCGACTTGCTCCGCCACAGGCCACCGCCGAACAGGATGAAGACGAGCAGCATGAGCAGCCAGAAGGTCGAGGCGAAGAACTGGACATATTCGACGGGCCGGCGGGCAGTCTCCGTCATCTGGTCATTGGCGACGCGAAACCCCTGCGTCGAAATGAACAGCACGCCCATCACCGTCGCGATCCGCGCGCGGCGGCGCGTAATCCGGTCCACCTGATCCCCGACATCTGTCATCGTCGCACTCCGACCAAAAGTCACCTTGAGGTGACATATGTAACCTATAGGTTACCTTCGTCAACCGATTCGTCGACGACTTTGCGCATCCCAGCGGTGAAGTGAGTCTGATGGCCGATGGAGAGAGCCGAAGGGGGTTTCCCCCGTGACTCGCCTCCACTAGGGTTCCCGCCATGTCGACGGCGCGCACCCTCATGCCAGCCTCGGGTATTCTCGAGGACGGAGAGCATCGCTTTCCCGTGCGGGTCTATTTCGAGGATACGGACCTGACGGGCGTGGTCTATCACGCCAATTACCTGCGATTCATGGAACGCGCCCGATCGGATCTGCTGCGCATGCTCGGCATCGATCAGCGCGCAGCCAAGGAAAGCGGTGAGGGCCATTATGCCGTGGCCGAAATCGCCATCCGCTATCTCGCGCCCGCCCGGCTCGACGACGATCTCGTCGTTCGCAGCCGCGTCACGCAACTCACGCCCGCGCGCTGCGTTATCGACCAGGCGGTCTGGCGTGGAGAAACCAGACTTACGCAAGGCAGCGTCACCGTTGCATTTCTCGATCTTGGCGGAAGGCCGCGCCGTCAGCCGCCGGCATGGATCGAGCTGTTTTCCACTCACGTCGCGAAAGACCCAGCCACAGCATGACCGCCGCCTTCATTCCAACGCTCCTCGCCGCCGCCGTCCCCGCCGCGGCATCCGCACCGATCACGCTCAATCCGGTGACCCTGTTCCTCCAGGCGGACATTGTCGTGAAGATCGTCATGATCGGGCTCCTCCTGGCCAGCGTCTGGACCTGGACGATCATCCTCTCCTTCTCGGTAAAGCTGCGTGGCGCGCGGCGCGGCTGCGAGGATTTCGAGACGGCCTTTTGGCAAGCCGGCGACATGGAAGCTTTCTACAAGGCGCGGGGCAAGGACGATGTCCCAAGCGCACAGGTGCTCGCGGCCGGCATCGCCGAGTGGCGCAAGTCGACGTCGCTCAAGAACATGAATTCGGACGGCACCCGCGACCGGCTCGCGACCGCGATGGGCGCGGCCGTCGCAGGCGCCATCGACAAGCTGTCCGACCGGCTCAACATCCTCGCCACAATCGGCGCGGTTGCTCCATTTGTCGGCCTGTTCGGCACGGTCTGGGGCATCATGCGCAGCTTCACGGCGATTGCCGGCGAGCAGAATACCAGCCTTGCCGTCGTCGCGCCGGGCATCGCCGAGGCCCTGTTTGCCACTGCCATCGGCCTCTTCGCTGCGATTCCCGCCGTAATCGCCTATAATCGCCTCAGCCATGGGGTGAACAAGGTGGAATCACGCCTCCATCGCTTCTCCGACGGGCTGTACACGACCTTCAGCCGCGAGCTCGAAGCCTGATGGCGATGAACCTCTCCTCCAGCGGCCGTCGCGGGCGTTCAGCGCGTGGGGGCGGGTCAGGCCGTGCACCAATGGCCGAGATCAACGTGACCCCGCTGGTCGACGTGATGCTGGTGTTGCTCATCATCTTCATGGTGACCGCGCCGCTGCTCGTCGCGGGTGTGCCGGTGAAGCTGCCGCAGTCCCGCGCCAAGGCGCTCGACCAGGACAGCAAGCCTGTCACGCTGTCGATCGACGGCAAGGGCCAGGTCTTCCTCGACGAAGCGCCGGTGACCGAAGCAGACCTGCCGCAGCGTTTTGCCGAACTGCGCCAGCAGCTCGATCCAGAGACCCAGCTCTTCCTGCGGGCCGATGCGACTCTCGACTATGGCCGGGTCATGCGCGTGATGGGCGAGCTCAATCGCGCCGGCCTCAACAAGGTTGCGCTGGTCACCACTGGCCTCGGCCAGTCGCCAGCCAGCGCCGGTTCAGGCGAGAGGCCTTAGGGCCGCGCGATGGACCGCAGCGAACGCATCGGCTTCGGCGTTTCGGCGACCGGCCATATCGGGCTGATCGCGGTGCTCGCATTCGGCCTGTTGCACTGGAGCATGCCCGCACCAGTGACGCCACCGGCCATGGAAGTTGCGCTTACCGACACGATCGCGCTGGAGAGCCGCGCCCAGAGCCATGAAGAGGTGCAGACGGCGCAGGCAGAGGAACTTGGCCCCAGCGAACCGGACGCCGCGCCGCCCGAGCAGCGCGCAAAGCCCGAGCCAGTGCCCAGGCCCGACAAGGCGCAGGACGCCGCCAAGCCCGACAAGGCCAAGCCCAAGTCCAGGGCGGAGCTGGCCAAGGCGATGCAGGACCTCGCCAAGACGGACAAGGGCAAGCCGCGCGCTTCCCTGCTGGGCAATGTGCTCAAGGGTCTCGACGCGCCGTCCAAGAGCGATTCGACCAGTACAGCCGCGGCCGGCAATGCCCCGCTCTCGCCTGAGGCGGCACGCGCGCTGCGCGCCGAGATTACGCGCCAGCTCAAGCCTTATTGGCGCGCGCCCACGGGTGTCGACGCCGACAAGCTGGTAACGGTGCTGACCTGGCGGCTGAACCAGGACGGCTCGCTCGCGTCCGGCCCGACTTTGGTCAAGCAGGACGGCAAGACTGTCAGCAACTTTCCCCAGCAGCAGCTCCATGTCGAAGCGGCGATCCGCGCCGTTCGCGCTGCCGCGCCTTTCCGGCTGCCGCCCGATCTCTATGATAGCTGGAAATATATCAAAGAGTTCAGTTTCGATAAGAGGCTCTGACCCATGAAAAACGCCCCTTCCCGCGCCGTGTCGCTCGCCCTCCTGCTCGCCGGTAGCGCGGCGGCTCTTGCCCAGGCGCCCACGACCACGCCCGCTCCTACGCCGGAACAGGGCCTGACCGGCTCGGTCACCGACGACAAGGGCGACATCATCCGCATCGCCATTCCGGCCATGCCGACCCAGCAGGTCACCGAAACGCCGGCCGGATCGACGGAATTGCTGGGCGAGAAGATCGCCGAGGTCATTTCCAACGACCTCAAGGGCAGCGGCCTGTTCGCGCCGACAGGTCCCGCGGGCCTTGCCAAGCCAACCATGGCCGAGGTGACCGCGCCGGCCTATCCGCGCTGGGCCGGCATCGGCGCGGAGTCGCTGGTGCAGGGCTTCGTGCGTTCGGCAGGCGGCGATGCGCAAATCACCGTCGGCTGCTATCTCTACGACGTCGCACTCAAGCAGGAGCTGCTCCGTCAGGGCTATGTCGTCGCGCCACGCGACTGGCGCCGTGCCGCCCATCGCTGCGCCGATGCGGTCTATTCGCGCCTGACCGGCGAGAGCCCGTTCTTCGACAGCCGCATCGCCTATATCGCCGAGACCGGCCCCAAGGATAAGCGCGTGAAGCGGCTTGCCATCATGGATTCGGACGGCGCCAACCATCGCTTCATCACCAACGGCCAGAGCCTCGCTCTTACACCGCGCTGGTCGCCCGACTACAAGTCGATCGCCTATGTGAGCTATATCGGACGGACAGTCCGCATCTATCTCTACAATGTCGATCAGGGGAAGCAGCGCGTCCTCTATGAAACGAACAATGCCGTTTTCGCCCCGCGCTGGTCGCCTGACGGGCGCACACTGCTCTTCTCCATGGCGACCGGCGGCAATACCGATATCTACAAGATCGGCGCCAGCGGCGGATCGGCGACCCGGCTGACCGACTCGCCCGGCATCGACGTCGGCGGTTCGTTCTCGCCGGATGGCAAGCAAATCGTGTTCGAGAGCGATCGCTCGGGCGCCCAGCAAATCTATGTGATGAATTCCGATGGCTCGAACCAGCACCGGATCAGCTTCGGCAATGGCCGATTTGCGACGCCCGAATGGAGCCCGCGCGGCGATCTCATCGCCTTTACGCGCATTGCCGGCAATTTCCGCATCGGCACGATGACGCCGGACGGCAGCGGCATCAACCTGCTGACCAATGGCTGGCAGGACGAGGCGCCGACCTGGTCGCCGAACGGCCGAGTCCTGCAGTTTTTCCGCACCGCGCCGGGCACCAAGGGAGACTCGTCGATCTGGCAAGTCGACCTTACGGGGGTCAACGAGCGCAGGATTCCGACGCCTGTCGATGGATCGGATCCGAGTTGGGGACCGTTATTGCCGTAACGACGTTCACGATCTGGCAATAGTCTTGACTCGAAAGTTCCCAGCGGGAACCATCACCAACAGACGACGAGGAGAAAAACCATGCGGAAAGCCCCAATTTTGCTGCTGGTGACGACTGCCGCACTGGCACTCTCGGCCTGCGCCAAGAAGGCGCCCCCGGAATTGCCCAAGCCACCCCAGGACACGCCTGCACCCACGCCGACCCCGACGCCTGCACCGACGCCGACCCCGAGCGGCCCCCGGCCCGGCAGCCAGGCCGACTTCATCGCCAGCGTCACGTCGGATCGTATCTTCTTCGACACCGACAAGAGCGACGTAGACGATGCCGACAAGGGCACGCTGCAGAGCCAGGCCGCCTGGCTGCAGAAAAATCCTCAGGTGCGCGTCACGATCGAAGGCCATGCCGACGAACGCGGCACGCGCGAGTACAACCTCGCGCTGGGCGACCGCCGCGCCAATGCGGCCAAGAACTATCTCGCCTCGTTGGGGGTGGATCCGAGCCGCATGACCACGATCAGCTACGGCAAGGAGCGGCCCGACGCGCTCGGCTCCGACGAGGCAAGCTGGGCAAAGAATCGCCGCGCTGTCTCGGTCGTGGTGGAGTAACAGACCCGCGAAAGGACGCATTTCCGTCCTTTGAAGGCCATTGCAACCCTCCCGAATTTGATATAAATATGATATCATAATTCGGGAGGGTAGAATGACCGATTCTGAATCCGTTGCCGCGATGTCAGCCAATCGCGAAAAGCCCATTCGCACCGCGAGTGGCTATCTCATGTTGCTCCTGCTGCTTGCCGTCGTCGTTGCGGCGATCTGGAGCCTGGCCCATGTGCAGGACCAGCCGATCTACGGCGTTGCGATCCCCCTGGGCATTTTTGGCATCCTGTTCATCATCCTGGGCTTCTTCATCCTGCAGCCCAATCAGGTCTCCGCCATCACCCTGTTCGGCAAGTATCTCGGCACCGAGCGTGAGGTCGGCCTGCATTGGGTCTGGCCTTGGATGGGCCGCAAGAAGCTTTCCATCCGCGTCAACAATCTGATCTCCGAGAAGATCAAGGTGAACGACCTGCGCGGCAATCCGATCGAGATGGCGGCCCAGGTGGTCTGGCGAGTCCATGATTCCGCACAGGCGCTCTACGATGTGGACAATTACAAAGCCTTCGTCATCGTGCAGATCGAAGCGGCGGTCCGGGCCATTGGCGCGCGCTATCCCTATGACGATTTCGAGCATCAGGAAATGACGCTGCGCGGCAACCACGATCAGGTCGGCCGCGAACTGCGCGAGGAGCTGGGGAAACGGCTCGCCGTCGCGGGAATCACAGTCGATGAATGCGGCTTCACGCATCTGGCCTACGCGCGGGAGATCGCCAGTGCGATGCTGCGTCGTCAGCAGGCCGAAGCCGTCGTGGCGGCCCGCAAGACACTGGTCGAAGGCGCCGTGGGCATGGTCGAAATGGCGCTGGCCTTGCTCTCCGAGAAGGAGGTGGTCGAGCTCGACGACGAGCGCCGGGCGGCCATGGTCTCGAACCTCATGGTGGTCCTGTGCAGCGAGCGCGACACGCAGCCGGTGGTCAACGCCGGCTCCCTTTACCAGTAAGGCGCGCCATGCCCAAAGCGCGCGCCTCGCGGAGCGAGCGGCCCTATCCGTGAGCGAACGCAAGTCCTTTGCCCTGCGGCTCGACCCGCTGCTCTACGACGCTCTCGAGCGCGCGGCAGCGGGCGACCTGCGGAGCATCAATGCGGAGATCGAAGTGTTGCTGCGCGAAGCCCTCGCGCGGCGCGGGATCAAGGTTGGCCAAAGCGACACGCCCAAACGCGGGCGGCCGCCAAAAGCCTGACCGGGACTCTGGGGAAATTGACTATGCGCATGATCTTGAAGCTGATTGCTCTCACATTGGCCGTTGCAGGTCTCGTCCTTGGCGCTGTCACCGCCTTCGCCCAGGCAGTGCCCGATCCAGTTGGCGACTGGCACGGCGTGCTGCAAACGCCACGCGGCCCGCTGACGATCGTCGTCACCGTCAGCCGCAACACGGACGGTTCGCTCAAGGGCGAACTGGAAAGCCCTGACCAGGCGCCCGGACAGAAGATTCCGGCGACCGCCATCTCCCTCGAAAACGGCCAGCTCGCCATTTCGGTCACGCCGCTCAGCGCCTCGTTCAAAGGCTCTTGGGTTGCCGCCGAGCAAGCCTGGAATGGCATCTTCACCCAGGGCGGCGACTTGCCGCTCAAGCTCACAAAGGGCCTGCCGCCGTCAAAGCCCGTCATTGCCGGCATGGACGGCGTCTGGAACGGCAAGATCACGCTGAACGGCGCCGAACTCCGCCTCGTGCTGCGCGTTCGCACGACCGCGCAAGGAACGGCCGTCGCTCTCGATTCACCCGACCAACTGGCCAACGGCATCCCGGTTCAGGATTTACAGCGCGACGGCAAGACCGTTCGCTTCTCGCTCCCGTTCGGCGGTCAACGCTATGAGGGCACGCTATCCGATGACGAGAAGACGATCGGCGGCACCTGGACGGTCCCAGGCCAGACTGGCGTGCCGGTCAGCTTCGTGCGCGCCGCCACAGCTGATCGCACGCCGCCCAAGCGGCCGCAAATGCCGGTCGCGCCCTTCCCATACACCGCCGAGGAGGTCGCCTTCGACAACCCGGCGGCGACCGGCGTCCGCCTCGCGGGCACGCTAACGATCCCGCCGGGCAAGGGACCCTTCCCCGCCGCGATCATGATTACCGGCTCCGGCCAGCAGGACCGCGACGAAACGCTCATGGGTCACAAGCCCTTCTGGGTGATCGCCGACTATCTCTCGCGCCGGGGCATCGCGGTACTCCGCGTCGACGACCGGGGCGTCGGCAAATCGACCGGCGATGCCAGCAAGGCCACATCCGCCGATTTCGCCACCGACAGCAACGCTGCGTTCGCCTTTCTGAAGACGCGCAAGGACATCCAGCCCAAGGCGATCGGCTTCATCGGCCATAGCGAAGGCGGGATGATCGGCCCCATCGCGATGGCGAGCAACAAGGAGGTCGCCTTCCTCGTCATGATGGCCGGACCGGGCACCGCGCTCGACCAGTTGCTGCTCTCGCAGCGCCGCCTGATCGGCACCACGCAGGGCATGAGCGAGGCGGACCTGAACCGTGCAGAGCCAATCATGGCCCGGCTGTTCAAGGCCATGGCCAGCGGCACAACCTATGACGATGGCCTCGCGGCGGCCAAGGCCGTGCTGACGCCTGAGGCCATGGCCGCGCTCGGCGCGCCTGCGGGCACCAATCCGCAGCTCATCCTGGCGCAGGTCGGCAACCCCTGGTTCCGCTATTTCCTGCAATATGACCCCGCGCCCAACCTGCGCGCGATCAAGGTGCCGGTGCTGGCCCTCAACGGCAGTCTCGACCGACAGGTGCCGCCCAAGGAGAATCTTGCGGCGATCAAGGCCGCGCTCAAAGACAATAAGGACGTCACCATCGTCGAGTTGCCGGGCCTCAACCACCTTTTCCAGACGGCCAAGACAGGTGGCGTCGGCGAATATGACCGGATCGAGGAGACGGTCGCGCCGGTCGCGCTGGAGCAGATGGCAAGCTGGATCAACGCCCGCTTCGGCAGGAAATAGGAGGAGGCTCTCAACATGGCACTGCGCAAGGATTGCCCCAAATGCGCCGCATCGATGGCAGAAGGCTTCGTCCAGGACGCCGATCACAATGGCGGCCGCAAGGTGAGCCGGTGGATCGAAGGCCCGCCCGAGAAACGATGGTACGGCCTCAAGGTCCGCGGAAAGAGGCAGATCGACGTGCAGACCTTCCGCTGCAACCGCTGCGGCTATCTGGAGAGCTACGCGCCGGGGTAGCCCCTCACGCCGTCATGCTGAACTTGTTTCAGCATCCATAGTCGCGGCGCGTCGACAGGTGACGTCGCCATGGACCCTGAAACAGGTTCAGGGTGACGGATAGGGGTCGTTCAGGCCCGTTTCGTCCCCGTCATCGCCAGCGTGCCGAAGGCGCCGGCATCGATCGTGCCGGTCAGCTTGTCGCCGTTGACGATCGCCTCGCAGGTCAGCGTCATCGGCATCGGCATGGTCATGTCCATGACCCAAGTGAGCCGGTTCCCGTCCACCTTGCCATCCTTGACGTCGAGCGACCCGAGCGGCCCGGCATTAGTGCCGTTGAAGCGGTCGCCGCTGCTGATCACCGTGAACACGCTCGGCTGGTCGCCCATCGGCGTCTTGGTCATGCAATCATAGGCGCCATCAACATCTGCCATCGTCTTTCTCCTTATTTCACCGGGTCGCCATTGCTGTCGATCTGCGTGACCGGCATGCCCAGCGCCTTCAACTGTCCTTCGATCTGGGCCTTGTCGCCGACAACCACCCAGCTGAACTTGGCCGGATCGATCAGTGCCCGAACCGCCGCGTCCGTCGAGGGAATGGTCAGCGCGGCATAGCGCCTGGCCAAGCTCTCGACATAGTCGAACGGCCGTCCGTAGACCGCGTCTGCCTGCATCTGGCCGACCACCGCCCCGTTCGTCTCATAAGCACCTGGCAGGGCTGCGATATTCCCCTTCACCACCTTGTTGAACTCGGCGGGAGTCAGGCCCTTGGGACCAATGAAATCCCTGATGTCGCCCAGCATCGCGGCGATCGCGGGGCCGGTCTGGTCGGCCTGGACGGGCGCCTGCACGACATATGGACTGCGGTTGAGGCGCGTCGACAGATAGCCGTTGACCCCATAGGACCAGCCGCGCGTCTCGCGGATGTCGGCATTGAGGCGCGAGAGAAAGTCGGTACCGAGGATCGTGTTGCCGGCCTCGAAGGCGACGAGGTCGTCGCCGCCCTTCGCGGTTGTGACGAACGCGCCGAGGATCATCGACTGCGGCGATTGCGGCCGGTCGATGAGGAAGATGCCCGGCTTGGCAGGCGGAATCGGAACCGAGAAATCCTTGATCGGCACCGCCATGCGATTGGTCGGCCATTTGCCGAAGCGTGCCTCGAGCAGCGGCAACATCTCCGCGAGCGTCGTGTCGCCGGCCACGAAGATCGTCGCCTTGCCCGGAGACAGCCAGCCGTCATGGAAGCGGTGCAGGTCGGCCGGCGTGATGGCCTTCACCGTGTCGGTGTCGCCAATACCGCCGCTGGGCACGCCATAGGGATGCGCCTTGCCGTAGATGAGCTGCATGATCGCGCGCCCGGCAAGGCCCGCAGGCTGCGTCTTCTGCTGGGCGATGCCGGTGAGCTGGACTGCGCGCAGGCGCTCCACCTCCGCCGGTGCAAAGGCGGGATTGCGCACGATATCGGCAAAGAGATCGAGCGAGGGCGCCAGATTGGCCTTCAGCGCGAAGAGCGATACGCCAGTGCCGTCCATGCTCTGGCCCGTCGAGATATCGGCACCGAGGCGCTCCTCCTGCTCGGCGATCTGGACCGAGTTGAGGCTCGTGGTCCCCTCCTCGAGGAGCGCGAGCATGAGCCGGCCAATCCCCGCCTTGTCCTTGGGATCGGCCGCCGTGCCGGCGTCGAAGCGCATCGCGACCTGCACCGCGGGAATCGCCGTCCGTCGCGCCAGATGCACCTTGATGCCATTGGAGAGACTGGCCGTCTCCACCGTCGGGAAGTCGACATTGGGGTTGGGCTCGACAGGCGGCATGGCGATGGTCGGGGCGGGCGGCACCACCTCGACGCCTTCCTTCGCCGCGCCCGGCGCGCCGACCAGGGCTTCGTCATAGGCATCGCGCTCACCCGGATCGACGCGCAACGCGAAGGCCGGCCGCGTGATCCATTTCTGAAGCGCAGCCTTGACGCTCGCGGGTGTCGCGCCGGCAAGCTGGGCCAGGTACTTCTTGTAGTGCGCCGGATCGTTCGAATAGAGCAGGCCCTCCGCGAGGGTCGACGCCTTGCCGCCGAAACCGCCGACCACCTCCAAGCCCGAAATCTCGCTGGACACCTCTCGCGTCGCCACGCGCAGAACTTCGTCTGCCGTGGGCCCCTCGGCAATCAGCTCGGCGATGATGGCGTCGAGGCGCTTCGACACGACAGCAGGATCCACGCCGGGCTTCACGTCCACCGTGACGACGAACTGCCCACCCTGCTCAAGGCCCATGACATAGGAGGTGACCGAAACGGCGAGCTGTTCCTTGCGGACCAGGATATTGTCCAGGCGCGAGCTGGAGAGGCCACCCAGAACGGTCGCACCAATATCGAGCGAAACGCCTTCGGGATCGTTGATGCCGGGCACGGCCCAGGCCCGGTAAAGCCGCGTCGTGGCGACCTGATCCTTCATCACCTTGTCGATGCGCTTCGGCAGTGTCGGGATGGGCGCGACGACGGGCTGGACCGCAGGTCCGGCCGCAATGGCGCTGAAATATTTCTCGACCTTGGCTTTTGCGGTTGCGGCGTCGATGTCGCCGGCCAGCACCAGGATTGCGTTATTCGGGCCGTAATTGCTGCGAAACCAGTTCTTCACATCGTCGAGGCTTGCTGCGTCGAGATCGGCCATCGATCCAATCGCATCATGGCCATAGGGGTGGTCGGCCGGGAACAGGGTGGCGGTGATCGCATAGTCGACGAGACCGAAGGGCTGGTTGTCACCCTGTCTTTTCTCGTTCTGGACCACGGCCCGCTGCGCATCGAGCTTGGCCTGCGTCACTGCGCCGAGCAGTCGGCCCATGCGATCGGCTTCCATGAAGAGCGCGAGGTCGACCGCGCCGGTGGGGACCACCTCGATATAGTTGGTGCGATCATAGGAGGTGGAGCCATTGTTGCTGGCGCCCGCCTCGGTCAGCGGATTGTCGAAATTGGGCACATTCTCCGACCCGCTGAACATCAGATGCTCGAAAAGATGGGCAAAGCCTGTCTTGCCCTTGGGCTCGTTCTTGGAGCCGACGCGATAATAGACCGTGACGCCGACCACGGGCACCTTGCGATCGGTGTGGACGAGGACGCGCAGGCCGTTCGCCAGCGTGAATTGCTCGTAGGGAATGTCCACCGCCTTCACGAGTTCGGCCAGCGGCGCAGGCTTGACGGCAGGCGCAGCCTTGGCTGCCGGCGCCTTGGGGGCTGTCTTCGCGCCCAGCGGTTGGGCGGCGAGGCCGGCCAGCGCCAGCACGCCCATGGCAGTGCCCAGCGCGAAACGGCCAAGGATGCGGGTCATGCGTCTCTCCCGAGAACAGGTCTGCGCTCGCCAGGCGCCGGAGGGGGCGGATGCGCCAGACCATAGCCAAGCGCCTTCGCTGTGCAATGCACTTAATGGGCTGGACAGCGCCTCTGCCCTTGCTAGACCGCCCACTCCCCCTTCAAGAAAATCTACAAGGTTGCCCGATGCTTCCCCGTGCCAAGTCCTTGGCGTTCCTCGCCGCCCTTTTCCTCGCCATCCCGCCTCTCGCCGCCCACGACGCGCCCGAACGGCCTGTCACAGGTGCTGCGGCCGCCGCTGCGCCCGTGATCGATGAAAACAGCCTACCGCTCGATCCGCGCTTTTCCCCCGAGCGGGTAAAGGCTCATGTCGCCTTCCTTTCCGACGACCTGCTCGAAGGGCGCGACACCGGGACGCGTGGCCACGAGATCGCGGCACGCTACGTCGCCCAACAGTTTGCGGCGCTGGGCCTCAAGCCCATGGGAGATGTGAACCCCGATGGCAGCCGCAGCTGGTTCCAGCGCGTCACCTTCCAGAAGACCGAGCGCGTCGATGCGCCCGCTGGCGTGACGGTCACCGGCCCGGCCGGGAGCACGACCTTCGACTATGGTGTCGACAGCCTCGTCTCCCTCAACGCGCGCGAGCCCGTGCTCGACATCACCGCGCCGCTGGTCTTCGTCGGCTTTGGCATCGAGAATGATCGCCTCGGCCTGCACGATTATGCAGGACTCGACGTCCGGGGGAAAATCGTGGTCGTCCTTCGCGGCTATCCCGATGGCCTGCCAAGCGAGGAAGGTGCCTACTTCCTGGCCACCAAAGGCCAGATGGCGCAGGCAAGGGGTGCGATCGGCGTGATCTCGGTGGACACGCTGCTCTCGGCCAGAACGCGAAGCTGGGATCGCAGACTTCGCATGACCAGCCCGACCAGCTACGGCTGGGTCAGCCCGCAGGGTGTGCCGAATGAAGAAGCGCCGGGGGTCCGGGCGAGTGCGAGCGTCAGCGACAAGGCGGCCGAGGCGCTGTTCGCGGGCACGCCGCAGACGCTCGCCAAGCTGCGCGCCATCGCCGCGAAGAAGGGCGGCATCCCCAAGGGCTTCCCGCTCAAGACCAGTGCCCGAATCTTTGTCCAGAGCCGGGCGAGCCGCATCACCAGTCCCAATGTCGTGGCCATGCTGCCGGGCAGCGACCCTGCTCTGGCGGACAAGTTCATCGTCCTCTCGGGCCATCTCGATCATCTTGGCCTGAGCGACCCAAAACCTGGCGATCCGGCGGACAAGGACCGCATCTACAACGGCGCGCTCGACAATGCCGCCGGCACGGCGACGACGATCGAGGTCGCGCACGCCATGGCGCAGGACAAGGTGGCGCCACGCCGCTCGCTGCTTTTCCTGATCACCACGGCCGAGGAGAAGGGCAAGCTCGGCGCCGAATATTTCGCCAATCACCCGACCGTGCCAATCGAGCGGATCGCGGGCAACGTCGATCTCGACATGCCGGTCCTGCTCTATCCCTTCACCGATGTCATCGCTTTCGGTGCCGATCATTCGAGCATCGGCCAGATCGTCACGCGCGCAACCGCGCCGATGCAAGTCTCGCTGGCGGCCGATCCGATGCCGCAGGACAATATCTTCGTGCGCTCGGACCATTATGCCTTTGTGAAGCGGGGCGTTCCGGCCGTGTTCCTTGTCACCGGCTATGCCAATGGCGGCGAAGCGGCGTGGACCGACTTCCTTACCAACCGCTACCACCAGCCAGGCGACGACATGAGGCAGGCGATCAACTGGCGAGCGGGCGCGCGCTTCGCCGAGGCCAATTACCGCGTCACCCGCGCCATGGCCGACGGCGACACGCCGCCGCTCTGGTACCAGGGCGATTTCTTCGGCGACCTGTTCGCGCCCAAGGCGGCACGCGCACCGTCTGCAAAATAGGGGCCGGCTGTCTGTCCGCGCCTTTTCCGGCGCCCTACTTGTTGCACGGATGAGGAACTCCCAAGTAAAAGAGGCGAGACCCCTTGTGTTGCTTATGTGCAACACTATCTCTGGGCGCGAAAGGGAGAGCTTCTCAACATGAACCTCGAAAAATTCACGGACCGCGCCAAGGGCTTCCTCCAGAGCGCGCAGACCGTCGCGATCCGGATGAACCATCAGCAGATCGCGCCGGAGCATCTTCTGAAGGCGCTGCTCGAGGACGAGCAGGGCATGGCCAGCGGCCTCATCCGCGCCGCCGGCGGCGATCCGGCCCGAGCGCTGAGCGAGACCGATCTTGCGCTGAGCAAGATCCCGTCCGTCTCGGGCGGCGGCGCGCAACAGACGCCAGGCCTTAACAATGACTCCGTGCGTGTTCTCGACCAGGCCGAGCAGATCGCCCAGAAAGCCGGCGACAGCTATGTGACCGTCGAGCGGCTGCTGGTTGCGCTTGCCCTCTCCCTTAACACCTCAGCCGGCAAGGCATTGCAGGCGGCTGGCGCCAAGGCCGAGGCGCTCAACGGCGCGATCAACGAACTGCGCAAGGGCAAGACGGCCGATACGGCGTCCGCCGAGGACCGCTATGACGCGCTCAAGAAGTTCGCGCGCGATCTCACCGAGGCCGCCAAGGCAGGCAAGCTCGATCCGGTCATTGGCCGCGACGAGGAGATCCGCCGCACCGTCCAGATTCTCGCCCGCCGCACCAAGAACAATCCGGTGCTGATCGGCGAACCGGGCGTCGGCAAGACCGCGATCGCCGAGGGACTCGCCCTGCGCATCGCCAATGGCGACGTGCCCGATACGCTCAAGGACCGCACGTTGATGGCGCTCGACATGGGCAGCCTGATCGCGGGCGCCAAATATCGCGGTGAATTCGAGGAGCGCCTCAAGGGCGTGCTCGACGAAGTGAAGGCCGGCGAGGGCCAGATCGTCCTTTTCATCGACGAGATGCACACGCTGATCGGCGCGGGCAAATCGGAAGGCGCTATGGACGCCTCGAACCTGCTCAAGCCTGCTCTCGCGCGCGGCGAGCTGCATTGCATCGGCGCGACCACGCTCGACGAATATCGGAAGCATGTCGAGAAGGACCCGGCCCTCCAGCG
This sequence comes from Sphingobium sp., assembly GCA_036404995.1. Taxonomy (GTDB): domain Bacteria; phylum Pseudomonadota; class Alphaproteobacteria; order Sphingomonadales; family Sphingomonadaceae; genus Sphingobium. The sequence goes on along the minus strand of DASWYL010000026.1, from coordinate 17,749 downwards.
GCGCTTCCAGCCCGTCTTCGTCGGCGAGCCGACGGTCGAGGACACGATCTCGATCCTGCGCGGTCTCAAGGAGAAATACGAGCTTCACCACGGCGTGCGGATCACCGACAGCGCGCTGGTTTCGGCTGCGACACTCTCCAACCGCTATATCACAGACCGCTTCCTGCCCGACAAGGCGATCGACCTCATGGACGAGGCCGCCAGCCGCCTGCGCATGGAGGTCGAATCCAAGCCTGAGGAGATCGAGAATCTCGACCGGCGCATCATCCAGCTCAAGATCGAGCGGGAGGCGCTGAAAAAAGAGACTGACCAGGCCAGCAAGGACCGCCTTGCCGCATTGGAAGAGGATCTCGCCAATCTCGAGCAGCAGTCCGCCGAGCTGACCACGCGCTGGCAGGCCGAGAAGGACAAGATCGCTGGCGAGAGCAAGATCAAGGAGCAGCTCGACGCCGCGCGCATCGCGCTCGACCAGGCGCAGCGCTCGGGCGACCTCGCCAAGGCGGGTGAGCTCCAATACGGCACCATTCCCCAGCTCGAGAAGCAGCTTGCCGAGGCGGCAGGCGCCGCTGCAGGCGCGATGCTGCGCGAGGAAGTGACCAGCGAGGATATTGCCGGCGTCGTCGCCCGCTGGACCGGCATTCCGGTCGAGCGGATGATGACCGGCGAGCGCGAGAAGCTGCTCACGATGGAAGAGACGCTTGGGCGTCGCGTCATCGGTCAGAAGGACGCCGTCAAGGCCGTGTCTACCGCCGTGCGCCGCTCGCGCGCGGGCTTGCAGGACCCGAACCGGCCGCTCGGAAGCTTCCTGTTTCTCGGCCCCACGGGTGTGGGCAAGACCGAGCTGACCAAGGCGCTCGCGGGCTTCCTGTTCGACGACGACAACGCGATGGTCCGCATCGACATGAGCGAGTTCATGGAGAAGCACTCGGTCGCCCGCCTGATCGGCGCGCCTCCCGGCTATGTCGGCTACGAGGAGGGCGGCGTGCTGACCGAGGCGGTCCGTCGCAGGCCCTATCAGGTCGTGCTGTTCGACGAGGTCGAGAAGGCTCATGGCGACGTGTTCAACATCCTGCTGCAGGTGCTCGACGACGGGCGCCTGACCGACGGGCAGGGTCGCACGGTCGATTTCACCAACACGATCATCGTGCTGACCTCGAACCTTGGCAGCCAGTATCTCACCGGCCTCGCCGACGACGAGCCGGTCGAGAAGGTCGAGAATGAGGTGATGGATGTCGTCCGCGCCCATTTCCGCCCGGAATTCCTCAATCGCCTCGACGAAATCATCCTGTTCCACCGCCTCGCTGCGGAGCATATGGGGCCGATCGTCGACATCCAGGTCGCTCGCGTCGCCAAGCTGCTCAAGGACCGCAAGGTGACGCTCGACCTGACGGATGCCGCGCGCGCCTGGCTGGGCCGGGTCGGCTATGATCCGGTCTATGGCGCGCGGCCGCTGAAGCGCGCGGTGCAGCGCTATCTGCAGGACCCGCTCGCCGACTTGATCCTGCGCGGTGAAGTGCCCGACGGCGCGACGGTGAAGATCGACGAAGGCGATGGAGCGCTAAAGCTCGGCGTTTCCTAGGAAATCTGGGACGCGGCGCTAAAGTTTCGCTGAAATCGGTCGTCCTTGGCGGGTATGACCGTGGGAAGGCCGTCCAAGCAATTCACGCCGCGTTGGCCAGTGAATGTGCAGCTTGCGTCTCAACTGAGCGCTGCAAAGACGGCGGACCTGCGTTCGGCGCTCATACCCGACCTGGACGCCGAGGACGCGCTCAAGGCGGCGCAGGACATGGCGGGCGAAATCGCCCGCGACCAGCAGCTTGTCGATGCCGTCTTCCAGTTCGAGCAGGGCGATGCCGACCGGGCCCTGGGCGCAGTCGGTAGCCTGCTGGAAGCGCATCCGGACTGGGTGGAGGGCCATGTGGTCATGGCCCAGCTCCTCTCTCAGACCGGGTCGATCGCGGCCTTCGAACAGTTCCTGACCGATACGATCCGCGATGCCGGCGACGATATCGCGCTGGTCACATCATGCGTACGCCAGCTGAGCGAAGCCGGACGCCACGCCAAGGTCGATGCGATCATCCCGCAGCTGCGCGCGCAGCATGGCGACCATCTCTTCTTTTCGCTCATCGAGGCCATCACGGCGAGCGAGACCGACGATCTCGAACGCGCCGACCGCCAGTTCCAGCGTGCCGCCAGCCAGGGCGGCCTCCTGTCGCTGCCGCATGTCCGGCATCTCATCCGCAAGGGCGACGCCACGCAGGCAGCGACGCTGGCCGAGGCGTTCGTCAACCGGTATCCGCGCCACCAGGGCGCCTGGGGCCTGCTCGCGACGGCCTGGCGCCTCACCGGCGACAGCCGCCACGACTGGCTGGTCCACCGGCCCGGCCTCGTGCGCACCATCGATCTCGATATTTCCGCCGACGCCATAAGCGCCCTCGCGACGCGACTGCGCGCGCTTCACGTCGCGCGCTATCACCCGTTCGACCAGTCGCTGCGTGGCGGTACCCAGACGGCAGGCAGGATCTTCCGGCATGACGATCCCGAAATCCGCCAGATCCGCGAACTCTTCCGCCGCGCGGTTCGGGCCCATATCGATGCGCTGCCGCCGATGGATGCCGCGCACCCACTGCTCGGCCGTGACCGGTCGCGCTTCCGGTTCTCGGACAGCTGGTCCGTCCGGCTCGTCGATGGCGGCTTTCATGTCAGCCATTTCCATCCGCAGGGCACGATCAGCTCGGCCTTTTATGTCACCTATCCGCAGGATCCGCGCCAGACCGGCCACAGCGGCTGGCTGACCATCGGCGAGCCGCCCGAATGCCTGCGCACGGGCCTTGGCCCGTTGCAGATGATCGAGCCCAAGGCTGGCCGCCTCGTGCTCTTCCCGTCCTTCATGTGGCACGGGACGCGCCCCTTCCCGCGCGGCGAGCGCATGACGATCGCTTTTGATACGGTGCTCGGCGACTAGATCGCGTTCGGCATTTCTCCACCAAAGTAGTGGAGGCAAATGAAAAGGGCGGCCAATGGCCGCCCTTCCCGTTTTCATGATCGCAGGTCGACTTAGAAGTCGGCCTTCACGCCGACGCGGAAGTAGCGGCCGACGATGTTCGGCTGACCCCATGCCGGGTTGTACTGGAAGATCGAGTAAGCCGCGGACGGATCGAACTTCGGTGCGATGTTGAAGGCGTTCAGGATGTTCGCATAGAGCGAGAACTTGCTGTTCAGCTTGAAGTTGAACGCAAGGTCCACGTTCCACTGCGCGCCCGTGCGGCAGGAAACCGGGATGCTCGTGCCCTTGTAGGCCACGACCGATGCACCGATGCTGCCGACGCAGTCGCCCGGGATGCCGCCGTAGTCGACCGACGCCAGGTCATAGCCGTCGGTATAGTAGACGGTCGCCGTGGTCGTGAAGCGGTCGTAGGTCAGGCTGTTCTGCCACGAACCGCGCCACTTGGGCGAACCCGAGCACGAGGTATAGTCGCAGGGGCTGAGCGAGCCGTCATACTTCTCAACCGTGCCGTCCTTGCGGATGACCGAGTAGTTGATCAGGTAGGACGCTTCGAACGAGCTGACCCACTTAAGCGAGGAGCTGAGCTTCTGGTTGACCTCGACTCCGAAGTCGATGCCTTCCACCTTCTCCTGGTCCGCGTTCGTGAACGAGAACTGGATGAAGCCGGGGAGTGCACGTGCCGTCGGGAACTGAGGATCGTTGTTGGCCGCGACGACCGTCACACCCGGAACGGCATTCAGGGTGCCGTTCTTGAGGTAGGCATCGAGCGCCGCGTTCTGGTCGGCAGCCGAGATGTTGCCGATCGTGTCCTTCACGCTGATGTTGAAATAGTCGATCGAGAAGCTCACGCCACGGATCGGCTCAACCACAGCGCCCAGGGTCCAGCTGGTGGACTTTTCGGGCGACAGTCCCGGATTGCCCACCGAGGTACGACCAAGGCTGTACTGACCGGTCGCATAGGTGTTGTTGCCGTGCGCCGCGCAGAAGGCAGCATAGGTCGTGCAGTTGATCGACAGCGTCGTGTAGCCGGTCGTCGGGAGACCGAAGGCCTCGTTGAACGACGGGATACGGAAACCCTTCGACCAGGTGCTGCGCAGCAGGACCTGCTTGATCGGCTTGAACGTCGCGCCGAACTTCGGCGAGAAATTCTCCTGGCCCGACGAGTACTTGTCGAAACGGCCCGACGCGTTGACTTCAAGCGTGTCGATAATCGGAGCACCGATTTCGTAGTAGGCCGACTTCACGTTACGCGAACCGACGGCGCCGACCGCGTTGATCGTGAACGGACGCTCGTAGGGATGCGCCAGGTTTTCGGGGTTCGCCGACTGGTCGTTGATCGACTCCTTGCGGTAGGCCACGCCCACGGCTGCTTCGACGGTGCCACCGGGCAGCTCGAACAGCGAATGGGTCAGGGTGGCGCTGATCTGCCACAGGTCGGACGTCGACGACTTCTTGTTGATCGGCGCCACATAGTCGCGCACCGCCTGCGTGTTCTGGCTCGGATGGACGAAATTATATTCGCCCGTCGCGATCTTGTCCGCGAGGCGCTGCGGGATGATGTAGTTGGCGCTGATGCGGTCCAGCTTCACCTGCGATGCTGTGAAATCGACCTTGAAGCCCCAATCGTCGCTGGCACCGAACGTACCGGCGACGCCAGCCGCGCCGCGCAGCGCACGGGCGTTGGTCTCGACGGTCTGCGGCAGGTCGTAACGGCCACGGATGATGGCGGTCTGGCCCGAAGCCGCGAACGGGTTGTTGGGGTTCAGCGCGCCATTCGCTGCGGTACAACCGCTGCTGACGTTGAAGTTGTTGGCAAACGTCGCGGTACCTGCGGAGCAGACATAGACCGGCAGGATGACAGAGGTCCAGGTCGCGGCGCTCGGCGGCGGCGTCTGGTTCGGCCAGGCAGCCGGCGTCAGCTGCGTGTAGGTGTTGCCGAACATGTAATTGCCGGCGACATAGGCTTCGATCGTGTCGCTGACCTGAGCCGTGGCACGAACCGAGAAGCCATAACGTTCCGTCTTCGGACGGATCGTCTGGTAAGCCTTCTTCATGTCGATCTGGCAGAGGTTGTTCTGGTAGGTCGTGCCTGCGGCAGAGGCCGGAAGCGTGACCGGCTGCGAACCGAATTCGCCGCAGTTGGTGTTCAGCAGCTGATAGAGGCCGTTGCGCGCGTTGGCGGCAGTGGCCGGCGCGACGATCGGCGCGACCGGAATGGTCGAACCGCCGAGCGTTCCGTCAGCATTGACGCCGAAGCTGTACCAGCGGGTCGGCGTCGCCATGCAGTGACCGGCGCCGTCGCAGATGTTGGACAGGTAGCCGGTGTTGAACGGATAGTCGCGATCGCGGGCCCAAATCTCTTCGTTCTTCCGGTACATGCCGGTGACGTAGATGTTGAAGCCCTGCTCCTTGAGGTCGCCCACGCCGACAGTAACGTCAGCGCGATATTCCTCGCCATCGCCGCGGCCAGAAATGCCGGCCGACAGATTGGCGTGCAGGCCAACGACCTGCTTCTTGGTGATGACGTTGACCACGCCGGCGACGGCGTCAGCGCCGTAGGTCGACGAAGCGCCGTCCTTCAGGACGTCGATCCGGTCGATGATGGCGTCGGGAATGGTGTTGAGGTCGACGAAGTTGCGGTGACCGTCGTCGGCGACCGGATAGGGCGCCATGCGCAGGCCGTCGAAGATGGTGAGCGTCTTCTGCACGGTCAGGCCGCGCAGCGAGACGGCGTTGCCGCCGGCAGCGAAGTTATTGCCGTTGTTCCAGCCTTCCGACACCGCACCCGAGCCGTTCGCGGCGATGCGCTGCAGGCCCTCGGCCGCGGTGTTGATGCCGCGGGCCTCGAGCGTCTCGGCCGACAGGGTGGTGATCGGCGAGACGGTCTCGCGATCGGTCCGGCGCAGGATGGAGCCGGTGACGACGATAGCGGGTTCGTCTTCCTCGGCGCTCGCCGCCTGCGGCTGAGTCGTATTGTTCTGAGCGAGCGCAGGCGCCGAGAAAAGCGCCATTGCCGTAACGGAAGTGCTCACCAGCGCCATAGCGCGCAGCGGCGCGCTCAGGGCACCCAGTGCCTTGGATTCATTCGATTTCATTGCGAACTCCCTCGAAACGCGACCGAGGACCCAAAGCCCCTTTGGATCCCGGCTTTAACCGCGTGATAAGGAATTTCTTGCGGTTGCGAAGGCGGCTGTAAAGCGCTGGAGGCCCGCGCTGTCTCCGCTTTTGCGCATTTATGTCACATTTGAGCAACATGAACGGAAGATGAAGGAAACGGCCAAAAATCGTGCGCCGCAATATATAATTACAACGCTTCGTTATCTTTTGTCATTATCGTTTACGTGAACGTCAATCGACGCAGCCTTTGCTTAAAATTAGACAATTAGGCTGTCGCAACAGTGTCCTGAGAGGTCCTGAACGACCGCACAGAAATGCACGCTGTGCAATCAATCGTGAGAGGGGCGGAACCGCAGCTCCGTGGAATCAAAGCAACAATGTTGCTGAAAGACCGCTTCAAGGCTCAACAAGTGTCATGGGGTCTATTCGCGCTTGGCCCCACTTTGCCGCCCAGTGCAGATGCGGCCCGCTCACGCGTCCGGTCGCGCCGATCTGGCCTAGGGGCTGGCCCTGCCTGACCTTGTCCCCCAGCTTCACCAGCAGCTTGTCGCTGTGCAGGAACGCGCTGTTCAGCCCTTCGCCATGGTCGACGATCAGAAGATTGCCCTCAAGCGTGAAGGGGTGGTCGGCCGCGAGCACCACGACGCCGTCAGCCGGCGCCATATAGGTCGTACCGCGACCGCCGGCGAGATCGACGCCGCTATGATAGGCTGCGGGCGTCCCGCGATAGATGCGCTGGGAGCCGAAACGCCCTGAAATCCGCGCCTTGACCGGCCAGATGAAGCCCTGCCGCCAGCCCTCGCTGTCGCTGTGCACCGCCCGCGCGGCAGCGATCTGCTCCAGTTCACCCGCTCGCAGCCTCTGGAACTCCTCGCTGCTTTGCGCCCCGCCCAGCAGTGGCGCATCGACTTGCTCGATATCCCAGTTGCCAGGCGCCACGGTGAGCCGCTGCTCGATGACGAGGTCCTGCTGCGTCTCGGCCCGCAGCAGCGCCTCCGGGCCGGCGTCGCGATCGAACGCGATGATGAAACGCCCGTCATGGGCAAAATCGATGCGCAGGTCCCCGAGCATGAGCAACATCGTGTCGTGCGGGACCGTGCCGCGAAGCGCTGCGCCCTGGCGCGCGGGTCCACTGAGTTGGAAGGGATTTGTCTCTTCCGCGATTGCACGGCCCGCAATCGGCAGTGCCATGAGTCCGGAAACGAAAGTGCGGCGCGTGAAAATCATGAGACCGATATTATCATGCCAAGCTGAACGGAAGATGGGCCGTCATTCGAACAGGTCGGACTGGCCAGGCCGGGGATCGGCACGTTTGGGCCGCGGCGGCGCGGCCTGTGTCGGCGCAACGCCTTCGCCGGTGACTGCGGCAATTTCGCCATCGGCGAATTTGAGCGTTACGCGGCCGGCCGCTCGGGCTTCCGTGCTGCTGCGCACCAGAACATCGCCGGCCATCACGCGGGCAAAGCCGCGCGACAACGGCGCGTCCGGATCGAGCGACTGAAAGAGGCGTAAGAGCGAGTCGAACCGTTGCGAAGCGTCGGCGACGCGGCGCTGGACGAGTGCAGGCGCCAGCCGCACACGGGCAAGCCGCTCTTCGCCGCGCGCGACTTGTGCGCGCAGCAATGCAGGGCGTAGCGCGCCGGAAACATCGGCGAGCTCATGCCTGGCCACCGCCAGCCTGTGCGCCAGCCCCCGCCGCAGCCGCTCGGCAAGGTCGTCGGCCCGCTGCCGCGCCGGACCCAGCAGATTGTCGGGACGGGGAAGCAGCCGCCGCTGGGCCTCGAGCCGCTCGCGCGCCCGCTCCATGTTGCGCGCGACGCAGCGGCCCATGCGCGCCTGCTGCTCGGCCACGTAGGCCAGCAGTTCCGCGCGTACCGGCACGGCCATTTCCGCCGCGGCGGTCGGCGTCGGAGCCCGCAGATCCGCCGCGAAATCGCAGAGTGTCGTGTCTGTCTCGTGCCCAACCGCCGAGATGACCGGGATCGGCGAGGCCGCGACCGCGCGCACGACAACTTCCTCGTTGAACGCCCAGAGATCCTCGATCGAGCCGCCGCCGCGCGCGACGATCAGCACGTCGGGGCGCGGAACAGGGCCGCCCGGCCGGATCGCGCCGAAGCCGCGCACTGCGTTGGCGACCTGTGCTGCCGCGCCGTCGCCCTGCACGAGCACCGGCCAGACCAGGACATGGCTGGGAAAGCGATCGGCAAGGCGGTGCAGAATGTCGCGGATGACGGCGCCGGTGGGCGACGTCACCACGCCGATGACCTTCGGCAGCATCGGGATCGGGCGGCGCTTGGCCGGATCGAACAGCCCTTCCGCGGCAAGCTGCGCCTTCATCCGCTCGAAAAGCTGCATGAGCGCGCCTTCCCCTGCCAGCTCCATGCTCTCGATGACGACCTGGTATTTGCTGCGCCCGGGATAGGTGGTCAGCTTGCCGGTGGCGATCACCTCGATGCCGTCCTGCGCCGCGAAGGCCAGGCGCGTAGCTCCGCCTTTCCACATCACGCCGTCGATGACTGCCGACTCGTCCTTGAGGCTGAGATAGACATGTCCCGAGGCAGCCCGCTTGAACCCGCTGATCTCGCCGCGGATTCGCACATGGCCGAAGCGGTCCTCGACCGTGCGTTTCAGCAGATTCGAAAGTTCCGAAACGGTCAAAGGCGCAAGATTGTCGCCCTGCCGTTCCTGCGCTAACAGGCGGCCCGACATATCCTCTTCTTCGATGGAATCCTGCGCCATGAACATCCTTCTGCTGGGCGGCGGCGGTCGCGAGCATGCCCTCGCTTGGAAGCTGGCGCAATCGCCGCGCTGCACCGCGCTCTATGCCGCGCCGGGCAATCCTGGAATAGCCCATCATGCGAAACTGGCCGATCTCGATCTCACCGACCACAAGGCCGTGATCGCCTTTTGCGACGCGCATGACATCGGCCTCGTCGTCGTCGGGCCCGAGGCGCCGCTGGTCGACGGCATTGCCGACACGCTGCGCGCCGACGGCATCCCCGTTTTCGGCCCGAGCAAGACGGCCGCCCAGCTCGAAGGCTCGAAGGGCTACACCAAGGATCTCTGCATCGAGGCCGGCATCCCCACTGCCCGCTATGTCCGCTCAGCCAGCCAGGCTGAAGCCCTCGCCGCGCTCGCCGACTTCGGCCTGCCCGTCGTGATCAAGGCGGACGGGCTCGCCGCCGGCAAGGGCGTCGTCATTGCCGAGACGCGCGCCGAAGCCGAAGCCGCGATCGCCGACATGTTCGACGGCGGTTTCGGCAGTGCCGGCGCCGAAGTCGTCATCGAGGAGTTCATGACCGGCGAGGAGGCAAGCTTCTTCGCGCTGACCGACGGCGTGACCGTCGTCCCGTTCGGATCGGCGCAGGATCACAAGCGCGTCGGCGATGGCGATACCGGCCCCAACACCGGCGGCATGGGCGCCTACAGCCCCGCCACGGTGCTGACGCCGGACCTGCGCGCCCGCGTGATGGACGAGATCATCCGCCCGACCGTCGCCGCCATGGCCGCGCGCGGCACACCCTATAGCGGCGTGCTCTTCGCCGGCCTCATGCTGACGCCGGAGGGACCAAAGCTCATCGAGTATAATTGCCGCTTCGGCGACCCGGAATGCCAGGTGCTGATGATGCGCCTGAAGGGCGACCTGGTCGATCTGCTGCTCGCGACCGCCGAAGGCCGCCTTGCCGATGCACCGCCGCCCGCCATGGCCGACATCGCGGCGCTGACGGTCGTGCTGGCCGCCAATGGTTATCCCGGCACGCCTGAAAGGGGCTCGCCGATTTCCCTGCCGCTCGCCGCGGACGGCAGCGTGATCTTCCACTCCGGTACGGCGCTGAGGAACGGTGCGCTAGTCTCCAACGGCGGCCGGGTACTTTGCGCCACCGCCACGGGCAACAGTGTCACCCAGGCACAGGCCGCCGCCTATGCCCTGGTCGACAAGATCGGCTTCCCCGGTGGCTTCTGCCGGCGCGATATCGGCTGGCGGGAGGTGGCGCGCGAAGCCGAGCGCGGCTGACGCGGCACGTTCGCGAGCAACCGCACTGTCCGATTTGACAGATGGACGGACCGCAGGAATGCCGCCAGTCTGGGGGCATGTTCGACGGTTTCGCCAATCTCTGGATCATCGCTGCCCAAGGCAGCGATATCGCGCCGGGCGCCCTCGTAAGCCTCAAGGTCGCGGGCGAGCGCATCCTGCTCTTTCGCAATGCCGACGGCACGATCGCCGCGCTCATCGACAAATGCCCCCACCGCGGGGTGGCGCTTTCGCTCGGCAAGTTGCGCGACGGGATCGTCGAATGCCCCTTTCATGGCTGGCGCTTCGACGGGACGGGACGCGCCTGCCACATCCCCTGGAATCCGGACGCAAAGACCGAGAGGCTCGGCGCAACGGCACTGCCGATTCGCGAGACACACGGCCTTGTCTGGCTTTACACCGGCTTCGATCCCGCGATCGAGCCGCAGCCCAGCGAGACACTGACGCGCGATGATGTCGTGATCTGCGGCCAGTCCGTGAGTTGGCATGTGCACTGGACCCGCGTGATGGAGAACATGCTCGACTCCCCTCACCTTCCGTTCGTCCACAAGAGCACGATTGGCCGTTTTCTCGCGCCCTATCTGGACCGGCGCATGGACCTGAGCTGGACACCGCAGCCCTATGGCGCCCAGATCATTGGCCGCGTCGGCAACGACCGTCCGCCCTCCCGCCTCGACTATCGCTTTCCCAACGCGATGGAACTGTTCATCGATCCGCCGGGCAGGATCATGCGCATGATCGCGGTGTGCACGCCCGAGGATGGCGAGCGGACGCGCCTCACCATCTACACGATTCGCAATTTCGCGCGCGCACGCCTGCTCGATCCCTTCTTTCGCTGGAGCAACAGCAGGATTGCCCGCGAAGACAAGGCCGTGCTCGAAACATCGCTGCCAAGCGAAGTGCCGCCGGCTGCACATGAAAAATCGGTGCGGACCGACGCGCCGACGCTGGCCTTCCGCAGGATCTATTTGGAGCAGCTCAAGGGATCGCGCGCCGTGCCGCCGCGCTGACAGCTTGCGCACATGCCTTGCGCATGCCAGCCAGACGGCATGACGCAGGATATCTCCCTGGCCTTTACCGATCGCCTTCGCGCTGATCTCAAGACGGCCATGCAGGCCCGTGCCCGCGAAGAGGCAGGCGTGCTGCGCGCCCTGATCGGTGTTGTCGACAATGCCCAGTCCGTCCCGCTCGATCCGGCCTTCAAGCCGGCGCATGTCGGCACCTTCGGTGACCGCTCGAATGAGATGCCGCGCCGGCCGCTGGTCCAGGCCGATATAGACGCGCTGCTGCAGCGCGAGATCGACGAACGCCTTTCAGCTGCAACCGAGATCGAGCGGGTCGGACGGGCGGACCGCGCGGAAATCCTGCGCGTGGAGGCCGCAATCGTGGCGCGCTATCGCCAGTCCTGAACCCGCGCCCAGGCCAAACGCCTGATAAATCGTCATAACTGATAGCCCTTTACCCCTCGTCAACATGCAGTCGGCATAAGAACGGGTGAGAGGAGCCAAAAATGGCCATAAACTTGTCGCAACAGCTTCATGACGCCCTCGTGCATTATGCCGAGACGGAGGCGGCCGTGGTTTCTGCCGGGCGGCGATCGGATGCCGATCGCAAGCTCGATCTTGTGCGGGCCCGGCGCAAGTTCGCGGAACAGCTCGGTCTGCTTGGCCTCCTCATCGTACAGGACCGGGTGCTCGCGGAAACGCCCGACATACAGCAGGACATGAACCGCCTCTTCACGGCTTTCCGCTTCGCGCTCGGCCAGCACCAGGCCAACTGGCCCGCCGTCCGCATCGACGAGGACCCGCAGGGCTATGCCCAGTCGGCCTGGGAAGCCTATTCCAAATCCGACCAGTTCTGGGCCTGGTGCCTCACCAACCTGAATTTCCGCCGCGAGGCGAGCAGCCGCCCGGATCGGCTTGTCTCGCCCGCCGGTCCGCGTGGCAGCTGAGCACGATCAGGTTTTCTCGGCACTTACCAGCAGCTTGTCGATCTTCCGCCCGTCCATGTCGACAATCTCGAACCGCCAGCCCTGTTCGCGGAAATGGTCGCCCTCCGCGGGCAGGCGGCGAAGCACCGCCAGCGCGAAGCCCGCAACGGTCGCATAGTCGCGCTCCTCGTCGAGTCTGAGCTCGATCCGCTCCGCTAGCGCATCGATCGCCATCTGGCCCGAGACGAGCAGGGTGCCATCCTCGCGCTCGACCACCATCGGCTCTTCATAGAGATCGAGATCGGAGGCAAATTCGCCAGCAATCGAGGAGAGCAGGTCCGCCGGCGTCACGATCCCCTCGAAATGGCCATATTCATCGTGGACCATGAGCATCGGGACATCGGCCTCGCGCAGCACGCGCAGCGCGTCCATGGCATCGACCTGGTCAGGCACGATGGACACGGGCCGGACCAGCGCTTCCAGATCGACCGGCTCGCCGCGCAGCAGCGTTATCATCACGTCCCGCGCCTGGATGATGCCGATGATGTTTTCCACGGTGCCGCGCGCAACCGGCAGGCGGGTATGCGGCGTTTCGAGCAGCTTGCCGCGAATATCGTCGAGCGGCGCGTCGGCATCGACCCAGTCGACGTCGGTCCGCGGCGTCATCACCTCGCGCACCGGCCGGTCGGCGAGCCGCACGACGCCGGAGATGATCGCGCGCTCATCTTCCTCGATCACGCCGTGATGCGTCGCCTCGGCGACGATGAGCTGCAATTCCTCGGCGGTTACATGATTGGCCGATTCCTTGCGGACCCGCAGCAGGCGGAAGATGAGCGCGGTCGATCCTTCGAGCAGCCAGACCAGCGGCGCCGTCGCCTTGGCGAGCCAGACCATGGCCGGCGCCGTCAGCATGGCGATCGGCTCGGGATTGCGCAGTGCATATTGCTTGGGCACCAGCTCGCCAATGATCAGCGACACATAAGTCGTGAGGATGATCGCAATGGCGAAGCCGACATTCTCTGCCGTCTCGGGGCGAACGCCCATTATGGCAATATATTGGCCGAGCGGTCCGCCGAGCTTGTCACCCGAAAATGCACCGGCGAGGACCGAGATACCGGTGATGCCGATCTGGACCGTGGAGAGGAAGCGGCCAGGCGATGCGCCAAGGTCGAGCGCTGCCTGCGCGCTGCGCCGTCCCGCCTTGGCGAGCGCCTGCAGCCGTGGCCGCCGGGCCGAGACGATCGCAAGCTCGGAGAGCGCGAACAGGCCGTTCAAGGCGATGAGCGCGAGCACGATCACGAGATCGAGCCAGGGAAAGGCGGGCAGGTGGGATGGCGCTGGCATGGATGTCAGCCCCTTTTGCCGGGTTTCGGCGGTGGGGACAAGTTATTGGGATTGGGGATATGCCTATATTTCCCCGTCATTCCCGCGAAAGCGGGAATCTAGGCCGCGATAACATTGCCGATACCCTAACGGAGGCGGCCACTGCCTAGCTCAAGGGGCGCTAGGAGGTTTGGACGCCAAGCTCTCGAGAATCTCCCAGGCAATTTGTCGCATTGACGCCTCAGGACCAAACGGGACAGGACGTTCGATCCCATCGCCCTCGGTAAACATGGCTTCGATCTCAGGCGTAGTCGGGCCGGTGATTTGGCTTGGGCCTACCGAGATAGTGTGCGCGCCTTGGTACCGAAACAGGTAGAATGTCTCGTCGTCATTTCTAACATAGGGATCGACGTGCCCACCGCCTTCGCGGTTGCGAAACATGTGGATCAGGTTTTTGCGAGTGAGCTTTCGGCTTCCGAAGGAGAAGATGACCTCCTCATACCACTTGCTGAACTTTATCCATCTGTGGCTTTCCGGTTTTCCGTCCAGGGTTGGGGCGTACCAAAATTCGTTCGTGAACATGTTTCCTTGAATAAACGCGAGCGGTAAGATGCCTTCATCGCCCATGGAAGTACTTAGCATCGCCGGCTTTCTACCAATCTGCGACAGGACTGAATGTGTCTGTCCGCCATCGTGCAGGAGGACGTAAGCGGCTGCGGCAAGACGTTTTGCTTCCCAGCGATTACCCTGGTCAAAGCTGACAGAAGAGGCCCGCAGTGCTTCAATTTGTTCGTTAAGAGCTTGAGCGAGCTCTGCAGGTGTCTTTTCCGGTCTCTCATTACTCCTGTGATAATGAGCGGGCGGGTTATTTGCCAGTTTTGGAAAGATGGGGGCAGATGATGATGGAATGGTGGAGGCGTTACCGCTTCGACAATATTGCCAAAAAGCGGGCGGCGTCAGACAAATTCGAGGATTTCGAGGAGTGGTTTTCCGGACCATGGACACCTGAGATAGCGCGCAAGCTGCCCTGGAAGGAGCTGATAAAAGGCCCTCTCCTTGGAGGAATCGACGCTGAAACGCGCCGCGTAATCGAACTGGAGACGATGCGCAGGACACCGGCCTATGGCGTAATCACCGCTAACATCATGGCGCTAATTGCAATCGGCATTTCGACCATTTCGCTGCTCAAATGACGCGGTCGAGTAGTATGGCAAGGCGATGAGCGAGGCAAATTTATGCCTCTCCCTCGTTCCCCGAATCCTCTCAGAAGCTGAAGCTTTCTGGCCGAAATGCTCGATACAATTAGCCCGCGCTCTTGGGGCATCAGAACAAATGACTGCCCTTGAGCCCGTCGACCACGAACTGCACGGCGAGCGCCGCAAGGATGACGCCGAGCACCCGCGTAATGACCGCCTCGACCTTCTGACCGAGCAGGCGCATCAGCGGCGCGACCGCCAGCAGGCAGAAGAGCATCAGCAAGAGGTTGGCGAGCAGCGCCGACAGCACGACAGCGCTCGCTTCCATGCCCTCGGCGCGCGCCATCAGCAGCATCGCGGTGGCGATCGAGCCGGGGCCGGCGATCATCGGCATGGCCATCGGGAAGATCGAAACGTCCTCGACCTCCGGCGTCTCCATGACTTTCTGCGCCCGGTCCTCGCGCCGCTGTGTGCGCTTCTCGAACACCATCTCCAGCGCGATGAAGAACAGCATGATGCCGCCCGCGATGCGGAAGCTCGACAGATCGATCCCCAGCACATGGAGAAGCGGACGGCCGACGAACGCGAAGGTGATCAGGATGGCGGTCGCGACGAGGACCGCCCGCACAGCCATGGCGTTGCGATGCGCCGGGGTCGCACCGCTGGTCAGGCCGAAGAAGATCGGAGCGCATCCCGGCGGGTCGATGACCACGAAGAAGGACACGAAGGCTGATAGGAACAGTTCGATCATGAACTCTCTTCGACGCGCTCGTCGATGACGGTCATGTCCTTGCCCTGGTAGCGCATCTTGATTGTGAGAGTCCGCGCCTTCTCGCTGCTGGTCCAGGCCCAGTTCAGGCTGCCGTCGCGCGATTGGCCCGCACCATTGGCGGGCGCCGGATCGGGGATGCGGACGACCTCATATTTGGGCGCCTTGGGGCGCCGGCGGCGGCCCGCGCCTTCGCTCCACTCCCGCAGGTCGGCCTGCGCGGGCGTCTCGCCGGCGGTCGGCGGGCTGACGCCCTGCGCCCGTCGCGCCGGGCAATCGGCGATCTTGGCGTCGATGCCGTCTTCCGCGACATTCGCCCCGAAAGCCTTGGTGCTGCCGAAGTCCAGCGCCCATTTGTAGCTGCCGTCCTGCTGCTGGCGCCAGATCGTGATGAAGGTGCCGGTCGAGCCGTCGGGCCGTTGCCACGGCCCGGTCGAAACGCCGTAGCTGCCGTCGCAGGCGATGAAGACGCGTCCCGGCTGCCAGGCGATGGTCTTGGCCGGATCCTTGCGCCCCTTGAGGAAGCGTTGCGCGTTGGTGGCCAGGGGCAGGAACATGATCCCGTCCTTGTCCGCCGTATCGCGGAAGGCCGTCCACTGCCCCTTGTCGCGCGCGCGCTTGGCGAACGCGATTTCGGCCGCCACGACGGCGCTCGGATCCGCGCTGCCCATGAGGCCGATGCTGCCCGGTCCGAAGCGCGGCGTCAGTTCGAACTGCGCCTGCGCGCTCGCGCCGGCCGCGCCCACGAGGAGCGCGACACTCGCGAAGCGGGCAGCAGCGCGGATCAAAGGCCCTCGGGCTTCGGTAGCCCTTCGCGGGCGGAGGCCGCGACGAGCGTGTTGCGCAGGAGCACGGCGATGGTCATCGGGCCGACGCCGCCGGGCACGGGCGTGATGCCGGCGCAATGGCTGATCGCGCCTGCCGTATCGACGTCGCCGACAATCTTGGTCTTGCCCTCCTCGTCTGCCGGCACGCGATTGATGCCGACGTCGATGACGGTCGCGCCCGGCTTGATCCAGCTGCCCTTGACCATCTCGGGACGGCCCACGGCCGCCACCACGATGTCGGCGCGATGGACGACACCGGCCAGGTCATGCGTCTTCGAGTGCGCAATCGTGACCGTGCAGCTTTCGCCGAGCAGCAGGGCGGCCATCGGCTTGCCGACGATGTTCGAGCGGCCGATGACGACCGCTTCCTTGCCGGACAGGTCGCCCAGCTCGTCCTTGAGCAGCATGAGGCAACCCATCGGCGTGCAGGGAACGAGCGCGGTCGGATCGCCCACGGCGAGCTTGCCGGCGTTGACGACATGGAAGCCGTCGACATCCTTGGCGGGGTCGATCTTGGCGATCACCTCGGCATCGTCGAGATGCTTGGGGAGCGGCAGCTGCACGAGAATGCCGTCGACGCTCGGGTCGCCGTTCAGTTCCTCGACCAGCTCAAGCAGCTCTTCCTGGCTGATCGTGGCGGGGCGCTTGAACTCGAGGCTCTCCATGCCGGCAGCGACCGTGGCCTTGCCCTTGGAGCGGACATAGACGCTGCTCGCCGGATCCTCGCCGACCAGCACCACCGCCAGGCCCGGCTTCCGGCCGGTCTTCGCGACGAAATTCGCAACACCGTCCGCAACCTTGTCGCGCAGCTTGTCTGCGAATGCCTTGCCGTCGATCGTCTTGCCCAAAGTCATGTCTCGTTCCGCTCCTTGCTGGCGATTCGTCTGAGTATGTCCTCGGCCGCCGGCGTGCAGTCCTTGAGCCGCAGGCGCTTTAGCCTGCTCGTGTCCCCTGTCTCCAGCAAAATCGACGATGCGGGAAGCTTGAGCGTCGCGGCGAGAAGCGCGGCCAGCGCGGCATTGGCCTTGCCCTTGTCGGGCGGCGCGGTGACGCTTGCCTGCAGCCAGTTCTGCCCCTGCGCATCCGCGAACAGGCCGCCGACGCGTTCGCGCGACGATTTCGGCGTCAGGCGGATCGAGAGCAGCAGGTCCGCGCCATCGCGGCGCAGCGGCATGGCTCAGGTGAGGACCGCGGCGGCGATGCCCGGCAGGATCGCCCGCTGCATGATCATGATGGCGATCAGAACCACCATGGGCGAGAGATCGAGCGCGCCGAGATCCGGCATGATCTTGCGGATCGGCCGGTACATCGGCTCGGTCAGCTTATCGAGCGCGATCCAGATGCTGCGGATCACGTCGTTGCTCGTGTTGATCACGTTGAACGCGATCAGCCAGCTCAGAACGGCCTGCACGATGATGATCCACCAGGCGACGTTGAGGAGGATATAGGCGGTTTCGATGAGGGCGATGCCCATGAATTGTTCCTGTGCTTTCCTGAAGCGATGCCGAAGAGTCTAGCGCAGCTAATACACCTCGGCAAGCAAACTA